>JALYIA010000017.1 GCA_030776065.1 Acidobacteriota bacterium
ATCGGGATGCTCTCGGTTGCAGCGGGCCGGGTGCGGCTGTCGGCCGCGCGCGCGACTCCGCCACAGAGCCCGTCAGCCACAGCACGGCGCAGTCCGCCCCCGCGGCGGCGATCGCCCGTGTCACCACGGGCGAGGGGATGACGCAGAGCTGCATGTTCAGCACTCCATCCCGCCCGGCGAGCCTCTTGTTCAGCGTCAGTGCCATGGGCCGGTTATACCAAAGTCCGGGGGGCGCTACCGATGAAGGACCGGCCCGCCGCTCCGCTCCCCAACAGCCGAATAGCCGGCGGAGGAGTGGAGGTCATCGACCCGTCATCCTGCCGCTCTCGGCTAAAATGCGAAGGCCCGTCAGTTCGCGCATACGACGGCCCAGGGAGACATATCAGTGAGCATCGTGGCAGGGGCGGACTTCGGCACGCTAAGCGTGCGCATCTCTATCTTCGACAAGCAGCGCGGCAAGCTCGGCTCGGCCTCGGCCGAGTACCCACTCCACAGCTCCCCGACCGACCCGCACCTGAAGACGCAGAGCCACGACGACCAGATGGCTGCGCTGGCCCATGCCACGCGCGAAGCAATCCGGGTGAGCGGGATCGACGGCCGCGAGATCAAAGCTCTCGCGCTCGACACCACGGGCTCGTCGGTCATCATGGTCGGCGAAGGCCTTCAGCCGCTTGGCGAGTACTACCTCTGGTGCGACCACCGGGCGGCCTCCGAGGCGGCCGAGATCACCCGCTGCGCTCACACGTGGCACGGCGGGACGGGCTTTGAAGGCATCGACTGGTGCGGCGGGGTGTACTCCTCCGAGTGGGGCTGGTCGAAGCTCCTCCACTGGCTGCGCCACAACCCCGAGCTGCGCCCCAACCTGGTCACGGCGCTTGAGCACTGTGACATGGTCGCTGCGACCCTGTGCGGCATCACGAATCCGAATGAGCTGCCCCGGAGCGTGTGCGCCATGGGTCACAAGTGGATGTGGAGCCCGCGCTGGGGAGGCCTTCCTCCGGAGGAGTTCCTCACGACGGTGGACCCCCTGCTGGCCGGGATGCGCGAAAAGATCGCCACCGGCCGCTATCTCACGTCGGACCACCTGGCCGGCCACCTGTCGGAACAGTGGGCCACGAAACTCGGCCTCGCCCCGGGCATTCCCATTCCCGTTGGCGCATTCGACGCGCACTGGGACGCCATCGGCGCCAATATTCGCCTGGGCGATGTGGTTAACGTGATCGGAACGTCCACCTGCATCATCGGGCTCTCCGCGAAGCAGACGCTTGTGCCGGGCGTATGCGGCGTGGTCCCGGGCTCCGTGTACCCCGACCGGGTCGGTATCGAGGCGGGCATGTCGGCCGTGGGGGACGTGTTCGGCGCCATCGCCGCGCGCGCGGGAACCACGGTCGTCGAGCTGTCAAAGGAATCCGCCCACCTGCGCGCCGGGCAGACCGGCCTGCTGCGCCTGACGTGGGACAACGGCGACCGCACGGTGCTCGTCAACCCCTCGCTCGGCGGGGTCACCCTCGGCTGGAATCTCCACCACACGGCCGCGGACGAGCTCTTCGCCGCGGTCGAAGGCACAGCCCTGCAGACCCGCATCATCTTCGACCGCATGGAGACTCACGGCGCCCCCATCCATCGCGTCATCAACGGGGGAGGCATTCCAAAGCGCAACGCGACGCTCAACCGCATCTACGCCAACGCGCTGCGCAAGCCTGTCCTTGTACCCGAAGGCGACGTTACCTCGCTGGGCTCGGTCATCTTCGCCTTTCTGGCTGCAGGCGACTTCAGCTCCATCGAAGAGGCCCAGGACGCCCTCTGCCCACCCTTCCACATCTACGAGCCGGAGCCTGCAGAGTCCGCGCGCTACGACAAGCTGTACGCCCTGTTCCGGGAAGCCTACTTCGCCCTGGGCACGCCCGATGGGAAGCCAGCCGCGCTGGGGCGCATTCTGCCGGAGTTGCAGATCATCCGCCGCGAAGCGCTGGCCTCGTCGGCCGTGTGATCCGAGCGTTATCCGGTCAAGCTGTGATGGGCTTTGCCGCCGGTCTATCGTGGGCAGCCAAGCCGCTCGTGTGGCCGTTTCTCCGCATCCTCACCTAAAAGACGCCCCGTGTCAGCTCAAACGGAAAATAGGTGATGGTGTTGTCTGCCCGCTGCACCTTCAAGGTGAGGTTCCGCCCGTTGACGGTCGATGCGACGACGGTGCCGGTGGCGTCGCGCTTGGAGAAGTCCACGTGGTAGCTGGTGATGGGCCCCTTCCAGTTGCTCTCCGTGGTGAAGTCTTCGGTAAACCGCTGGATCGGGTAGTCCTTGTACTTGTCGGGGTGCTGCTGCCACTGTGGGTCGTTGTACCAGATGCCGTACGCCGTCGGGTAGTCGCCAGACTGAAGGGCAGAAAAAAAGACCTTTACCCGATGCTCCACAGGCAGATTCATGAACATCCAGCCGTGACCGAGCATAAAACCGGCAAGCGCCAGGATCACGACCAGTGCGATGAAGGCTCCCGAACCGACGAGAGCGTTTCTCCTGCGGGTCTCTTTCCTTTGGTCGAACTCCGGTGCGTTCAGCAGCGTCATGGCGGATGGGTGCCCTCCGGATGTATTAGACACCGAATCCCGCCGAATGGGTCCCGCTACGGGCTGCGGCGTGAAGAACTAGGGCTCGCTGAGGGGAAATGCACCCGCAAACAGATCGAATTCGTATCCGTCGACGAGCTGATAGACGCTGACCACGTCGAACCGAACGGGGATCGTCCTCCTCTGCTCTGCTCGAAAGGTCTGCAGGTAGTGCCTGGCCAGAGTTCGCAGCATCCGGCGCTTGGTGTCGTTCACGGCGGAGTTTGCCGGCGTAAGGTCCCGCGCGGTGCGGGACTTCACCTCCACGAAGCACAGGAAGGGCCCGTCCCATGCGATCAGGTCCACGTCGCCGCGCGACCGCGTGGTGGTCCAGCGGGATGCGACGACGATGTAACCTCGCCGGCGGAGCTCGAAGAGCGCGGCGCGTTCGCCGCGGATGCCCGTGAGCAGGTGGGCGGGGGTGCGGTGAGGGCGGAGGCGCTCGCCAAGGCGGTCGAGCCAGAGGAGCACGCGCTCCTGCGTGGCGGTCCAGCGGAGCTCGACGCGGCGAGGGCGCGGCATGGCACGATCATACGAGACCGCGAGGCTATGGGGCTGCGAGGCTACGGAGAGGGGTATCCGAAGACACCGGCCGGGTGTGGGTACAGGCTGCGATATACTGGGTCGTGCCCGACGCGTGCGGCCAATCCATACAACTGAATCGACGGAGGCGGAGATGTCAGCCAAATACATCTTTGTGACGGGTGGAGTCGTGTCTTCGCTGGGTAAAGGGCTTTCAGCCGCGTCGATCGGGTGCCTGCTCGAGGCGCGTGGGATCCGGGTCAACCTGATGAAGTTCGACCCATACCTGAATGTGGACCCAGGGACGATGTCGCCGTTTCAGCACGGAGAGGTCTTCGTGACGGACGACGGAGCGGAGACGGACCTCGACCTCGGCCACTACGAACGCTTCACGCACTCCAAGCTGACGCGCGATTCGAACCTGACGACGGGCCGGATCTACGAGCAGATCATCACCAAGGAACGGCGGGGCGACTATCTCGGCAAGACGGTGCAGGTGATTCCGCACGTGACCAACGAGATCAAGAATGCGATGCGCAAGGTGGCTGCGGACTGCGAGGTGGCTATCGTCGAGATCGGTGGCACGGTAGGCGACATTGAATCGCTGCCCTTCCTGGAAGCGATTCGCCAGATGCGTCAGGACCTGGGCCGCGACAACACCTGCTTCGTCCACGTGACGCTGATCCCGTGGATCGCGGCGGCACAGGAGTTGAAGACCAAGCCCACGCAGCACTCCGTGAAGGAGATGCTGTCGATCGGCATCCAGCCCGACATCCTGCTCTGCCGCACCGACCGCGCCGTACCCAGGGAGATGCGTTCCAAGATCGCGCTGTTCTGCAACGTGGAGGAGAAAGCGGTGGTGGCCGCGCGGGACGTTGCCAGCATCTACGAGCTGCCGCTCGCGCTGGCCGCAGAAGGTGTGGACAAGCTGCTGCTGCACTACCTGCGGATCGATGCGCGGGAGCCTGAGCTTGCGCGCTGGCACGACATCGTCAACCGCGCATACAACCCCGCGGATGAGGTCTCGATCGGCATCGTCGGCAAGTATGTGGAGTACGAGGACAGTTACAAATCGCTGAAGGAAGCGCTGGTCCACGGCGCGCTGGCACATAACCTGAAGCTGAAGGTGACGTGGATTGAAGCCGAGGGCCTGGAGACGCGTGACCAGCCCGCCCCAGGCGAGAGCAAAGGCCGCCCGAATCGGGAGTACGAGCTCCAGCTGGAAGGCTTTGACGGCATCCTTGTCCCGGGCGGGTTCGGCAAGCGCGGCATCGAAGGCATGCTCAACGCGATCCGCTACGCGCGAGAGAACAACGTGCCGTACTTCGGCATCTGCCTGGGGATGCAGACCGCCTGCATCGAATTTGCGCGCAACGTGTGCGGACTGGCGGACGCAAACTCCGGCGAGTTCGATCCTGCCACGCCGCACCGCATCATCTACAAGCTGCGCGAGCTGACGGGGGTAGAAGAGATGGGTGGCACCATGCGCCTGGGCGCGTGGGCCTGCGTGCTGGAGCCGGACTCGCTCGCCGCCAAGGCCTACGGGACGATGGAGATCTCCGAACGGCATCGCCACCGCTACGAGTTCAACCGGGAGTACGAGGCGGTACTGACGGGCGGCGGCATGCGCCTCACCGGCACCACGCCGGATGCGACCTACGTGGAGATCGTCGAGATCCCAACACACCCGTTCTTCCTGGCGTGCCAGTTCCACCCGGAGTTCAAGTCGAAGCCGCTCGAGCCGCATCCGCTGTTCCGCGACTTCGTCGGGGCGAGCTACAGAAACCGCGCTGCGGCATCCATTGCGGCCACACAGGGGATGGCAGAGTCGGCCTGAGCCGCTCTGCCACGCAGGGCCACGCCCACGCTCAGGATCGCAACAACGCCAGAGCGGCGGCTCCGAACACTGTCACGCCGGCGGTGATCCAAAGGACGTAGTCGCCGGGGTGTCCGCTCTGCCACGCGCGCAGACCGTTGAGCTTGCCTTCCAGGCGCGGGCCAATCCGGAGAGCGCGGGGGAGCCGCGAGCGGAACACGGAGCTGAGCGCCAGCAGCAGGGCGAGGGCAAGCGCGAGCGAGCCACGCAGCATGGCCGCGGGGACGGCCTCGCTCCATGATGGCTGGGTGAGTCGCACGGACTGGCCGGTGTAAACCGTGTGCAGATACGCCGGTTGGTTGACGAGCGCGGCCGCCGCATCTCGCAGGACGGGGAGCCAACCCGGCAGCAACGACAGTGCCAACGACGCCGCGACGCAGAGTGTGGGGGGCAGCACAAGCCACCAGGCCAGCCGCTGCTCTTCGGGCGCTGTCTCGGGCAACTCTCCTACCTCGGCGGCGCTGTCGGTGAGCGGCTGGTCGCCCCATCCGAGAAAGGTGTGCATTCCTACGCGGAAGACCGCAGCACTGGTGAGCACGCCACCGAAGAGGTACAACAGCGAGACTCCATGCAGCCCCGCCTGCTCTTCGGCACGGGAGACACCCGCTTCAGCGAGCATGGTGGCGAACCCGGGCGCCGCGGCGAGTCCGGCGCCTCCGAGAAACCAGAGCGCGGCCGTACCATGCATCCCTACTCCGCGGCGGAAGAGAGCGTTTTCGCTGATCGACCGCAGACGATGCAGAATCATTCCGCTGGTAAAGAAGAGGCTCGACTTGACGAAGGCATGGCCAAGCACATAAGTCAGCATGGCCGCGACGGCAAGCGGCCCTCCAAGGGACAACGCGGCCAGCATCATCCCCGCGTGGCAAATGGTGGAGAACGCGAGCATCCGTTTCAGGTGGTGTTCGGCGTAGCACATGATGCCGCCGAGGAAGACGGTGGCCGCAGCAAAGGTGAGCAGGATGGCCCGCAGCTGTGCAGCGTGGGGGGCGAGTGCCTGCGCGAAGAGCACCGTGTGCAGCCGCAGGACGGCGTAAAGCCCAAGCTCGACCATCAGGCCGGAGAAGAGCACGCAGATCGGCGTTGGAGCGACGGCGTGCGCGTCCGGCAGCCACAGATGAAACGGGACGATCGCAGCTTTGACCAGGAATCCGCAGGTGAGCAGGGTGAAGGCGAAGAGAACGAGCGGATCGTGACGCCCGGCGATCTCAAATCCGATCTGCGCCATGTTCAATGCGCCCGTAATGGAGTAGAGCAATGCAATGCCGGTGAGCACGAAGAAGGCGGCGACCGTGTTCGTGACCGCGAAGTTGAACGATCCCTGCAGCGGCGCGGACTCCTT
This sequence comes from Acidobacteriota bacterium, assembly GCA_030776065.1. Classification (GTDB taxonomy): domain Bacteria; phylum Acidobacteriota; class Terriglobia; order Terriglobales; family Acidobacteriaceae; genus Edaphobacter. The sequence continues at coordinate 6,344 of JALYIA010000017.1, forward strand.
GGTTTTCAGCCCGCACAGGGCGAACGCCGCGGTGCTCATCAGTTCGAAGAAGACGAACATGTTGAAGAGGTCGCCGGTGAGCGAGAAGCCGCACATGGCCGCGAGGAAGAGCAGCAGCAGCGGCTGCAGGTGATTGCCTCCGGAATCCACAAAGCGCCAGGAGAACAGGAGGGCGAGCGTGGTGAGCAGCGCGGCAAGGGTGGCGAGTCCCGCGCTGATGGGCTCCACCACAAACGTGATGCCGAGCACCATGGAGCCGCGCGGATGCCAGTTCCCGAACCAGTAGACCTCCGCGCCGTGGGTGGAGCGGAGAAGCAAGGTCGCGGCGACGACGAGAGTGGCCGTGGCGACTGCTGTGCCCAGAGTGTCTGCGGCCGCCCGGCTCAGCACCTTACGCAGTGCGGCGAGGACGGCGGCACCCAGCAGCGGCAGCACAACCGGAAGCGGGGTGAGCGCGGAGGCTTGCGACATCGCTAGCCCCTCAGCGTCCGCAGGCCATCGGGGGAGACGTAGCCTGACTTTTCATGCGCCTTCACGACCATGGCGAGCAGCAGAGCGACCACGACGGCCTCGACGACGACATCGGTCAACATCAGCGCCTGGACCACTGGATCCACGGTTAGCTTACCGACCGGGATATCCGCAAAGATGGGCGCGGCACCGCCCACGCGGTACCCGATCCCGAGCAGCAGAAGATACGTCGAGCTCTGCAGGATCGCAAGGCATACCACGGAGTGAACAAGATGCCTGCTGCTGACCAGGCCGTAGAGGCCGCAGAAGAAGAGCCAGGCAGCGACAAAGAATGGAAGCGTGTTGATGATATGAGGCATGCTCTACTCCTCCGGAACCTCTCCGGTGACGATCTCTTCGAGATAGCTGTAGGCCACCAGCAGGAAGGCAGCGGTAACTTCCACGCCGACGCAGGCGCTGATGACCGCGATGGTGCCGGAGGAGAACACGTCACCTGTCTCCCCGAGCGGCAGGAAGTTCGTCAGCAGGGGTAGTCCGAAGAGCATGGGGGAGAGCCCGATCAGCGCATACGATCCGGCGCCCACGGCGTCTACCACTTCGACCGCGGAGTGCGACGTAATGCGGCGGAAGGATTCGGTGTTCTCGCAGATGTAGACCAGCAAAGGGACGGCGGCGAGGATCACGCCTGCCTGAAAGCCTCCGCCCGGGGTGAGTTGGCCATGCAGTCCGATGTAGAACCCGAAGATCAGCGTGACGAAGATCGCTGGGCCGGAGACGGCGCGCACCGTCTCGCTCATGTGCGGCCGGTCCTTTACCGTGCCGACAGTCCGGGTCTTCACACCGGGCTCTCTGTGCAGCAGCATCATGACGCCGAGCACGGCGGCGAACAGGATATTCTCCTCGCCGAGCGTATCGAAGCCGCGGTAGTCGTAGTTGACGGCATTTATGGTGTCGGTTGTGTGGCGCTCGTAGACGGCCAGGCGGGCAATCATGTCCCCGTATGGTCCGCGATACGCGCCCCACGGAGGCAGGTTGAGTGCGGCATAGCAGTACAGGGCGAGGAAGCCTGTGCCGAACACAAGGAAGAGCCGGACGCGCAGGCGCTCAGTCATGTCCGTCCTCCGCGTCCTCGCCGGGCTCTTTTCTGCGCGCCAGGTTGTCCCTGTACTTCATTCGCGAGATGGCGAGCATGATCATGAGCGGCAGCGCCACGGCGCCCACGGTGATCTGCGAGAGGGCCACGTCGGGCGCCTGGAAGTAGAAGAAAACCAGTGCCATCACCACACCGTAGAAGCACAGTGCGATCACCTGTTCGGTCACGTCGCGGGTGCGGACGACGGCCAGTCCCGAGATGGCAACCAGCAGAAGCAATCCGGCGGCGAACCAGATCATGGTTCCTCCGCATGGGTGGCCGAGCTGCCGCTGCGATCTTCATCGTCGCGCACAAACTCGATGGGGTCGCCGTCGAGCGGCTGCCAGTGCCCAAGCTCGCGCGCTCGGAAAGCGCGAGCGGTTGCATGGGTTCCCACAGAGTTGATGGCGAACAGGAGCAGCGAGATCACGACTGTCTTCCAGGCGATCTGGCTGCCGCCGGTCTCGAGGAACGCAGCCGTGCTGAGGGCGATCACACCGAGCGACGCGGGCAGGCCCAGATACTGGAGAGCCTGTATCGGCTCCCGCATGCGCCACATTCCGAGCACGCCCACCCAGCAACAGAGGACCACCACGGCCAGCAGCAGAGTCTCGAGCACGGGATGGTGAAGCAAAGGAGTCACAGGTGCTTCCCCAGAAAGCGTGCAAACACCAGGCCTCCACCGAAGGACATCACCGCGAGTGCAAGCGGCAGATCGATGAACGCACTGCGTCCGAAGCCTACGGTAAACAGCACCATCGCTATCGTGACCAGGATGCTCGTCATCTCCAGCCCAGCGAGGCGCCTCTCTGGCGACCCGCGCAGGCACATATCCGCACACGGAAGCAGGCAGGACGTGACGGCCGCTGCAGCGATCACCCAGAGATTCACGACGTTGCTCCCAGTTGCTTCGCCATCGTGTGCACTGTGCTGCGCTGGATCTGGTGGAAGAGCAGCCGGCTCTGGGCGACGTCGATGCCGATGACGATAAAGTTTGGGGCCGCTGTTGTATACGCCGTTGCAAGGACGCGGCGCGACACCATGCGGGCATCGTGCTGTGCCGTCGCAAAGCCGCTGACTCGAAAGAGCGATTCCGCCCGCCTCGAGGTAAACACATCGCGAAGCAACACGGCAGTGATCACGTAGCAGCCGCTGAGAATGTACCAGGGAAGGCGCCAGCAGGCGAGCACATCCGGGAGCGAGAACCTCAGCCTGAGCGCCGAGCGCCGATGCACAACCCACAGGAAGGCTGCGGACGCGGCGACCGCTCCGGCGCCGACCATCATCTCGTGCAGACGCGTACCCGCCACGAGCAGGATCCAACCTCCTGCCAGAAGCGCTACGGTAGAACCGGCCAGCAGGGGTGACGTCCTCTGTTGCGTACCCGACGAAGCGTGCTCACGCGCCATGCATCCCGAGAGATGATTGCGCGCCTACAAAAGATGTCTTGGGTGGGTGCAGCTGTTTGAACTAGCCAGGGCAGCGGCTCAGCAGCTGATCTGGACGAGGTTGAGCGGCAGCGGCGGCGGCACGTACGTTCCCATCCTGGCTTCGGACTTCGCACAGTCCGCGCTGGAAGGACCGCGCATGTTTCCTTCCATGTAAGCGAGGCCGGGGCAGCGTGTGCAGCTTCCCACGTGCGTGCACTTGGAGCAGGTGGGCAGATCGCGCACTTGAACCGTGCGGAGCTCTTTCAACGCGGAGGACTGCCTCCAAACCTCTTCGAACGACTGGGTGCGCAGGTTGCCGCAGGGCATGGGGAACTGGACACAGGGGTACACGTCGCCGAAGGGCGAGATGTACACCAGGGTATGGCCTGCGCTGCAGCTGTAGCCGTCCAGTACGTCGTCATCCACTGTGGGAACGGGCGCGCAGAACTCACCCACACTGCCAACGAACTCCTCAGTGTGGAAGACCTCCTTCAGCGCCTGCCCTTCGATCCCCAGGTTGAGGATCGAGCGGTCTCCATTCAGCTTGGGTGTGATGGTAGGATCCATCACGTACGCGACGCCGAGCTCCCGCGCGAGCGCCTGGACCGCCTTTGCGTCACCGAGGTTCTGCTTCATCAGAACGTTCGTGATCGACACCTTCAGCCCCTGGGCGGTAAGCCGCCGGATCGCTGCGAGCGAACGCTTCAGTGAGCCTGGCACCTTGGTGATGGCGTCGTGTATCTCCGGCCGATGCGAGTAGATGCTGATCTGGATCTGCTCAATACCGAGATCGCGCAGCCGTGCCGCCTGCTTCACGTCAATCATGACAGCGTTGGTTTTGAGCTTGACGTTGAAGCGCAGCGAGCGGGCGTACTCGAGGATCTCGAAGCAGTCGCGCCGCATCAGGGGCTCTCCGCCGCTGATACTGAGAAAGAAGGTGCCGCTCTCGGCGAGCTGCCGGATGATGTTCTTGATCTCGGCCGTGGTCATCTCTCCCGGCGCGTCGTGGTCCAGATAGCAGTGGACGCAGCGCTCGTTGCAGCGCCACGTGATGTCCAGATGCGCGCTGAGCGGGATGCCGAGCGAGGTCGCCTTATGGTTCATCTCATCGAGCAGATTCATTGCGGTCCTTTCTGCTGGATCGGTTCGTTCGACACAAGCAGGATGCCGTGCCCGGCCAGCGCCTGCACGAACTCGAGGGCATCGTGATGCGCCTGGTCCGCGCTGACGGCAAACTCCCCGCAGAGCTTCTGCGAGACGATGGACGACAATCGGGTCTCTCCGTCGGCTGCCTCCCAGATTGCGGTTCCGGTTGGGTTGAGCGAGAAGAGCGTGGAGTCCACGGTCGACATGATGATGGCTTCGGCGCCCAGGATGCGGGCTGCGGTGGCTGGACTTTTTGCTATGTAGGATTCCACTGAGATCATCGTTATCACCCAATCAGTTCCCAGACTCGCTGGTCAGGAAAAAAGGAAAGCCGATACACCGGTACCTTGGCCACAAAGGCGCAGACCGACGCAAAGACAAGACGAACAAGCTCTGTATCGTGTGCGAAGAAAAGTACGTTTCGCATCAGCCGTCGGATGGCCTCGGCGGGGGCCATGGGGGCGATGCTGTTCTCCGCCGCCTTTTCGAGCAGATACAACGCCGCAATCGGCGCGGAGACGTTCTGCCCCGGTTCGCCGAACTCGCCGGCAAAGGGTGTGCCGCACGCTGTGTAGCCTCCATCCGTTTTGCGCACGTAGGAGACCTCGTCCGTGAGCAGCAGCACGTCAGAGGGCGCGAGGCGAGCCATGGTGGTCTTGCCGGCCTCCGATACTCCGGAGAAGAGAAACGCTTTGCCGTTGCGGATGCCGCTCGACGCATGGAGCAGGAAGCCGCCGGCGGGGGCGAGCAGAAGACTATGGACGAGCCGGAGCACGGAGTCGATCGAGTATGGATTGGCGGACTGGCGGATGGTGCCCCGGCACCTCTCCGGGCTCCACTCCGCGAGAAAGTCCCCACGCTGCATCCTCCACTCCCCATCCTCGAGCCATACCTCGGCATCGGCGTCAGGATCGAACTTGTCGGGCGGAACCAGGTCCATGCGAAATTGGAACTGAGGCGTCGCGCGGTCGTCGAAAAAATCGCCGAAGCGCGTCTTCAGAATGCCGATGAACCCCGGGTCGCTGGTCTCAAGCGCAATCGGGACACCGCCAATCTCGATAACTACCGTGTGCTCGAGTGCGCCAGGAAATGGTTGCATGAATAGCGCCAGTCTACAGCGGGCTTGGAGGTCTCGGTTGAAGATACTGTAACTGTTAGGGGACGAATCAACAGAGTAACTAGAGATAACTTCGCAGTAATCGCCAACTAGAATACCGTGCTTCTTCAACGAAATACCTGCTATGCGAAGTATGTACTTACCGCCGCAAGCCGCAACTCTTCCCGGTCAAACCCAGAGTCCGCTGCCAAGACGCAGCGTCATCCTGCGGCAGATGGAGGACCGGCGCACCGCAAAGGCTACGGCCCGGTGGGCAAAGCGCCTCCGCAGAGAGATTTCGCGCCCGTTGCGCACGACGCTGGCTACCTTCCCAACCACCTCCGTCGCAAGCACGGGCGGGTCGCACTGGGGCACCGTATCGCCTCTCAGGATCAGCCGGTTCCGCAGGATCTTCACGATGCGGTGGGCAGTCAGTGCCCCGGCTCGCTCGTGGAGAATGATCTGCCCGAGTTGTAACTCTCCGAACACGCAGCACCGCACGACGACTAAGTCGCCGGGCCACACCGCTGGCAGCATGCTCGTGCCGAACAACTTCAGCCGGACCTCGCCCTTGCTGCGCACTACCTCCAGGATCAGTTCGCAGCATGCTGCCACACGTTGGGTCGCCGCATCCATTAGCTTCAGGCGTCAGGACGCCTTGCGGTTCCGCCGGCAACTGCCCTGGGTAGCCTGTACCTTGCCGCAGGAGAGAGCCATGGTCTCGAACACGCGCTCGTATCTCATTTCAGGCTTCTCATAAGGCTTTTTGTCAACGGGCTCTGCCTCCGGAGAAACACGGTCGTTTGGTTCCTGTGGGTTCATTCTGGCCTCGTGACGTTGTTATAACTCCCGGTCAAGCGTTGGCCGGCACAATTTATCAACAAAGGTGGCAACGGAGAATCTGCCTTGGTTCCTTGAAAATCCGCAACAGCACTGCGCGGTGTGGTACTAGTACGCGTTGGTCGACTGTCTGGATTTCGTCGTGTCGGAGCCGCCGTCTATGGCAATGCTGGTTCTGCCGCCTATGTGGTATAGCTCCCTGAACCCACGACAGTTACTCTTGCGCTTGCGTCACATCAGCCGGAACCCAGAGACTCACTTGCGGGCACTCTACTCCGCTGGGCTAAGATTGAGCCGCTGGCAGCAAACCTTGCAATCCCTGGAGCAGAAACCTTCATGAGCAACAACAAGTGTCGTTTGATGTCATTCGGTTTCGCCGCGCTCGCTGTGGCTTTGCTTCCGGGCGATTCGCTCAGCCTGCACGCTGAACCTGCGCCCGAACACGTGCGGAGAGGTGTGGTATCCGACGGGACACATCACCACATCATCCATTCGCAGCCCACAGACTTCATGGCCGTGTCCGCGATCCAGAACGACCCAAGGTGGGCGCATGAGTGGTACATCCGCCATCCGGATACCTGGTGGCCAAGCCAAAAAGGCCGGGGAAAAAATTCCAGCAAAGAGAAGAGGGACTGGAGCTTTTCGATTGGCTCGGTGACCTTCGATCCCATCTACGATTTCACCTTCTCGATCGGCACCCAGACCGGCCTCGGCAACGTAAACACCTCCGACCAGTTGAACGGAGAGTACCTTGCTACACAGGGCACGATGACCGTCAGCGCGGGCACAGACACTGGCACCTATCCGCTGTATCCCACCACCACCAGCGGCGTAAACCTCAGCCCCAAGAACTTCTTCCAGTATGACAACCTGATCACCCCCAACCAGAATCCGACGATCTTCGACGTACACGGGCTGCTCTTCCGCAATGCGTCCAGCGGCCTGGAACTCAACCTCTACAGCAATGGCGCAAGCAGCTATACCTTCTACGACTCCAACAGCTTCAATGTGACTGGCACCACCTTTACCTTCTCCGAGGCGCCGGGTGGAGGCCAGACGTATCCTGCGAAGTACGTCTTCGACGTGACCGCCGCACCCAGCTGCGCCAACGACTACGTCACCATCGGAATCCCTGCCAACACAGCCTCCGCCGGCCAGGCCAACATCGTAGGGTTCAACAACATCTACAGCAATCCGTCTGGCACGGGCTTCTGTCCGACGACCACCCCCAGCGTCAAGTTCGCGTATGCCTCCGGCAGCGGTCAGGTGCCCGCAGATATCTCCATCTCGCAGAATGGGACGCGGCTGGCCTATATCGAGAACCTCCCCACAGGCAGCTCGTACTTCCATGTGCTCACCCTCGGCACGACCGGAAGCAATGGCACGAGCCCGACGGCAGCGGTGGTTCCAGGCACAGGCAACAACGCCGTCGATCAGCGAATCCTGCTCTCGCCCGATGGCGGTACGACCAAGCAGAGCTCTACCACCGCGCCGTTCGTGGTGTTTACCACCGGCGACACAAACGATGTCGCCTACGTCACCACCTACAGCAGAAGCGGCACGGGCTCGGGGTATGTTTACAAGCTCACCAACATCTTCAACGGCTCTGCTCCAACCATAGTGTGGAGCGCCGCCGTCACCGCAGTCCCATCGGGCCCCGTCTACGAATCCGTCTCGAACAAGGTCTTCTTCACCGACAGCAGTGGCCGCATCGACTACATAACCGACAACTCCACGACACCCACGGTTACGTATAGCGGTGTGCTAGCCAGCGGCACCACGTCCGAGAATCCCGTCGTGATCGACGGCACCTCCGGCATGGTCTACGCGACCTTCAACTCGAACGGCACCAACGCCATCGTCATCCAGACCCCTACCAGTCTCAAGTCTCCCGTTACCGTTCCGATAGGCACCGCCAGCACCACCTACGCCGGCCCCTACTCACCGGACTTCAACAACGCGTTCTACACTGGCGTAGGCACCCCGCGGATGTACATCGCCGGCACCGGTACAGGCACGCTTCCCACGCTGTACAGCGTCGGCTTCACCGGTACGCGGCTTAACGCGTCCGATATCACCAGCACAGCTCTCGCCACCGGCACTGCGGACTCCTCGCCCGTCACCGAGTTCTACAACTCCGCACTCGCCAAGGATTTCCTCTTCGTCGGCGTGACCAATCACTGCATCGCGACCACCGGCGGCGGCACCGCCGGCTGCGTGATGAGCCTCGATATCACCAGCGGCTCCCCCACCGTGAACGCATCCACCACAGCACTCGCCGCCTCCGGAGGCACCACCGGGATCGTCGTCGACAACAACAGCAGCTCCAGCCAGGCGTCCAGCATCTACTACGGAACCAAAACCGGAGGAACCCTGGTAAAAGCCACGCAGAGCGGCCTCAACTAAGCACCATCGATCACGACTGCATTCACCACAAGGAGGGTCTCGAGGTCACCACGACTCGGACCCTCCTTCGTATTGTGTCGTCGCCGATCCCCCACGCGAAGAAGCCACCGTTCTTCATTCCACCCCGTGCGGTTCGCTTTCCCGATCGCCGCATGTGAGCTCCCAGAGCAGACGCAACGGACGAAGCAGACGCACCTGCCAGGCCCTGTGCAAACCCCATCTCGCCGCAAAACGGTAGTCGGGCTCGATGGTGCGTGCGAGCAGGATGCGCAGGTGGTTCACGCGCCTGCGCATCCGGCGGCGGGGTTCCTCGATCTCAAGATAGAAGGCATGCGCCGCACGCCAGTCCAGGGTCTCTGCGGGCACCACCAGCAGATCATGCCAAAGCCGGCTGGCCACCTGCTCCAGTTGAAGGCGGTGCTCGCGCGAGACCAGCTCCGGCAGAGGCGGTACCCGATCCGGATCGAGCAGCGCGGCCATTCTCCATCCGATCGTCAACAGGCTCCCACGTTCGGCGACCTCGCCGCTTGAGCCGATCGGCTCCCTCGCCCCCAGCCTCTGAAACGCCAGCGAAAGGTCCAGCAGAAGACTCAGCCGCTCGAATCTGTGCCGCACGCCATGCAGGCACAGAAACAGCAGTTCGTCATCGGGCGCCAGCTTCGAGCACGGCTGTCCCCCGAAGCTCGCCGGCTGCGCACGCTCCAACGCGCTCTCCGTATGGAAGTTGAAGGCCAGCGGATTCTCGACGTCGTGGTGAAGCTCCACCGTCGTCGGCCCCCTGTACCACTGCCGGTGATACTCGTCCGGCGTGCCGGGCGCGAAGCCCAGCCCGGAGAGGACCCTCTCTGCCTGCTCGACATCGGCGCGGGAGACCAGCAGGTCGAGGTCATAGCTCGCGCGCAGCGCCGTGTCCCGGTACAGGCGTTCGGCAAGAAATGGCCCCTTTAGCGGGACGACGCGCAGTTCGCGCCCGTTGAAGGCCGACAGGATCCGCGTCAACTCTGCGGTCCAGCAGAACGCTGCGATGGCAGCCTCGCGCTCAATCGTTTGCAGATGCGCACAAAGCTGTGCGGGGAGCCCCCGCCGCCGGGAGAGCAGGCGCGCCGCCCACGGAAGAATGTGCTCCTGCTCCGCCAGCGCGAGCACGTCCTTCCACTCGGCCTCGGAGCGCTCCGCGTCTTCGCACTCGCGACGCAGCAGATCCAGCAGAGACTGCATGCCCGGCCGCATCGCGCCCCCGGCTGCCTCCGCATCGCGCCGGCGCTGCCGCTTCTCGGTCACTCCATCGCCCCTTCTCAAGCCTGCCTCCGCGGGCAGGCACAGTTGCTGCACGGGTGTCCAAAGTCGCTTCAACTGCAGCTCTGTGGCGAACCCACTTGAGTGTACCGAAGCGCCCGGGCGGCACAGTTCCCCCCGCAGCTCCGCTGCTTCTCCCCTACAATCAAAAAATATTTCGCCAGGCGAGGATTCAGAATGCGGAAGCTCATGCAATGCGCCGTGTTGCTCCTACCTGCAGTGTGCGCGCCTCTTGGCGGCCAGGTCCACGGGAAACAGGGCATTACTCTGCCCCCCGCCCCCGCCGTAGCGACGCGGCCTGTGGTCGATGCGTACACCCAGCCCAACGGCCCCGACGTAAAGGTCACCGACCCCTACCGCTGGCTCGAAGACGGTGCTGCGCCAGAGACACGCGCCTATATCGCCGCGCAGAACACGTACACGCAGCAGTATCTGGACCAGGCGAAGATCCTGCCCGACCTGCGCACGCAGATGGCAGCCCTGCTCAAGGTGGACCAGATGTCGCTCCCTCTACGCCGCGGGGAACGCCTGTTCTTCACCCGTCGGCTGGCTACGGAAAACCAGGGCTCCATCTACATGCGCGAAGCCCTGCATGGTTCGGACGTTCGCCTGATCGACGGCTCCGCCATGTCCGCCGACGGCAACACGTCCGTGAACCTCCTCGGCGTCAGTGACGATGGGTCCGTGCTCGTGTACGGCGTCCGGATCGGCGGCGCGGATGAGGCAGAGGTCCACTTCTTCGATGTCTCCCGGCGAACTGCCCTCCCCGATGTCCTGCCCTCCGCACGCTACTCCGACGTTCAGATCAGCCCGGACAAAAAGGGCGTCTTCTACTCGCGGTTCTATCCGCACGATGGCGCGCGCGTCTTCTTCCACCCGTTCGGCGCAAACGGCGACGACACCATGCTGCTCGGCAAGAGCTACCACGGCGAGCCCCTCGGCGAGATCGACTACATCGGCGTGGACGTCACCGAGAACGGGCACTACCTCGTGATGAGCGTCGAGCGCGGCGTCCCGGCAAAGCGCGTGGACCTGCTCCTGAAGGACCTGCGCGTCAAGGACTCCCCAATCGTGCCGCTGGTCTACGGCTACGACAGCCGATTCCACCCTCTGCTCGTCGGCGACACCTTCTACATCGACACCGATCTCGGCGCCCCCAACCACCGCATCCTCAAGGCGGAGCTCGGCGCAAAGCCAGAGGCATGGAAGACCGTAATCCCGGAAGGCAAAGACGTACTCGAAGAGGTCAATGTCGTGGGCAACCGCTTCTTCGCTCTGCGGCTGAAGGACGTGAAGAGTGAACTCACGATATACACGCTCGACGGCAGGCAGACCGGCACCATCGACTTCCCCGGCATCGGCTCCGGCTCCGGCCTTACCGGCAGGCCCCACGACCAGGACGGCTTCTACATGTTCAACTCGCTCATTCGCCCACCGACGATCTTTCACTACGAAATCACCTCAGGCAAGAGCGAGGTCTTCTACACGTCGACCGTTCCCTTCGACACCAGCGCGTACGAGCTTCGGCAGGTGTTCTACACATCGAAGGACGGCACCCGTGTGCCGATGTTCCTCGCGGGCAAAAAAGGGCTGAAGCGCGACGGCACCGAGCGTCTCCTGATGACCGGCTACGGCGGGTTCGCCGTGAGCGAGATGCCTGCCTGGAACGCCGAGTACGCCTGGTGGATGGAGCACGGCGGATGGTTTGCGCTTCCAAACCTCCGCGGAGGCAACGAGTATGGCGAGACCTGGCACAAGGCCGCCATGTTTGAGAAGAAGCAAAACGTGTTCGACGACTGGTTCGCCGCCGCCGAGTATCTTATCCGCGAAAAGTACACCTCTCCCGAGCACTTCGCCATCCGCGGCCGCTCCAACGGCGGGCTCCTGATGGGCGCCTCCATGACCCAGAGGCCGGAGCTCTTCGGCGCCATCTGGTGCGGCTATCCGCTGCTCGACATGCTGCGCTACCAGAAGTTCCTCGTTGGACGCACCTGGACGACCGAGTACGGATCCGCAGAAGATCCGCGTGACTTCGCCTACATCTACAAGTACTCGCCGTACCACCATGTGGTCGCAGGAACACGCTACCCGGCGATCCTGTTCTTCACCGGAGACGGCGACACCCGCGTCGACCCGATGAACGCCCGCAAGATGACGCCCCTGGTCCAGGGAGCCACCGCGAGCGGAAGGCCTGTGCTACTCCACTATTCGCTCAAGGGAGGGCACAGCGCAGGCATCAGCCAGACGCAGCTCGTCGAGGACTACGCCGATGAGATGGCCTTCCTCTGGACGGAGACAGAGTAGCGGCCCACCAAGCCACTGCCCACCCTCCACGACCATCTAACACAGAGGCCGTGGCGCTCCTGCCCAATGTCGCTCAGATCGCAGGGAAGCGGAAGACGTACGTCTACGCCTTTTTCCGGCTCTGCAAGCTGCACAACATCCGAAACGGCAATCCCGAAGACTTCTTTGAGCTCCCCTCGTCGCTCCAGGCCGACCCAACGTTCCGCTCCGGGCTGTTCCGCCTCGCCGCCTCGGTGCGATCGAGCGAGCCGGATATCACGGTTCAGGAGGTAGTGGTTATCGTTGCCCTGGCGGTCGGCGGCGCTGCCATCTCGGCAGCCGACCCACTCGAAGTCCCGGATGAGCTGATGCAGATGTTCCGGTCAGAGCTGGGAGCCGATGAGAAGGCAGATGGCAACGCGGAGGTCGCATCGCAAGATTCCGCGGCTGCCGGTGTTCCGTCCCCCGCAGCGCCTCCGACCTCTCCGGCCGCCCCATCTCCTCTCCATGTGGTGCGCAGGGAGCCTACCCAGGGGGCTGAGGCCGAGCCCGTTGCCCCGCAGCGCGTGGAGGCGGCGGACATGCCTTTCAGGTCTCCCGTCCGGCCGCCAGCCAGGGGGCCGGTCAGGCCCCCGATCCTGCAGCAGGCCTTGCTGGCCGACTCCCCTGAACCTCTCGGGCACATCGAAGCTCCGGCAGGCTCGCCCTCGCCCGGGCCACAGTCCGTGCCTGAGTTCGTTGCACGACCTGCGCCGGAGGCCGGGGCTACGGTCGAGCAACTCGAGTCCGCGCGCGTGGCGCTGGAGCAGCGCGTCCAGCAGATGGAACACCGCTTGACTCACGTCGTGCATGAACTTGAAGGCCGTTCCACCCCCGCACGAACGCCGGCAGCGGAGGCGTGGAGGACAGCCGATGTGGTGGAGATCAGGCCGGCTGCACCTGAGTCGCGTCCCGAGTCGCGTCCCGAACCGCGTCCCGAACCGCGCGCTCACTCGCGCGCTGAACCACAGACGCCCGCATGGCAGCCGGCCCAGCAGACTCCCGCAGTACCGGCGCCGCAAATCGCCCCGGTCGTCTTCGCACCGAAAATTGCCGCCGCGGCGCTTGAACCCGCGACCGAGGCTTCACCGGTGACACGCAGGACTCCATGGGACCGGATCGCCGTACTCTGGCCGCTGGGACTTGCAGGGATGCTCCGACGGCGCCGGGGTCAGAGCGCCGATGAGACCTCGGAGACTGTATTTGCCGGCGGGGCTCACAATGGTCGGTTTCCGGCTGAAGGCGACCCGGCACCCGCGAAGAACACCCGGCGAGCAGGGGCGTTCGTCTCGGGCGCCGGGGCGCTGCTTCCTTGGCTGATCCTCGGCGCGGCGCTCGCCGCGCTGATCGTTGTCATCATCGGGCGACTAGGCAGGCAAGGTGCGCCTGCGCCCGGCACACGAGTTGCAACGGACGAGGGCCGCAGCGTCCTGCGTCCTTCGGGAGCGCCTCGGCCCTCCGCGGCGACGCCCTATGGCGGAACAGCGGCGGGAGTCGCTGGCGGTGCAAAGGGGGCACGTGCGAGCTCACGCAGCCAGCCAGCGGCGGTAGCGGCTCCCGCAGCAACCGGAGCAGCGACCGGATCGGCGGCGGCAGAGGTCACCA
>JALYIA010000018.1 GCA_030776065.1 Acidobacteriota bacterium
CTCTCGGGCTGCTTCTTCCATTTTATGGAACATGGCTGTATGCAACACATTTAGTGGTTGCGGAGCTTGCGGTCGATCTCGAGTTTTTCCTGGATGAGTTTTGCCAGCATCTCCTGGTCTCCGCGACGGTCGGCCTCGGCGATCTGCAAGCGGAGTTCGCGCTGGCGGCGTTCGAGGCGGCGGCGTTCGAGGGTGTGGAGGGCTCCTTCGATCTCCGCGCGCTGACGTTCTGGGTCGGTGGGGCTGGCCTCATGGAGCGCGGAGGCGAGTTGGGCGCGGAGCTCGACGGTGGCGGCGGCGTCGAGTGGGTTGGGTGGGGCGGGGGCGTTGGCGAGGGTGTCGAGGAGGTCGGCCGAGGCGAGGTCCGCGAAGATGCCGGGCTGGGCGGCGAGTGAGGTGGCGGCGAGGACGCGGGCAGGGTGGTCGTGGGGCCGGGTGAGGGCGCGAAGGAGGATGCGCTCGGTCTCGGTGAGGGGCTCGGCGCGGTGGACGGGGACGCTGGCGACGCGAGCGGCGGCGGCTTGCTTGAGCTCCTGGCGCATGAGGGCGGAGTCGATGCCGAGCTTCTGGGCGGCGTCGTCGGCGAACTCGGCGCGCTGGATGGGATTGGGCATGCGCTGAATGTGGGGGAGGAGGAAGTTCAGCGCCTTGACCTTGGCGTCGGCGGTGCGGGGAGGGAAGAGCTGGCGGGCGCGTCCGATGAGGTAGTCGGAGTAGCGGCGTGCGTTGCGGAGGGCGGCTCCGTAGGCGGTGATGCCCTGCTCGCGGACGAAGCGGTCGGGATCGAGGCCGCCGTCCAGGGTGGCGATCTTGATGTCGAAGTCTTCGGCGGTGAGCAGGCCGATGGATTTTTCGGTGGCGGCGGCTCCGGCGGCGTCGGGATCGAAGTTGACCAGGACGCGCTTGGTGAAGCGGGCGATCTGGCGGACCTGCATCTCGGTGAACGCGGTGCCGGAGACCGCGAGCACGTTGTGGATGCCGGCCATGTAGACGGAGATGCAGTCCATCTGGCCTTCGACGAGGATGACGAAGTCGTCCTTGCGCATCTGACCCTTGGCCTTGTCGAGATTGAAGAGGACGCTTCCCTTGGAGTAGAGCGGGGTCTCGGGTGAGTTCAGGTACTTGGGCGTCTTCTCGTCGGGGTCCAGGGCGCGGGCGGTGAAGGCGATGACCTTGCCGCCCTCGTTCGCGATCGGGAAGGTGATGCGGCGGCGGAAGCGGGCGTACATCGGGCCAGCCGAGCCGTCGGCTTGCTCCTTCGCGGAGAAGAGGCCGCTGGCGCGGAGGACCTCCTCGGGGAAGTGGGCGCGCAGGGCGTCGCGCATGTGGTTGAAGTCGTCGGGCGCGTAGCCGATGCGGAAGGTCTTGACGGTCTCGGGCGAGACGCCGCGGGTGGTGAGGTACTCGCGGGCGCGTGCTGCCTCGGGGGAGCGAAGCTGGGCCTCGAAATACTGGGTGGCCGCCTCGTGGATATCGATCAGCTGGCGGCGCTGGCCGGCCTCGCGAGCCTCCTCGGGGGAGTTGAACTCGCGCTTGGGGAGCGGGATGCCGGCCTTGGTTGCGACCGCGCGGACGGCCTCGGGGAAGCTGAGCCCGTCCATCTTCATGACAAAGGTGAAGACGTCGCCCTTCTCGTGACAGCCGAAGCAGTAGAAGTAGCCGTGGGCGGCGTTAACGGAGAAGGAGCCGGTCTTCTCCTTGTGGAAGGGGCAGAGGCCCGTGAAGTTCTGGGCGCCGGATTTGCGCAGCTTGACGTACTCGCCGACGATGCGGACGATGTCTGCCTGCTGCTTTACGGTTTGCGAGAAGTCATCTGCCATGGGCGAGGGTGCCGGAAATTCCGAGTGTAGATGAATTGCGCCCTGATACACTCCGCGAACGAGAGCAGCTTGCCTCCCTTTGCGTCGTCTTTGTTTGTTGGTGGGTGTCAGATGAGGGCCGAGCTTCCCAGCCTTTGCAGCGGTCAGGGCGAAGCCCTTCCTGGGTCGCTTTTCCGAATGAAGCTTCAGGCCGAAGCGCTCATAGGCAACTGCAAGAAGCACCTCTTTATAAAAACCTCTTCTTCCGGTTTCCCCGCCGCGCTGTTATCCTTCGCGACGATATCCCAGCGGCATGCCGGACCCATTCAGCTCCGCCCGTTAGCTGATTCGGAAGGATATTGAGACCTTCGCGAATCACGAGCTCAAGGAGTGAAGCACCGATTTCGACCTGCCCCCCGCCAAGCACCCGGACCTCTCCGCACGGTGCGTTATCAGGATGCGGTTTAACAGCAGAGACTTCGAGGACGCTCTGTGCGTTCAGGACACCGACAATCCCCAGGCTGGCTATGACTGAGAGAGTGAAAGCCGAAAAACTGCACATTGGTATGCAAACTATCACGATGGATGGAATGCTGAGCACCCGACTCCAAAACGGGCGCGCGTTCCGCGCGGTTTGTCGTCTATTCGGAAACCGATGCGAGATTGTGCTGATATGTGGCTTATCGGAGGCCCTATAAGTGAATAGGCCTTTGAGAAAGTTATGAAAACCTCGAACGTTCGAGAAGATACGTCCGTCTATCGTTCAGAGGGTCAATAAAGGAGTCTGAAGATGGGTGAGTATGGTACGCCTGTTCTCGAAGAGCAGATCGAGCAGCTTCGGAAGAGCAATCAGGTCCAACGCATATTTTGCGCAGCGTCATGCGCTACTACGCTGATGCTGGCCCTCGTTGTCTGGTCTCACCCAACCTCTGCTTCAGCTTCCGCTACTGATAATGACGGCATTATGCATGTTCGGGGTCTAGTTGTCGTGGATGCCGCTGGTCATGAACGGGTGCGCTTAGGAGCCCATCTGCCTGGCCCCCTCATTCGTGGTATCCGGGAGAAGCGCAATGGTGATCTGTCAGGAATCCTACTCACCGATGCAACCGGGACAGAACGAAGCGGCTATGGGACGGAAGAGGAAGGCGAAGCCTTCATAACACTTGATTCACAGCATGGCCAAGAGATGACTTTACTCTCCAACGCAGGTGGTGGTGTGAATTTTGACATTTCAGATCCAAAGAAGAATGAAGCCCAAATTACGGTCTTCCCAGATGGCCCTAAGTTCAAAATGAAGAAGGCTGGAGAAGTCGTCACAGATCTGCCATCTACAACAAAGGACGCAGACGTTCCGTAGGTGACTACCACTCCCGACAAGTCGGCATTGTCGGAAGCGATGGGTGTGGATTGGTTGGCGAACAGCGAGTTCGTAGCAGATTTGAGCGGCTCGGCTAACCCTACCGACCTCGAAGCCCGAGGATTGGCCGGTGAAATATGGCCGGGCCCTCTTGTTGGCGGCGGAGTGGGAGTCGCGGCGTAGACTATGGGAGCCATGGTCTTCGTCTTGGATAACTACGACTCGTTTACGTACAACCTGGTTCAGTACCTGGGCGAGCTGGGCGCGGAGATCGTCGTGCGCCGGAATGATGAGCTTTCGCCGGAGGACATCGAGGCGATGGGGCCGGAGCGAATCCTGATCTCGCCGGGGCCGTGCACGCCGCAGGATGCCGGCATCTCGATCGATCTGATCAAGCACTTTGCGTGCCGGGCCGAGGCAGGCGGGCCGAGGACGCCGATTCTGGGTGTGTGCCTGGGGCACCAGGCCATTGGTGCGGCGTTTGGCGGCGAGGTGATTCGCGCGCCGAAGCTGATGCATGGCAAGACGAGCGAGGTGGAGCACGACGGGCGGACGATCTTCCAGGGCATTCCTTCGGTGATGACGTGCACGCGGTATCACTCGTTGATCGTGTCCGAGAAGGGGCTGCCGGAGGAGTTGGAGGTTTCGGCGCGGACCTGGGCGGCGGGACAGGAGGCGCAGGCGGGCGAGGCGACCATTATGGCGCTTCGGCATCGCGAGCTTCCGATCGAAGGGGTTCAGTTTCATCCGGAGAGCGTGCTGACGACGCACGGCAAGGCAATCATCGAGAATTTTTTGAGGATGTAGGTGTAGGGATGGCGTTGCGCTCAGAAGCCGCGCGGGTTGTGGGTATCGCGGTGTTGGCTGCGGCCGGGGCGATGGGGGCGGCGAGTGCGCGCGGGCAACAACTGATCGGGTATGTGCCGACCCGGGATGCGGATGTGTCCGGCAGGCCGGATGTGTTGGATGGGCGGGCGGTGCTGGCGGGGTCGGTTGCGGTGACGGCGAAGGATCATACGGCCGCCATCACGCTGGGGCGCGGCGGAACGGTGCGGGTGTGCCAGACGTCGGTGCTGCACCTGACGGAGAGCCGGGCGGCGCCATCGGCGGGGCAGCTTGCGGCTCCGCTGCTGCTGTCGCTGGACCGCGGGGCGGTGGAGGTGCGGATGCAGGCGACGCCCACGGACGCGCTGATGACGCCGGACCTGCGGTTTACGATGTTGTCGCCGGGGCCGCTGGACCTTCGCCTGCGGGTGGCGCGGAACGGGGATACGTGTGTCGAGAACCGCGGGCCGGGCGCGCCTACGCTTGCGGTTTCGGATCCGTTTGGCGGGTCGAACTACCAGCTGAACTCCGGCCAGCATGTGCTGTTCGAGCATGGCAGCCTGCGCGAGGTTGTGGACCATGAGGCGACACCGTGCGGGTGTCCGGAGCCGGGGATGTCGATGGCGGATCTGCTGCTCGCCCCCGGCGCCGGAGGCAAGAGCACGAACCCCGCGGCGGCGAATGCCGATGCGCAGCATCCATTTCCGGCGGCCGTGAGCGAGGGGCTGGCACCGGCGGCGGAGGTTCCGCAGGCCGCGCCGGGCGAGGTGCATGCGCAGGTCAGCGAGACGATGACGTATAACGGCGCTCCGCCTGCGGCATCGGCGGTTCCGACTTCGGCGGCGAGTGAGGCCGCGCCCGCGCCTGCGAGGTCCCCTGCGGGGCCTGAGGCAGGCCAGCATCGGGATGCGGTGCATGCGATCGGGCACTTCTTCAAGCGGCTGTTTGGCCGGGGGTAGGTCGGGGGCAAGTCGGGAGTAAGTGGACCGGCGGCCTCAGTCGTCGTCGGGTGCGCCGGAGTTGGGCTGTTCAGAAACAAGCGCGGGCTGCGGCTGGTGGTCACAGGGTCGTAGGCGGTACGGGGCTTGCAGTCGTGGAGGTCGTCGGCGGTGGCGTCGCGGGCTCCGAGCGTGGCCAGGCTGAAGGTCTCCTCGCTGCCGGATGCGCAAGGAGGGGGCGTCCGACACTCTCTCGAGTGAGATGTGGGATCTCAGGCGGGCAGACGAAGGGTGTCGTGGCTGCGTCCGGTGAGCAGGCAGAGGGCCTCGATGACGAGGTTGTGGTCGTCGCGCTGAGGGAGGCCGGAGACTGCGACGCAGCCGACGATGCCGGCTTCGGCGACCTTGAGGGGAAAGGCGCCGCCGTGGGCTGCGTACTCCTCTTCGGGCAGGGTGTAGCGTTCTCCGAAGGTGCGGCCTGCCTGTTCGAGCAGCCGGCCCACGTGGTAGGA
This sequence comes from Acidobacteriota bacterium, assembly GCA_030776065.1. GTDB lineage: Bacteria > Acidobacteriota > Terriglobia > Terriglobales > Acidobacteriaceae > Edaphobacter. The sequence goes on from JALYIA010000018.1 coordinate 5,432, forward strand.
GCTCTTGTGGAAGCGGGCGACCACGCGGGCCTTGCGGGCGATCCACCGGGGATTGTCCGGCGTGGTGCCGGGGAGGGCGGAATAGAAGAGGGGCTGATCGGGGTTGCCGAAGCGGCGGACGTCGATCACCAGAGGCAGGCCGCGGGCGACGGCGAGCTCACGGAGCACCGAGCCGAGCTGCCAGGCTGTCTCCGGGGAGAAGGACTGGAGGGTCAGGGTGGACTCCTGCAGTACAAGGGCGGCGATGTCCTGGGCGAGAGCGTCAGCGGGTGTCATGGCTTGGGACAGGATACGGGATGGGCGGATCCGCGCGGGCGGCAGAAGGGACGGGGAGGGCGGTTTCCCTTGACATGGCGGGAGCGTGTACGCCATCCTTGGGTGTTGGGTCTGCCTGCCGGGCGTGTTCGCGAGGCGCAAGCTCCGGCCTTCGGCTCACCCTCTCCCCTGGCGAAGGTGTCCGAGTGTGCGGTGCGGGTCTGCCGCGGTCGTCCGCTCTGGCGCGTGCCGCCCTCTTAAGACAGGATGTTCGTGTACGGCCGCCTTGGCGGTTGTGCGGACTCCACGCAGGACGTTGAACGAAGGATAGGTTTTTTGATGCAGGGACTTCTAGGGAACTCCGGGACGCTGCTGTTTCCGCTGTTGATGTTTGCGGCGCTGTATTTTCTTCTGATCGCACCGAACCAGCGCAAGCAGAAGAAGTGGCAGGAGATGCTGGGCCAGCTGAAGAGCGGCGACCGGGTGACGACGAGCGGCGGTCTGCGCGGCGTCATTCTTTCGGTAAAGGACGATGCGGTGCAGCTGCGCATCCCGCCGGACAACATCAAGCTGGAGTTTGTGAAGAGCGCGATCGCCAGCGTTACTACACCGGACGAATCATAACGAGAGCTGTCCGGCCGGGACGTGACGGCCGTTGGGCTGAAGGATGTCTCAAGGAACATGAGCAAGAATCTTAGCGGCAAGTCGGCGTTCATCCTCGCGATCCTGGTGATCTTCTGCTACGGGATCTTCGGCATCCCCCATGGCGGACTGAAGCAGTCCATCACAGACCGGATCCATCTTGGGCTCGATCTGAAGGGCGGCATCCACCAGGTGCTGCGGGTCCGTGTCTCCGAGGCCCTGGGGTCCACGACCGACCGTGACGTCCAGCGGGTGCAGGCGGATCTGCAGAAGGCGGGGGTGACGGGGGCGACGGTGGCCAAGCTCGACCCCACGGCGCATCCGGAGGTGGTCACCGTCAGCGGGGTAACGTCCGCGCAGGCGAGCAATGTGCGCAGTGTGCTGAGCGGCAACGACTACAGCACGTATGACTTGGGGAGCAACGCCGACGGCAGCATGCGGCTGACGATGAAGCCGGGCGCGATCCGGGATCTGAACGCCCGCACGCTGCAGCAGTCGATCGAGACCATCCGCGAGCGCGTGGATACGCTGGGCGTCTCAGAGCCTCTGATCCAACAGTACGGCCTGGGGGACAACGAGATTCTGCTGGAGCTGCCCGGGATCGACGATCCGGGCAAGGTTGAAGACGCGATCAAATCGACCTCGAAGCTCGCGGTGTACGCCGTGGTGAGCGGGCCGTACGAGAGCGACCAGGCGGCTCTGACTGCGCTGAACGGCGTGGTTCCTCCCGAAGACCAGCTTGTGCACGGCAGCGCGACCAGCAACGCTCCGGACCAGGTTTGGCTGCTTGAGCGGGCGAGTGAGGTGGAGGGCACAGACTTCCGCGATGCGCAGCCCTCGACGGACGTAAACGGCCGGCCGGACCTCTCGTTCACTCTGACGACCGAAGCTGGAGACCGGTTCTACAAGTACACCTCCGCGCACTCGCGGGACTCGTCGACGCCGGGGTCGATGGCGATCGTCCTGGGTGGCAAGGTGAAGGAGGTGGCCTCGATCAACTCGGCGATTCGCGACCGGGGGCAGATCGAGGGCAGCTTCTCGAAGGCCGAGGTGGACAATCTTTCGCTGATGCTGCGCACCGGTGCTCTGCCGGCGACGATCGACACGCTTGAGACGCGCACGGTGGGTCCTTCGCTGGGGGCGGCTTCGATCCGGCAGGGTGTGATCGCCGCGGTCGCCGGAATGCTCGCCGTGATGGCGTTTATGCTGATCTACTACCGGGGAGCGGGCATCAACGCGGACCTGGCGCTGCTGCTCAATCTTGTGATCCTGCTCGGGTTTATGGGCTTCAGCGGAGCGACGCTGACGCTGCCGGGGATTGCGGGGGTGATCCTGACGATCGGCATGGGCGTGGACTCGAACGTACTGATCTTCGAGCGCATCCGGGAAGAGATCGCACTGGGCAAGTCTGCCGCTGCGGCTGTGCAGCAGGGCTTCAAGCATGCGTGGGTAACGATTGTGGATACCCACGTGACGACGATCGTGTCGGCGGCAATTCTATTTCTGTTCGGCAGCGGGCCGGTGAAGGGGTTTGCGGTTACGCTGACCTTCGGTCTGCTGGCCAACCTGTTTACCGCGGTGTTTGTCTCGCGCCTGATCTTCGACGCCATTCTGGCGAAAAAAGAGCGTGGCGCGGCGCTTTCGATCTAGCAATGGCTGACGGGTTCTTCCGCTGCGGGCTGACTGGAGCGGAAGGCGGACGCCCGGGAACGTACACCGTAGAACGCACCAGTGGAGCTGCAAGTGGAACTGTTTCGCAATGCAAACGTGGACTGGCTGGGGAAGAAGTGGTATTTCCTCGGCTTTTCGTTGATCTTTTCCGTGGCCGGCCTGCTCAGCATGCTGTTCTGGCACCACATCCCCCAGGGCGTGGACTTCAAGGGCGGCACGCAGATCCAGGTGCAGTTTGCCGGGTTGCCGAATGAGGATCACATCCGCGCGGCTCTGGATCGCGCAGGGGTGAAGAACTACACGGGCCCATCGCGGATCAGCGATCCGACGGGCGCTGCGGCGAATATGGAGGTAATCTCCCTGCCGGAGTCAGGCGATCAGAGCCACGACGTGGGGCGCGAGCAGGTGGAGAACGCGCTTCGCGGCGGGTATCACGACTCCGGCTTCACCATCCAGCAGGTGGACATCGTGGGGCCGACCGCCGGCAGGCAGCTGCAGAAGCAGGCGGCGTGGGCGACAGCGTACTCGCTGATGGGGATGCTGGTGTACCTGTGGTTCCGATTTGAGCTGATCTACGGCGTAGCCGCCGTGGTGGCGGTCTTCCATGACACCCTGATCACCGTAGGAGCCTTCTCGCTGACCAACCAGGAGATTACGCTGACCGTGCTCGCCGCGATCCTGACGCTGATCGGCTACTCGATGAACGACACCATCGTGGTGTTTGACCGCATCCGGGAGAACCTGGCGACCTCGCGGCGGGAGTCGCTGACCGATGTGGTGAACCGCAGCATCAACCAGACGCTGAGCCGGACCGTGATCTCCTCGGGGCTGACGTTTCTGACCGTGCTGAGCCTGTACCTGTTCGGCGGTGCGGTGCTGCATGGCTTCTCCTTCGCGCTGGTGGTCGGCATCCTTATCGGGACGTACTCATCGATCGCGGTTGCGGCTCCGATGCTGGTCGCGTACCAGGACTGGCGAGCGGCGCGGGGCAAGACGGTGGCCCTGCCGGCCAAGCGCGCACGCGCCTGAGGCGAGTCTCCTGCGATTCTCCGGCTGACCGGCCCTTGCGTTCTCTCGCGCCCGTTTGTGGCGGGCGCGCGATTTCCGGCCGGCCTGAAGGCGTTAATGGTGCGGGCGGGGCATTTTGCTGTCTAAGACATGCGCTGCGTGGAACCCCTCTTTTTCAATCGGCCGCTCTCGTTTGGCTGCTGGGGTATCTGCGGGAACAATACCGCGCCCCTCGGTGTCTAAGCCAGCAGATGTCTGTGCACCGACTGCACCACCCGAGTGAGGCCTTCCATGTTTGAAGATTCTTTGATGGAATCCGGCGGAAAGATCAAGACGAAGTCGAAGTACTGGATGATCGCGACGTTTGTGTTCAACGGCGCCATCCTTGCGACGATGATCCTGATCCCGCTGCTGTATCCCGAGGCGCTGCCGAAGACGGCGATGACCGCCATGCTGTCGGCTCCCCCTCCGCCTCCTCCTCCACCCCCTCCGCCTCCTCCGGCTGAGATTGTGAAGCCGATCAAGATGGTCTCGGAGATCGATCAGGGTCTGCATGCGCCGACCAAGATCCCGAAGGACATCAAGATGGTGAAGGAAGACGCCGCTCCCCAGCCGCAGATGGCCGGTGTCGCCGGTATGTCGGGCATGGGCGGAAGCGCAGGCGGCGCGCTGGGCGGGGTGATGGGAAGCCTGGGTACGGGCCCCGCGGTCGCCGTGCGGGCTGCTCCCGCCAAGCCCACCGGACCGGTGCGCGTCTCGGCCGGAACGGTAGCCGGAACGGCGATCTCTCAGCCGCAGCCGGTCTACCCGCCGATCGCCAAGGCGGCGCATGTGCAGGGCACGGTTGTGCTGCACGCCATCATCTCGAAGACGGGCACGATCGAGAAGCTGCAGGCCATCAGCGGTCCGCAGATGCTGCAGGGCGCGGCGATGGACGCTGTCCAGCGCTGGCGCTACAAGCCGTATCTTTTGAACGGCGAACCCGTCGAGGTCGACACCACCATCAACGTGAACTTCACCTTCGGAGGCGGCTAGCGCGGCGCATCCCCCGGGGAGGAATCCGGGCAGAAGATTTGTCCTGTGCAAATCTCGTTGGATGGCCTTCCCCTGAGGTGTGCGTTTACATCTAACTTGTTTGCAACGGCTTCACCGATATCCGTTTTACCGATACCAGGAGGAAAGACTCAGTGATTCTCGCTCAGCTCACCACACTCGCCCACGCCCACGCCCCGCTCGCCATGTTCTTCCAGGAGCAGGCGGTTGGATTCAGCCCGCTGCAGCTCTGGGGCAACATGGGCAATATGGCCCGCGCCGTCGTCATTATTCTGTTCATCATGTCGATCTGGTCGCTGGCTGTGATCATCGATCGTGCGCTGTACTTCAATGCGGCGCGCAAGCAGTCGCGTGAGTTTGCTCCCAAGGTTGCCGGTGCGCTCAAGGAAGGCCGTCTCGACGAGGCGATCAAGCTGGGCGACCGGTCGAAGAAGTCGCACCTGGCGGAAGTTGTCACGGCTGGCCTGCAGGAGTTTCGCTCCTTCGGTTCGGGTGGCGCGATCACCAACGAGCAGGTGGAGAGCTCGCAGCGTGCTCTTGAGCGCTCCGAGGCTATCGTTCACGCGAAGCTGAAGCGCGGCCTTGGCGGTCTGGCCACGATCGGTTCGACGGCTCCGTTTATCGGCCTGTTCGGCACCGTGGTCGGTATTCTGAATGCCTTCCAGCAGATCGCGACGCAGAAGACCTCGGGAATAGGCGCAGTCGCCGGCGGTATTTCGGAAGCTCTGGTTACGACCGCGTTCGGTCTTCTGGTCGCCATCCCGGCCGTGATGACCTTCAACTACTTCACCAACAAGGTCGAGGCCTTCGACGTGGAGATGGATAACAGCTCGTCGGAGCTGGTGGATTATTTCATCAAGCAGAGCCACCGGTAGGTTCCTGAGCACACAACACCCTCGGCGGGAGTCGGTTTAGGGTACCTGGGCGGTTGCCGGCGAGCAGCCGCCCAGATTGGCCCAAGGGGCTCGCCGATACGCACAACGCCTCACGGGACGGAGCAGACGCAATGCCGATCAACAAGCGTGACGAAGGCAAGAAGGTAAACTCCAACATCAACGTCACGCCCATGGTGGACGTGATGCTGGTCCTGCTGATCATCTTTATGGTGATCACCCCGATGTTGAACAACAAGGTGAACGTCGAACTGCCCAAGGCGGACGCGGCCAAGGTGATGGAAGACGCCAACAAGGAAGATGCTGTCATCGTGGCGGTCACCCGGGACGGCAAGACGTACCTGGGCGGCGACGTCACGTCCGTGGACGATCTGGGAACCAAAATCTCGGCCAAGCTCGAGAACAAGACCAGCAAGCAGGTCTATCTGCGGGCGGACATTCGCGCCAACTATGGCAAGGTGATGGACGCCGTGGACGGCATCCGCACCGCCGGAGTCAGCGAGCTCGGCCTGCTCACGGAGCGGGTGGACGATTCGACCTCGGCAAGCCACCACTAAGTTCAGGTCAATACCCGTCCGGAGGCTCCGGACGTTTGAAAAAGAAGAGGAGTTTGCTATGGGAATGAGCGGTGGTGGTACTGGTGGAGCGGTCTCGGAGATCAATGTCACTCCGTTGATCGACGTTCTTCTCGTGCTGTTGATTATCTTCATGGTCATCGTGCCGGTCACGCCGCGCGGGCTCGACACGCTGATCCCGCAGCCGCCCAAGAACAAGACCAATGACACGCCCAACGATCGCACGATCGTGGTCCAGGTGCTTTCGAATGGCAAGGGCGAACCCTCGTACAAGATCAACGAGACCGCCTTCAACAAGAGCCAAATCGAGCCCCAGCTCGCCTCCATCTTCGCCACCCGGCAGGAGAAGGTGATGTTCGTCAAGGGCGACAAGGATCTCGACTTCTCGAAGATCGCTGAAGTCATCGACTTCGGCCACCAGGCTGAGGTCGACAACATCGGGCTGATCACACCGCGAGTCGAAGCAGGTCAGTAGCCCCGCGTCGAGATTCTCCGCCCGGGCAGAGCGATCTGTCCGGGCGGTTGCTTTTTCGGGTGCCCCGGTTGCGCGATCCCATGCTGCGGCCGTTCCCTTGGCGGCTCCCCGGAGGCGCTGCCGGGATGGTTTGGGCGACGGCAGGAGCCGATGGCTGGTAAACTGGAAGGCGCTGCGCCGTTTCCGCGGCGCCCCACACCCTAACCCCCTCGCCCCCGCGGCGGGGAGTTCCCGAAGGAAGACCCTCCGCAGTGGATCAGCAGACAAGAGCAGCTCTCAAGCAGGATCAGTTCGTCACCACAACCTCGCATGGACTCGAGTGGGCGAGTGAAAATCGCCGCTCGGTGATCGTTACTGTAGGCATTGTGCTCGCCGTGATCCTGGTCGCAGTACTCGGCGCCGTGCTCTACAACAGCCGCTCCGAGGCGGCCACTGTGGCCTTCGGCAATGCGATGCAGGCATACCAGACGCCCCTTGCGGTTCCGGGGCAGCCCGCGCCTCCGGGTGTAAAGACCTACACCACGGCGGCAGAGCGCGCACGCGCCGCGAACGCACTGTTTCTGCAGGTAGCCGACAAGTTCGGCATGATGCCGGACGGCAAGAACGCACGCTACTTCGCGGGGTTGACGTATATCGAGTCCGGCCAGAGCCAGCAGGCGGAAGCTACCTTGAAGAAGGTCGCAGGTGGGTGGAACTCCGACCTGGCGGGCCTGGCGAAGCTCTCGCTGGCGGGCCTGTATCGCACAAACGGCCGCTACCCGGATGCGATCGACCTGCTGAACCAACTGGCGGCCAAGCCGACCACCACGGTTCCGGCGGGGCTGGCAAAGCTTCAACTGGCCGACCTGTATGAATCCCAGGGCAAGACGGCGGATGCGCGGGCGATCTACGCCAAGCTGAAGGACACGGACCCCAAAGGTGTCGCGGGCACCATCGCGGCGGAGAAGTTGAATCCGCCGCCGGCGCCGGCCGCCGGGCGTTAGAGCCGCCCGACGTTAAATCAGACGTTGCTGACGGGCCCGGAAGCGCCGGTCAGTGATCGTCGAAGTGAAGGCGGGACGAGGATGCAAGGTGGCTGACGGCGGAGTCCTGCAGTACGGATGCTGCCTGCGATCGCACGGTTTCCACGGTCTTCCACTGGTCTTTGGCGAGGGGTGCGGGCACCCACTGCGGAAGCGGCATGCGGAGGTACTCCGCCAGGGCCGCTGCGGGTGGCTCATACAGACCGCGCAGGGCACGAAGCCGGGCGGGCGCTTCGGGGTCCCCGCAGAGCTTCATGCCGGCGAGCTCCAGCATGTTGCAGAGCCGGTGGAACTCGGGCGGGTCAAGACGGGCGGGTCCGCCGCGAGCCTCCCACTGCTTCTGTCTCTCCTCTAGATGAAAGACGTGGCACAGGTCCACCAGGGCATGTCTCGCCATGGCGAAGGTGAGCTGCGCCTGGCGGGAGGCCTGGCCCGGAACCACCGAGATCAGCAGGGCGCAGGTATCGAGCACGGCCGCCAGAGCGGAGAGCCAGCTCTGGTTGTCGTGCTGCGAGCGATAGTAGCAGAGGATCGGGTAGGAGATGTGGGATTCGAGGATCTCGGCGGACCACCTCTCCCATTCGATGAGCAGGGCGACGAGCGCGTCCTGGCCGCCTGCGAAGGCGTGGCGGCGCAGCAGCTCGGATGAGGTGGGGGGTGAGCCGGCACGGCCGTCGAGCAGGGCGACAGCGACCTCGCGGTGGGAGAATGCGCCATAGAGCACGGGCAGATACCCGATCACCAGAGCGACGAAGCCCAGGCCTGTGCCGGCTTCAATGACGATCAGGGCGCGGGCTTCTACGCTCTTGGGCAGAACGTCGCCCAGCCCAAGCGTGAACAGTGTGGTGCCGCTGACGTAGATGTCGGTTCGGAGATGCTGGACCGTGGAGTTCGCGGCAAGAGTGGTTGCGGCTTCGCTGAAGGGGGAGCCGATCGCGAAGTACAGCAGGCCGAAGCCGTTGATGAGCAGCAAGGCCCAAACCACGAGCAGCAGCAGTAGCGAGGCTGGCCCGTAGACGCTGTAGATCTGCTCGCGTCGTTTGGGATTCCTCGAGCAGCTTCCCGCGAACCACGCCCACGGGGCCCAGGTGAACTGGTAAAACACCCGCGTCACACGCCAGCGTCCCGTGGGCCGGCGGGGCAGGATGATGGTCTGGAAGGCGTCGAGTACAGCGCTCAGGCAGAACAGAACTCCGATGATCCACGCCACCGTCCGCATCGTTCCCCCCTGTACCCGTGTCCAGGCGCGGATCCGGCTCGCGCATTTCCCGGCATGCTGCACCAATCATGCTACAAATGCCCTCTGCACGGTGCGAAACGGGGGTCTCTGTGCATTTTTTCAAGGTTTTGCGTCGGGCCGCAGCGCGTTTCTGCCAGGTCTCGGGTTTAGATTGGAGAGGGCTTGTTTCCCTGTTGCACTTTGCCGACTGCCAGTTCAGGTTCTCTCTTCCACGCAATTCTCCCCTCCCGAAAGGGGGTTCTGATGGATCGCATTCTGGTTGTCGACGACGAGTGCCTGGTGGCCGATACTCTGGGCCTGATCTTCCGCAGGAGCGGGTTCGACGTGCAGGTGGCGTACACCGCACCGGCTGCCCTGGAGCTCGCCCGGAGCTTCTCCCCCGATCTTCTTCTCTGCGACATTACGATGCCCGGCCGCAGCGGAATCGAGCTAATGGATGACCTCCATCGCGAACTGCCGCAGTGCCGTGTGCTGGTGCTGACGGGGTACTATGCGAATCTGGTGCGGGTGAACGAACAGGCGAGGTGCCTGGACCGGCCGGCGCGGGTTCTTACCAAGCCATGTCATCCTTCGGAGCTGTTGCTTGAGGCGGGAAGGATTCTGGCACAGTCCTGAGCGGCTGGGCCCGCTCGCCTCGGGGCGGGGGCAGGGAGTTGGCCGCGGCGGGATAGCCGGGTGCTTTGTGTGGGTTGTAGGGCAGGACGAGGGCAAATACGGTTCCTCGATGCGCGGGGTGGGTAGAGCTTCGCACCGTCAAGTGTCCGCCGTGCTTTTCGACCAGGGTGGAGGAGACCCAAAGGCCGAGGCCTGTGCCCACGTCCGCTTTGGTGGTGAAGAAGGGCTCGAAGATTCGCCGCATGGTTTCGGGGGCCATTCCGTGCCCTGAATCCGCGATGGTGACGCGTACGGCTCCGGCTCCGCTGCGCCAGATGCGGGTGGGGCGGACGCGCACGCACAGAGCGCCTCCGGTGGGCATGGCGTCGATGGCGTTGCTGACGAGGTTTGCGATGACCTGGCGAATCTCGCCCGCGTAGCAGAGGAGAGGGCGAGCGGCTGCGATCCGGGTGTGCGTCTGAATGGCGGATTCAGCGAGCTTGTGGTCAAACAGAGCGAGGATGGAGCGGACCACGAGGTCGAGGTCCGTCTCGCCGGCCGCGGTCTGCTGGCGGTGGAAGCGCAACGTCTGGGTGGTGATCTGGGCGACTCGGCGCAGCTCCTCTTCGGCCATGGCGATGTAGCGCTGGGTCTCGATATCGGGCGAGGTGATGCGCGCGAGGTAGCATAGGTTGGTGATGGCCTCGAGCGGGTTGTTGATCTCGTGCGCGATGGATGCGGCGAGGCGTCCGGCGATGGCGAGCTTCTCGGTTCGGATCAATGCCTCGTCTGCGAGTTTCCGCTCAGTGACGTCCATGGTGGTTCCGCGCCAGATCTCGGGCCGGTTGGCGAGGGGCGTGCCGCGCGCCTCCAACCAATGGATCTCTCCGTCCGGCCAGAGCACGCGGAACTCCACCCGAAACGGCAGCCCGGTGCGTATGGTGTACTCGGCCGCATCGGTGATCTTGATGCGATCTTCTTCGAGGACGAGGGAGGTGGGCGACCCGAGGGCTGTGATCTCGTCATGCGGTCTTCCGAACACCTCCGCGCCGCCGTCGTACCAGCGTGTGCTCCAGGTGCGGGTGTCGAGGGTCCATGCAGCGGAGCGGCTGGCCTGCTGGGCTTCGATCAGAGCCTCTGCTTGCTCCCTAAGGCGCCCTGCCTGCTCTTGAAGCCTCTCGACCAGGTCGCCGAGGCGTCGTTCTGAGACCCGGAAGCTGCGGATCAGCAGTACGGTGAGGCCTCCCGTCAGCAGGATCACAAGCGCGGTGGTGATCCGTCCGTGAGAGAGGATGAGCCGGGCTTCCGTGTGGGGAAGATAGAGGCGCGCGGCGAGGGCGGTGACTCCGAGCGAGGCGAGTGCCGGCCCGGAGCCCAGAAAGACGGCGGTGCCCGCGACGACGCAGTAGCTGAGTGCGAGCCGTATGCTCCCGAGCTCCGGGACCTGCGCGCTGAACCGCATGGCGAGCCAGGCGAGGGTGCCGGCAGCCACATATCCGGCGACGATTCGGGCGGCGTCCGTGGGGACGAGGGATTTAGGCCATGAACGTGACCTGAGGCCAGGCGTCTGGGTTGGGGCGGAGAGGTTGGGGTCTTGCATTCTGGATCTCCCCGGGGCTTGGCCACTCCATCATACAAGAGCAGTGCGAGCGGCCTTGAGGCCCGAGTACGTGGGGCGATGCGGGGCGGCAGCGTTTCCGTTGTGGACCGCGCTCACGGTAGACTCTTTTAGCTTGCTGAATAAGTTGATCTTCGCCAACCTGACCCACCGCCCTGTGCGCACGCTGCTCAGTGTGCTCGCGATCGCCGTCGAGGTGACCATGATTCTTACCCTGGTGGGGGTAAGCCACGGAACGCTGAACGCCTCGAAGGAGCGGGCGCGTGGTGTGGGGGCAGACATCATGGTGCGGCCCCCCGGCTCGTCCGTGATCTCGTCGCTCAGTTCGGCGCCGTTGAGCGACAAGTTTCTCCCTCTGCTGATGAAGCAGCCCCACGTGGTGCTGGCTACGGGCACGGTGCTGCAGGGCATCGGCGGCTTCGATTCGATCACCGGGATCGACTTCTCGAACTTCAAGAAGATGAGCGGCGGCATCAACTACCTCGAGGGTGGGGACCCGACGCACGACAACGAGATGGTCGTCGACGAGTACTACGCCCGGCAGAACAAGCTTGACGTGGGGAGCAGGAAGCGATTGGTGGATCACGACTGGGTGGTGTCGGGGATCTATGAAGGCGGCAAGCTCGCGCGCATCTTTGTCCGGCTGCCTGTGCTGCAGGAGATTGCAGGAAGCCCCGGCCACCTGACGCAGATTTACCTGAAGCTTGACGATCCGAAGTATGCCCAGCCGGTCGTCGACCAGCTCAAGGTGCAGCTGCACAACGACCAGATCTACACCATGGAGCAGCTCACCTCGATGTACTCGATCAGCAACGTGGGGATGTTGAAGAACTTCATCGGCGTGGTGATCGGGGTCGCGGTGATTGTGGGCTTCATCGTCGTGTTCATGGCAATGTACACGGCCGTGCTCGAGCGGACGCGGGAGATCGGCATCCTGAAGGCGGTGGGCGGTTCGTCCGGGCTGATCCTCGGCCTCCTGCTGCGCGAGACTCTGCTGCTGGCCGTGCTTGGCACGGTGCTTGGGATCGTGCTGACGTATGGGACGCAGTGGCTGATGAAGCACTCCGTGCCGGCCAGCCTGGTGCAGGAGACTGTCTACGACTGGTGGCCCATCGCGGGCGGCATCGCGATTGTGGGGGCGCTATTCGGCGCGGTGGTCCCGGGGTTCAAGGCGGTTGGGCAGGATGTGACGGAGGCTCTTTCGTATGAGTAGCGCTCCGGCGGTGTCGAACCGGCAGAACTCGTCCGCGGATGGTGCGGATGCAATCATCCGGGTGCAGGGTCTCACCAAGGTTTACCGGGTGGGTGAGGTGGATGTGCACGCGCTTCGCGGGATCGACCTGGAGGTGCAGCGGGGCGAGTTCGTGGCGATCGTCGGCTCCTCCGGCTCCGGCAAGTCGACCCTGTTCCACATCCTGGGAGGATTGACGCCCCCGACGGGCGGACGAGTTCTGATTGCGGGCACCGACCTCGCCGGGATGACCAACGCGGAGCGGACGAATCTGCGCAAGTCGACCGTAGGATTTGTGTTTCAGAAGTACAACCTGCTGCCTACGCTTTCCGCCGAAGATAACATCAAGATCGTGGAGTACATCGGCGGGCGTTCGACGAAGTTCACCCCGGAGTTCGAGCGCATCCTGGGGCTGCTCGGGATCCAGGACCGGATGAAGCACAAGCCGCGCGCGCTCTCCGGCGGGCAGCAGCAGCGGGTTGCCATTGCGCGCGGGATCGTGAACAAGCCGGCAATTCTGCTGGCCGATGAGCCGACGGGAAACCTGGATAGCCAGAACTCGGCCGCGGTGCTGCAGCTTATCCGGGAGCTGAACCGGGAGACGGGGCAGACGATCCTGATGATCACACACGATCCCGAGGCGGCGGCGTACGCGACGCGTAGCGTGCACATCCGCGACGGGCGCATCGTATAGGGAACGGCTCTGCTGCCGGGAGCCCAATCGTGATCCGTCCGGCTGCCTCTGGCTTGCCCGCTGCGGTACGACCAGTAAGGCGCACCAGCGTATGGCAGCACACGCAAGCAGGAACGGGTTGTGCCGCGGTGTTGCGCTGTACGTCTTACAATGCGGTAGGATAAACTCCGCTCGTTAGGGAGACCCGGAGCCACTGCTTTCCACATCCGCTGTTCTGCCGGTACAATCGGAAGGAAAGTCACTCCCCTGACCGACATCTGGCGTCTAATCAAGTTGCGTTCGCCGAAGGAGACTCACCGCCCCATGAAATTGAATGCACGAATCCCGGTCTCGGTCGCTCTTGTAGTGTTGGTCGGATCCGCGACTGGCTGCAACAAGCTGAAGGCGCGCGACCAGCTGAACAAGGGCGTGGCAGCCTTTAAAAGTGCGCGCTACGATGAGGCTGTGGGCGACTTTCAGAATGCCATCAAGCTGGATCCCGAGTTCGAGAACGCGAAGCTCTATCTCGCGACCGCGTACTCGTACCAGGTGGTGCCCAACCTGATGACCCCGGAGAACCTGGCCGTGGCGCAGAAGGCCCTCGACGGGTTCACCAATGTGCTGCAGAAGGACCCCAACGATCTCACCGCCCTGAAGCAGATTGCCTCGATCGACCGCAACATTCAGAAGTTCGATCAAGCCAAGGAGTACGAGAAGAAGGTGATCGCGGCCGATCCTAACGACCCCGAGGCCTACTATACTGTCGGCTTTGTGGACTGGACGCTGGCGTACAAGAATGCCCGGGAGGTTCTGGCCGCCGATGGCCTAGTGGACGATGGCCAGGGCAACGTAAAGAAGAGCAAGGCGGCGTGCGCGAAGCTCCAGACGACGAACGGCCCGCTGATCAAGGAGGGTCTCGACTTCCTCACGAAGGCGGTTCAGTTGAATCCTACTTATGACGACGCCATGCAGTACATCCAACTCACGTATCGCCGCAAGGCGGACACCGAGTGCGGCAACGAACCGGCGCGGAAGGACGACCTTGCTCAGGCCGACCAGTGGATTCAGAAAGCCATGGGCGCGCGTAAGGCGAACGAGCTGAAGAAGGAGCAGAAGACAGGCGGCGGCGTCCAGATGTAACGGTTCGCAGCAGGTCGGCAGCACACGAAAGGCCTCCCTCGCGGAGGCCTTTCGTGTTCGCGGCGTTGGCGAAAACGATGGGCCAGAGCGCCTACATGCAAGAATCTCCGGGCGGAGGCATCCCAGCGCGCTACAATCCGTCTGCACCACGCAGCCATCCCAGTCTGCCTTGAAAGGAGCGGTCCCCATGACGCAGATCCAGACGGAAGCCCCGGCCCTCTCGCAGTGGCAGCGTGTTGGAGACGTCTTTGTCGCGCCTTCTGCCACCTTTGCCGACATCCGGCGCAGTGCGTCGTGGTGGCTTCCCTACCTCATCATTGCGTTCTCAGTGTTGGTCGTCTCGTTCTCCATCGGACGCAAGGTCGGCTTCCCACAGGTGGTGGAGAATCAGATCCACCAGAGCGCCTCCCAGGAGAGCCAGATCAACTCGCTTGACTCGCCGGCCCGCGCCGCCCGCCTCTCCGCGATGGCGACGGGGTATCGCTACACCAGCTATGCGTATCCGCTGATGGTGCTTGCGTTCGCGGCTCTGGGGTCGCTGGTGCTGTGGGCTACGTTCAACTTCGCACTGGGGGCGCAGACGACCTACGCGCAGATATTCGCGGTGTGGATGTATGCCAACCTGCCGCGCGTCTTCTCCGCACTCGTCACCACGGTGACGCTGTGGTTTGGCGGCTCACCGGAGAACTTCAACCTCCAGCAGCCCGCCGGGACCAATCCCGGCTACTACATGACGGAGTCGCCGCAGTGGATGCGTGTGCTGTTCAGCTACTTTGACGTCGTCGGCATCTGGGTGCTGGTCCTTCTCATCGTCGGCACCGCGATTGTGGCGCGTGTCAAAGTGGGCCGTGCGGCCGCCGTGGTGATTGGCTGGTGGCTGCTGGTGCTTGTCGTGTCGGTCTCCGCGACCGCAGCCTTCCAGTAAAGCTACTGGACGATCCGCCCGTCGGCCGGCGATGCGCGGTTCGAGGACTCGGGATCGTGCGAGGATACCTGCCACCCCTGCGAGGTGTTGGTCAGAGTCGCGGTGGCGGCCTGCGGGCCGGCCAGCGCAGCCTCCACACGGGGGAACGCGGTGCGGGTCTCCGCCGCATTGGCCCAGGCTGGCACGTCGGCAAGCGTGTAGTGGTAGTTCACCGTGACCGTAGCGCCCGGCTGGTCGGACGTTGGCGTATTGCTGTCGACGGTGCTGACACGGCGGTGCCCGAAGCAGAAGTTCCCGAAGCCCGGCTGGTTGGCGTCCGCGCTCCACGCGGGGCGGCCTTGCGGCGAGATGTCGTAGTTGTTCTGCTGGCGCGAGATGATCAGGATGTGTTTCTCGGACGTGGTTCGAGTCAGCAGGCCCTGGTCGACCAGCGCATCGTACCCCTGCGTCTTGCCTTCATCGGAGGTCGCCGCCTGCACCGGAAATCTCTTCTCCTCCGGCCACAGGCAGAAGGGATGCGCCTGGTAGTACGCGTTGATCGCAGCCGCGTAGTTCGGGGTGGTCGGTGCGCTCTTTTTGCAGGACGTGTCCGCAAGCGCAAGCGCCAAGAGAGAGATGCTGCGTAGGAGTTTCATCGCGTGTAGGCCGCCTTCTGACCCATGAGATGCAGCCTGGCGCACCCGGCGGTTTCTGGCGCACCGGCGGTTCCGGATCGGCCGAACAGAACGTAGGCAGAGCGGAACCGAGAGGCTAGAACAGCGTGTACTTCCGGGGGAGTTCGATGCCGAGATGCTCGTACGCGAGCCGCGTGGCCACACGTCCGCGGGGCGTGCGGTCGAGGAAGCCGATCTGGATCAGGAAGGGCTCGTAGACCTCCTCGAGCGCGTCTTGCTCCTCCGCAAGGGCCGCGGCCAGCGTGTTCAGGCCAACCGGGCCGCCGTCGTACTTCTCGATGATCGTGCGGAGCAGGCGCCGGTCGAGCTCATCGAATCCGTGGGCATCCACCTCAAGCAGGGCGAGCGCCTTCTGCGCGGTAGCCCGGTCGATGCGGCCGTCCGCGCGAACCTCCGCGTAGTCGCGGACCCGGCGGAGCAGACGATTCGCGATGCGCGGTGTGCCGCGGGAGCGCATCGCGATCTCGGCTGCGCCATCGGTGTCGATCGGTACGCCGAGCACCTCCGCGGACCGCTCCACAATGAACCGCAGCTCGTCATCGGTGTAGAACTCCAGCCGCAGAAGGATGCCGAAGCGCGAGCGCAGCGGAGAGCTGAGCAGCCCCGGGCGCGTGGTCGCGGCGACAAACGTGAACGGCCGGATCTCCATCACATGCGTACGCGCCGCCGGTCCCTGCCCGATGATGATGTCGAGCTTCAGGTCTTCGAGCGCCGTGTAAAGCTTCTCTTCGAGCACCGGCTGCAACCGGTGGATCTCGTCCAGGAAGAGCACCTGCCGGTCGCGCAGATTGGTGAGGATCGCCGTCAGGTCGCCCTGGATCTGCAGGGTCGGGCCTGAGGTCTGCTGAAATCCGACGCCCAGCTCGTTGGCGATGATCGTCGCCAGGGTCGTCTTGCCGAGGCCCGGCGGCCCAAAGAGCAGCACATGGTCCAGCGCCTCCCCGCGCGTGCGGGCAGCCTCCAGCGCGATCGCAAGCTGCTCCTTCGCCTTGGTCTGACCGATGAACTCGGCCAGCCGCACAGGCCGCAGCTTCAGCTCGAACGCCTGATCGTCGTCCACAGGCGCTGCCGAGACAAGACGTTCGGCGTCCTGGCTCGCATCCAGCTTCGGTCGTCTGTTCTGGGGGTCCACTCAAGGGCGATGGTACGGCGAAGCCTCCCGGTCACGCAACCGGGCGGGTACCTCGCTCCACACGGGCCGCCACTTCAGCGCAGCCGGAAGTCGCCGCTTCGCAGCGCATTCATCTGCTGGATGTAGAGCTTGGAATCGAATTTGCGGCCTGTGCTCTCGGCGGACATGTAGCGGATCTTGCCGAAGATCGGCCGCTCAAACCAGGGCCTGTCGAACTTGCCCAGCATGGACCACGCAATCCCTGCATAGCCGTTGGGATCGCGCCCGTCGAGGAAGTACTTGTCGTTCAGAGAGACGGCCCATGCGACCGCAGTCGCGACATCGGGCGTCCACTCGAGGATCTTCTTGGCCCAGTACATCCGCATGCGGTTGTGCATCCAACCCTCTTCCACCATCTGGATCTGGGCGGCGTTCCAGAGCTCGTCGTACGTCTCCGCCGCTTCCAGCTGCTTCAGCGTGTACAGCCGCTCGCGCTGGTCCCGCGCATGCTCCGCGATGGTCTTCTTCGCCCAGTCTTCCGCGCAATCGGCGGTGTCGTATCCGGGCGTGTGCTGGACGAAGTTCACCGCGAGCTCGCGCCAGACGATCAGCTCGTTGAAGAAGCTGTCGCGGGCGCCACCGAGCTTCGGGTCGCGCTTCACGGCGGCATCCACCGCGAGCGCAATCGTCAGCGGGCCGAGGTGGCCGTAGTGCAGGTAGGGAGACAGCTTCGATGTCCCGTCCACCTCCGGGCTGTTGCGTGTGCTGTCGTAGTTCGCCAGCAGCGCTCCGGCGAAGTTCGCCAGGCGCTTGCTCCCGGCGCGGTAGCCGCCCGTCCAGGACTCCACCGCCCCAACGCTCCGGTCCAGGTGCTTCCAGCCACGTGTCATGTCCTGCCGTGGCTCGTCGGCAAAGAAGCCATTCGGCGCGACCCACGTTCTCTCGGCCCTGGGATTCTCATATGGTGCGAGGTACTCGGGCAACAGGCGGTAGAGCCGCGGGCGCAGGGTATACGCCGCATACTGCGCCTTCTCAATGTGCCGCGTGGGGATCACTACATCCGCATCGACGGTCCAGAACGGGATGCGAATCCGCTGGGCAAGCTCCCTCCTCCAGCGCTCGGGCTCGCGCATGGGGTTTTCATCCCCAATGCAGATCGCCGCGCCCACATCGGCCAGCAGGCGCTCGTGGGATTCGTTCGGCGCGTTGCGCAGCACAAACCCGACGTTGCGCTCGCGCAGGTCCTCCTCCACATCCACCAGGCCCCGGTTGAGGAAGACGTAGTGCCGCAGGTTCGCATTGGGAAAGTTCGAGATGCCGGCGAAGTACACCACAACCGGAAGCGACAGGGCGTTACCAAGCGTAACCGCAAGATCGAGCGCGTGGTTGTCGCGACCGCGCTGTGCCCGCTGCATCCAGTACACGACGCACTTGCCGAGTGGGTCGGGCGCGCCGCCACGCCGCACAGTAACCCGCGCGTCTTCGGCCAGCGCGCGCAGCTCCTGTGGAGTCTCCCGGACGGGCATCGGCTTCAGTGTAGTCGGGGGGGGTGCACGTCAGTTTGATGCGGCGCAACTGGACCCACACCGTCTACCGTCTGCCGACCATCTATCTTTGTACGACTCCAGAGCAGACTGCGTCGGCTGCACGACAGGCGTGAACCTCCCCCGGCTGCCGCACTGCCCGGACTTCTGCCCTTCGCCCTGCCTGCCTTAGGTCAGGAGAGCCACCAAGAGCTCACTCCGCCCACCGCAGGACAGATTTGACGTTCCGTATCACTTTCCGAGATTTTGAGCACCGTACCACCTGGTTCCATGTCCCAGCCAAATCGCAATGCCTCCCGTGCCGCGCGGGCGGACTCTGTCTCCCGACGCGCCGCTGCTTTCCCCATCCCGACACAACCGCTTCCCAGTGTGGAGGCTCGGTCCGAGCCTGCGCCGCTCGTACGTGGCCGCGCAGCGGTCATCGCGATGCGCCCCCTGCTTGTGGAGCTGGGCCGTCGCACCGGGCAGAGCGGCCTGCTGGACCTGGTGCATCTGCTTGTGAAGGCGCCGTCCGCTCTGCGCAAGACTCCTTGCCTCATCCTCGTCGGACTGCGCAGGGGAGTCCACGCCCACAACGCCACCGCGGACGATCTCGACGGCGCCGTTCTGCTCTATGAGTACACCGTCGGCCCCTTCCGCACCGGCCTCTTCGCCACCGATGACATCAGCGGAGCACGCACAGTGCTTGCTCCCCGGGAGCGCCGCGCGCAGGTTGCCGAACAGGCCTGTCGCATCCTGGCCGCACACGGCGCAACCATGTCCCTCATCTCCGTCGAGGGCGCCGCGCCGGGACCTCGCCTGGCGCAGCCCGGGCTGCTGCCGGACGGCTCCTGCCGGATCGGTATGCGTGTTCGTTCCCAGGCTCGCGATCTCCACCTGGGCGCCACGCTGGAGGCCACCATGGCTGCCTTCGGCAGAAACACCCGCCGCAACTTCCGCCGCTACCGGCAGCGTGCGGAAGACGATCTCGGAGCCGTCTTTGTCCCATCCGTGGCGCTTGCGCCGGAGCAGTTCCTGGAGCTGAATCGGCGCTCCACCAATCCCGTGCCGGAGGACGATGCAGCCTGGCGCCATCACTATGTCACGTCGTCACCCAACCGCCTGTTTGCGGGGCTGCGTGCGCGCGATGGCCGCTGGCTCTCTCTGATAGCCGGCAGCCGGGTCGGCAAGGACGTGCGCATCGAGTGGCAGGTGAATCGTGGAGGTCTGCCGCGCTACTCGTTGACCACCGTGATGCGCGCCTGCGTGCTCGAACACGAGATATCCCTCGGCACACGCACGCTGCTGTTCGAGGGAGGCACCCCACACTCCATGGGGCTCTCCCTCTCGCCTGGCCACGTGCTGGACATCCTCGCAATCCGGCGGGGTCTGCCTGCCGGGCTGCTGCGCTGGCTTGGCCGGTGGGTGCTTCCGCGTTCCAACTTTCTGGGGCGTGCGCTGCAGGACAAAAGCCTCGCGTGGGTTGCGTAGCGTCAGCCACCACGCCGCGCCTGCCGGTAGACTTGACCTATGACCTCTGCAGAACTGGACGAGCAGTTTGCGATCCCCGGCTTGCTCGCCTTCGACACCACCCCGGCCGGACTCAACCTCGCCCGCATCACGTCCCCCACCGCGGACGCCACGGTGTATCTCCAGGGTGCGCACCTGGCCGAGTGGACCCCTGCAGGGCAGAGCCCCGTGCTTTACCTGAGCCCACGCAGCGAGCTTGCGCCCGGCAAGCCCATCCGCGGCGGCATCCCCGTCATCTTCCCCTGGTTCGGGCCGGGGCAGGACGGCAATCCCGGCCCCGCCCACGGCTTCGCCCGCACCTCCGAGTGGCAGCTCGCCTTCGCCGCTGCTGCGGGCGACGATCTCCACTTGACGTTCACTCTCGCGCCCACGGAACACAGCCGCGAGCTTGGATTCGACCACTTCGGCGTGGCGCTCCGCATGCGGGTGGGCCGCACCCTTGCACTCGAGTTCACAGTCGCGAACACGCCCGGCGGTGCGCCGCTTCGCTTCGAGCAGGCGCTCCACACGTACTTCGCCGTGGGCGACGCGACGCAGGCGCTGGTCAAAGGCCTAGCCGGCGCCGCCTACCTCGACAAGCGCGACGAGATGAAGCGCAAGGTACAGACCGAAGCCGCGATCGTCTTCACAGGCACAGTAGACCGCGTCTTTCTCGACACCACCTCTACCTGCACCATCGAGGACCACGCCCTCAGGCGCCGAGTCACCATCGAGAAGGCGGGGTCGGACTCCACAGTCGTCTGGAACCCGTGGTCCACCGTGGCTGCCACCTTGCCCGACATGGATCCCGAAGGCTGGCGCACCATGGTGTGTGTCGAGACTGCCAACGTCGCCTCAAACGCGGTCACGCTCGCTCCCGGTGAGACCCACACCCTGTCGGTCTCGATCTCCGTCGAGGAGCTCGCCTGATTATGCCCGCCCCCGATCAGCCGCCCCGGCTCATCCTGGCCTCATCCTCCCCACGCCGCCGCGAGCTGCTCGCGCAGGCCGGCTACACGTTCACGGTCGAAGCAGCCGACGTGGACGAATCGCTGCACCACGGCGAAGAGCCCGCGGCCTACGTGCGTCGCCTGGCGGAAAAGAAGGCCGAGGCTGTCTTTGCTCGTCACGCCCAGCAGCCGTCTGGCCTGCTTGTGCTTGCGGCTGACACCAGCGTCGTCTGCGACGGCCGCATCCTCGGCAAGCCCGCCGACGCCGCCGACGCCGAGCGGATGCTGCGCATGCTCTCCGCGCGCGCACACACCGTTCTCACGGGCATAGCCGCGCGCCACGAGCACGGCAATCAGAGCGCGGTGGAGCAGACGGAGGTCACCTTCGACCGCATCCCCGAAGGCG
Source organism: Acidobacteriota bacterium (assembly GCA_030776065.1). Classification (GTDB taxonomy): domain Bacteria; phylum Acidobacteriota; class Terriglobia; order Terriglobales; family Acidobacteriaceae; genus Edaphobacter. The sequence goes on from JALYIA010000018.1 coordinate 26,620, forward strand.
AGCTCGCGCTCTACTGCGCGACCTCCGAACCACTCGACAAGGCCGGCGCCTACGGCATCCAGGGCTTCGCCGCGCGCTGGATCCCACGCATCGACGGCTGCTACTTCAACGTCATGGGATTGCCCATCGCCCGTACCGTCGAACTGATCCACCAGGCACTCAGCAGCTTGAATGCGCCCTAAGAGCAAGCAGAATCCGCGAACTCAGCGGTCGCGGGGTGTTGCAGATCCCGCCGCACCCGCTCCATCGTGTCCAGATAGAAGCTCAGGTTATGGATCGAATTGAGCGTGGCCCCAAGGGGCTCCTTCGACACAAACAGGTGCCGCAGATACGCACGCGTGTACCGCCGGCACACACCGCACGAGCACCGCACATCGATCGGGCCCTGATCCTCGGCGTACTCCACGCGTTTGATGTTCATCCGCACCGCGCCACCTTCACCCTCGCCCGGCTCAGCCGAGCGGAAGAGCAGCCCGTGCCGTGCTGCCCGCGTGGGCAGCACGCAATCCATCATGTCCACCCCCAGGCGCGCGTACTCCTCTATTTCGTCCGGATAACCCACTCCCATTACGTAGCGCGGCTTGTTGCGCGGCAGCACCTCCAGCGTGCGCGCGATCATCTCGCGCGTCACCTCGCGCGGCTCCCCCACGGCAAGGCCGCCGATCGCGTACCCGTGGAAGTCCATCTCCACCAACCGCTCCGCCGAGTCGCGCCGCAAGTCCGCATACATGCCGCCCTGCACGATCCCGAACAGCGCCTGAGTCTTCAAGCAGGCATCAGGGCCCAGGGAACAGGGATCAGGGCTCAGGGCCCATCGTCCCGGTCCAGCCCCCGGGTCTGTGCTCCCCAGAGAACTGCCTTCTGATCCTTGATCCCTAATCCCTGATCCCTGGTTCCACGGCACCTCGTGCTTGTGTGCCTCAAAGTACGTCTTCGACCGCGCCGCCCACGCGTGCGTGAGTTCCATCGAAGCCTTGGTGCGTTCCCACGTCGCGGGCGTCTCCACGCACTCGTCGAAGACCATCATGATGTCCGCGCCCAGCGCGATCTGCACGGCCATGGAGTGCTCCGGCGAGAAGAAGTGCTTCGACCCATCCAGATGCGAGCGGAACTCCACGCCCTCGTCCGTTACCTTGCGCAGAGCGCTCAGCGAAAACACCTGGAAGCCGCCGGAGTCCGTCAGCATGGGTCGCGACCAGCTCATGAACCGATGCACGCCGCCCATCCGCCGGATCAGGTCGTGCCCGGGCCGCAGGTACAGGTGATACGTATTCGCGAGGATGATCGGCGCGCCCGTGCCCGACTCGCCGATGTGCTCGAGCGTCTCCTGCTGTACCGTCTTCACGGTCGCGGCCGTGCCCACCGGCATAAACACCGGTGTCTCGACCACGCCGTGCGGCAGTGTCATCCTCCCGCGACGTCCACCCGCAGCATTTTCGCGCTCTACCTCAAATCCCAATCCCATCGCTAAAGCATAGCGTGGCTCTGCGTTCCCCACAGCGCCTAACCTAGTAGCTGACAGCCAAAAGGGAGCAATGAGCAGCTAAGAGCTAACACTGCTCCACTATCTACTGTTCCACCATCGCCACCGCCTGCTGCACCGTAATCTCATTCGGCACGCGACGAAACTCAGTGTGCTCCGTATGCTGCCTGCGCGAGATCGATTTGAAGAAGATCGCCTTTCCGTTGATGTCCGAGTCGACCAGCACGGTCTTCCACTCGCCGCCCTCGAACGGCGCCCGCTCGGTATCGAAGTTGCTCCCCGCACGGATCGTCGCCAGCAGGCCAAAGCCGATGCTCATATCCGTCGGCAGCTTTCCTTCAATGCGGTGCAGCCGCATCGCCTTCGCATCCACCCACAGCGCGCCCGACATCCCATGCAGCACGCGCTCCTCCATTGATGCCGGCGAAAAATCAGCTTTTGGCCGCAGTTCGATTCGCAGCATGCCGTTCTCGTCCCGAACATTGTCGAAGTCAAATGCACGCGGCAGAACGGAAAGCATCTGCTTCGCCTTCGCCTCATCGTCTTTTGTTGCCTGCTCGCGCCGCGCAAATCCCGCAGGATCCGCCACAATAGCCGCCAGCCTGCCGCGCTCTCCGGCTACCCGCTCGGCGCTCAACGGCTGCCCGTCTTCTTCAAGCAGCATGCGAACCTTGCCGGCCGCGGTCTCCACCACCTTCTCCGCCCACAGGTGGCCACCCGTGCGATCCGAACGCTCCTTGTTCATGTACTGGAACCGGTCCCGACGCTTTGACGCAGCGTCCTCGTTCGCCAGCATCGTATTCACGATGGCCTGAGCTCCCGCAGTTGGCTGGGTCGAGGGCGCTTGAGCCTTCAACGCACACAGCGAAGCAGTCAGCACCGCCGCCGTCCCAACCCTGGCCCTCCAAACGCCCCTTGCTCGTTGCATGCCCCGGCCTCTTTCTTCCCGTCCGTCGGACGCACTCTGTTGGATGCCCTTTCGAGCCCACGCGCTCGGACGATCAGGCAGACACTGCGGTACGGCGAGGTCGCACCGCCTGGGCCACCCCAAGCGACACCAGCAGCAGGCTCGCGGCTGCGAAGAACGCCGCCCCCGGAACATGCACCAGCGCCCGCGTCCCTATGGTCTTCGAGAAGATGTAGGTAAACAGCCCCGGGCCGAAGATGCCACCCAGCCCGCGCAGGCTTTGGATCGCACCCTGCATCTGCCCCTGTTCGGAGGGGCTCACCTGGCGCGTCATAATGCTCTGCGCCGAAGGCCACGTCACCGACATCAGGTTCAGCACCGGGATCCCGGCCAGCAGTAGCAGCCCCGTCTTCGACAATCCGAACAGGCAATACCCCGCCGCCCCGCATACCAGCCCGAGCGAGATCGCACCCCGCTCGCCGATCCACCGCACCACCGGCTTCACCAGAGTCACCCCATACAGCCCAGAGAAGATCCCCACGGCCGCCAGCGACAGCCCCACCGCGCGGTCGCTCCATCCGAACCGGTAGTCCGCATACAGCACATACACAATCTGTAACGATTGCTGTGACAGATACCCGAGCAGGAGAACCGCCGAGAGCCCAAGCAGCACACGATCCGAGCGCAACAGACCCAGCGACCCCACAGGATTCGCCCGCTTCCACGAGAACCTCGCGCGGTTCTCCCGCGCCAGCGACTCCGGCAGCACAAACAGCCCATACATCCCATTCACTATGCTCAGCCCGCCCGCCACCCAGAACGGCAGCCGCGGGCTCACCGAGCCCAGCACTCCGCCCAGGGCCGGACCCAGCACGAAGCCCATCCCGAACGCCGCGCCCAGCATTCCGAACGCGCCCGCTCGCTTCTCGGGCGGCGTCACGTCGGTCATGTATGCCATCGCCGTCGGGATGCTCGAAGCCGTCAACCCGGAGATCACCCTCCCCGCAAACAACCACGGCAGAGCCGGCGCCCACGCCATCAGCAGGTAGTCGAATCCCAGTCCGAAGTTCGACAGCAGCACCACCGGACGGCGCCCGTACCGGTCCGAGAGCGACCCGAGCACCGGCGAAAAGAAGAACTGCATCACCGCAAACGTCGTCGCAAACAGCCCCAGCATCTGCGCGGAGCGGGAGGCATCGTTGCCCATAAAGCCGGCAATCAGCCGCGGCAGCACCGGCGCAACCATCCCCAGCGCCAGCATGTCGAGCGCCACGGTCAGAAAGATAAACGCGGCCGCCGCTCGCCGCCCGCGCGGCGCATGCGCAGGGACGCCGAAGTCGCGCTCCGGCAGCTCTATCGGCCCTGCCGCCGCCACCAGGTTGTCGGCGGCACTCGCATCCAGCGCTTCATTTCGCTCGGTGTTCCACACGTCGTTGCGTTCGTCGTCTCCCGCGTCCCTGCGCTGGTCCATCCTCGCAGTCTAATGCAGCCCGGGTTTAGTGCCCGATCAGCTCTTCCGGCGGAGGACCTGCAGCGCGCTTCGCCGGAAGACGCATCAGGAAGGGCAGGGGAGCAAGCACAAAAACAATCGCCGCCAGAATCGCAAACGCATTCTTGTAACTCAACATCGAGGCCTCCCGGAGCATCTGCCGGTACGCCTGCCCGATCGCCGCCTGCCCCACCGCCTCCGGCGTCATCCCACGCAACGTAAGCATCTGCTTCACGCGGTCCGAATACAGCGTGAACGCCGCGCTCCCCGGAATCACATTCGCCGCAAGCGTCACCTGGTTCACCTGCGCGCTGCGGGCCAGGTACGTCGTCAGCAGAGCCGTACCCGCGCTCCCGCCCAGGTTGCGCGCGAAGTTCGAGAGACTCGAGATCTGGTTCGACTTCTCCAACGGCACGCCCACATAATTCAACGTCGAGATCGGGATAAAGATAAACGGCAGCCCGATCACCTGCAGCATCCTCAGCTCCGTTACCCGGCCAAAGCTGCTCGTCAGATCGAGCGACGTCAGGTGATACAGGCCGAACGCCGTCGCCAGGTATCCCATGCAGACCATCACCCGCGCGTCGAACTTGCCCACGGAGCGCCCCGCCACGGCCATCATCCCCATCATCACAAACCCTGCCGGGGACAGCACCATGCCCGCCCGCTCCGCGCTGTATCCCAGCAGCACCTGCAGGTACTGCGGTATCAGCACCGTCGACCCGAACAACACCATGCCGAGAACAAGTTGCAGAAACACCGCCGTGCCGAAGTTGCGATTCTTCAGCAGCTTCAGATCCACGATCGGGTCGGGGTGGTTCCATTCCCAGAACGCAAAGAAGATCAGCAGCCCGGCCGCGATGATGGCCGTGGTCCGGATCATGGGGTCGCCGAACCAGTCTTTCTCTTGGCCCTTGTCGAGCGTGAACTCCAGGAATCCAACGCCGGCGGCGACCAGGCCCAGTCCCATGAAGTCGACCTTCAGGTGCTTCGATGCCTCTTTGCGAGCCTTCAGGAACGGTGGATCCTCTACCATCCGGTTCGTCAGCCATAACGACAGCACACCAATCGGCAGGTTGATGAAGAAGATCCAGTGCCAGTTGAAGTTGTCGGTGATCCATCCGCCCAGGGTTGGGCCGATCGCGGGTGCGACGACCACGGCCGTGCCGTAGAGGGCAAACGCCTGTCCCCGCTTCTCAATCGGAAACGAGTCCGCCAGGATCGCCTGCTCGCTCGGTGCGAGTCCGCCGCCGCCCGCGCCTTGCAGGATGCGTGCCACGATCAGCATGGGCAGGCTGGGGGCGATGCCGCACAGCAGCGAACACACGGTAAACAGTGCCACGCACACCATGTAAAAGCGCTTGCGGCCGATGCGGTTCGAAAGCCAGCCGGAGATCGGCAGCACGATGGCGCTCGACACCAGGTAACTGGTCAGCACCCACGTCGCCTCGTCCTGGCTCGCGCCAAGCGACCCCGCGATGTGCGGCAGAGCGACGTTCGCAATCGAGGTGTCGAGCACCTCCATAAACGTCGCCAGCGTCACCACCAGCGCCACCGCCCACGGATTGTGACTCGGCCTCCATCCGGAGGCGGTTACAGCTTGCTGCGCCATCCCACCCCGCTTCGATACCGGATTGGACGGCAGTGACCCACAGTGGGATTCTAAAGCTCGGAGCGCAAACGCTCAATCGCTCCTTCCTTGGGGGGATTCTTGGGAGGCGATCGATTTGGCCTTGCAACGTATGCGCTCCTACAGCTTTAGAGCCTGGCCATAGACCGCGAGCGTGCCTCGCCCGGCGTCGTACATCGACCGCAGGTCGGCGATGGCGCGGCGCACATCCGGAATTGCTGTCTCAATATCCTGTGGCTTCATGTTCCGCGGATCATCACCCGGCGCAACGTACGTCTCCAGCACCTCGTAGTGCTGGAGCGCAAGCTCCGCCGACCGTTCAAACAGGTCCTGATTCTTATACGCGGAGGCGAACCGCTGCACCTCGGCGTAATCCATATAGCCGATAGCGCCGTTGAGGGACGCAGCGCTCCATGCCGCACTCTGCAGCGGGCCAACGGTGAAGCCGAGCTTCAACCCCGCTGGGTCGTCCTTCTTTCCGGAACGCAGATCTTCGGCAAACACCAGTGCACGTTGGAGGTCCAGAATCTCCGACATGGTCGTCGTCTGCATCTTCATCAGCGAGTCGCGATTCTCCCGCAGCTCCCGGCGAATCATCTGTTCGGCCTCGATCCGCTCCCGCCGGTGATGCGCTGCCTCCACCATGGCCTCCAGCCCCAGAGCGATCAGCAGCCCTATCGTGATGGTGAGCAGGTGGAGCAGAAAATCGCGCAGGCTGTGGATCTTCTCGTGTGGCGGGTGAACATCGAGCATGCCCATCTCCTGGGGAAAAAACAAGAGTAGCAGTTTGCCGCCCGTGCTCTGAGCCCGATCGTCGGCAGCCGCGTGCCTTTATTTACTCGCGACCGCGCCACCCGCTTCGCTCCACTGCTTCGCGGCCACTACCTGGGGAAGAGCCGGATCGGCATTCTTCCATGCGGCCAGCAGTGCGCGAAACTCCTCGGCTGCTGCATCCTTGTTGCCTGCGGCCGCATCCGCCTGCGCAATGCCGTAGAGCGGGAACCCGGAGTTAGGGCGCTCCTTCAACGCAGCCTGATATGCCGACTTCGCGTTGCTGTAGCGCTTTGCTCGCAGCAGCGCATCGCCGCGGGTCTCCCCGACGGGGCGGATGTAGAAGGGCGGCTCGTGGTAGCCGAGGGCTCGTTCGGCGTCGGCGGCCTTGGTGAAGGTGGCGTCAGCGTCTGCGGTGTGGCCCTGGGCGAGCTGGACGGAGGCGCGGAGCTCGAGTGCGGCCACATCGAGGTAGCTGTGCAGCGGGCCGATCAAGGCGTCGCGGGCCATAGGGCCTGCGGAGGCGCTCATGCCGGGCATGCGCATAGCGGGTTCGGGGGGAAGTTTGGCGAGGCGGTCGTCGATCGCCTTGCTGCGGGCTTGGGCGGATGCTGTGTCCGAGTCGGCGAGGGCGGCCATGCCGCGGGTGTAGTCGAGCAGGGCATCGCGAAGGGTGATGAGGTTGGGGAGCTCGGCGGCGGGGTGGCTGGCCTCGAGCAGAGCGCTTGCGCGGGCCCAGTCAGCCGAGCGGAGCGCCACGGGAAGCAGCGGGTCGAGCCGGGCGATGCCGTCACGCGAGTTGTTGATGTAGAGGGTGCTGCGGCGTTGTCCGCGTGCTTCGGTGAGCTTGGCGGAGGACGAGGTTGCCTCCTCCAGCCGGCCGGCCTCGAGCAGGTCGGCGATGAGGTACATCAGGTTGTGGACGTAGTTCCAGTCGTTGTCGACCGAGACGGACTGAGCTTGCATGTAGGTCTCATCGGCGCGGGTGGAGGCCAGGAACGAGAGCCGGCCGGTCTCGTAGTCGCCCATGCGGTAGAAGATGTGGCCGGGCATATGCACCATGTGCCCGGACGTCGGGGTAAGGGCGCTGAGCTTGCGGGCCGAGGGCAGGGCGTACTCGGGGTGGAGGCCGGCCTCCTGCGCGTGAATCCAATAGTGGTTGGCGGCGGAGTCGTCGGGGTGTGCGGCCAGGATGGAGGCGAGGATGGCCTGGGCCTCGGCGGTGCCTGGCTTGGGCTTCTGCTCCTTGTCGAAGCCATCGATGAGGCTCTCGGCGAGCAGGATACGGGCCTGCGTGTCCTCGGGGCGGAGGGCGATGAGCTTGCGCAGCAGCTTGGTCTCCTTCGAGTCGATGTGCCTTTGGGCGGCCGCGCCTTCGATCGACCAGCCTTTGCTGTTCGCGGCGGGTGCATGGGATTTCGCGCGCTGCCGTTCCTTTTCGGACTGGACGGCGGCCTTGATGTAGAGGCGCTCGGCCGGGGTGGCATGGGGTGCGAGCTTCCGGGCCTGCTTGAGCGCGGCTGCGCCCCATGCATCGTTCTCGTTGCGGAAGGATTCGGCCTGGTAGAGCCCCCAGAAGCACATGGCGCAGGTGGGATCGACTCGGATCGCCTGTTCGAAGGCGCGTGAGGACTCGTAGTCCCAGAAGTCGTGGAAGAGATTCAGGCCCTGGGTGAACCAGGCGCGGGCCTCAGGGCTGGCGGTGGTGATCTCGATCGAGCCGTTGCCGATGCCCGACATGGCCACGGGCTTCGGCAGTTTCTCTGGAGGCGAGGCTGCCGAGTCGGCCATGCTCATTTCCGGCATGGGAGTAGCTTTGCAAGCGCTCTGTGCTGCGCCAAGAGTCGCCGCGCACGCCAGCGCACCCGCACAGACCGAACCACGAATCAGACCACGCATACGTTCCCTCCGACGCGCAGATCCCACCCACGCGGCCCGAATCCCACGATATAGTGTGGAGGTCTTCCCGGCCAGCTTTTTGGAGGGATCTTACCCATGCCGCATGTACGTGTGCTTGTAGGCACTAAGAAAGGTGCGTTCGTCCTTACCTCGGATGAGGCGCGCAACGACTGGCAGATCGCCGGCCCGCACTTCCCCGGCTGGGAGATCTATCATCTCAAGGGCTCGCCGGCCGACCCGAACCGCATCTACGCCTCGCAGTCCTCCGGCTGGTTCGGACAGGTCATGCAGCGCTCCGACGACGGCGGCCTCACCTGGCAGGTCGTCGGGAACAAGTTCGTCTACGACGGTGTTCCCGGCACGCACCAGTGGTACGACGGTACCGCCCACCCCTGGGAGTTCAAGCGCGTCTGGCACCTCGAGCCCTCGCTCACCGACCCCGACGAGGTCCTTGCCGGTGTCGAAGACGCCGCCCTCTTCCCCTCCCTCGACGCGGGCCAGACCTGGACCGAACTATCCGGCCTGCGCAACCACACCACCGGCTCCGCCTGGGCGCCCGGCGCCGGAGGCATGTGCCTCCACACCATCCTGCTCGACAAGACCAACCCTCAGCGCATCACGATAGCCATCTCCGCCGCCGGAGCCTTCCGCTCCGACGACTCAGGCGCCACCTGGAAGCCCATCAACCGCGGCCTGCACTCGCTGTACATCCCGGACCCCAACGCCGAGGTCGGCCACTGCGTCCATCACATCGCCTCCCACCCCGCGCGTCCCGATACGCTCTTCATGCAGAAGCACTGGGACGTCATGCGGTCCGATGACGCAGGCGACTCGTGGCACGAGGTCTCCGGTGATCTCCCCACCGACTTCGGCTTTGCGATCGACGTCCACTCGCACGAGCACGAAACCCTCTACGTGGTCCCGATCCAGTCCGATTCGCTCCACTACGTCCACGAGGGCAAACTCCGCGTCTTCCGCTCCCGCACCGGCGGCCACACCTGGGAGCCCCTCACCAACGGACTTCCGCAGGAGAACTGCTACGTCAACGTCCTGCGCGACGCCATGGCCGTCGACACCCTGCCCTCCTGCGGCATCTACTTCGGCACCTCCGGCGGCCAGGTCTACGCCTCGCCCGACTCCGGCGATACCTGGTCCGCGATCACCCAGAACCTCCCGCCCGTCCTCTCGGTAGAAGTCCAAACGCTGCCGTGACCGCCGATGCCAACCATCCGCGTCGAACTTCCCTTCCACCTCCGCACGCTCGCCAAACTCTCCACGCGCGAGTGCGAACTCGACCTGCCCCCGAACCCCACCATCGCCACACTGCTCGACGCTCTCGAAGCCCGCTACCCTGCGCTTGAAGGCACCATCCGCGACCACACCACCCGCGAGCGCCGAGCCTTCCTCCGCTTCTTCGCCAACCAGCAGGACCTCTCCTTCGACCCGCCCCACGCCCCGCTCCCCGCCGCCGTCCTCAGCGGCCGTGAACCCTTCATCATCCTAGGCGCGGTGGCCGGCGGCTAAGCCGCTGCTACCTCATCGCTAGCGAACAATAATATTGTCACCCTGGCGCAGCGAAGGACCTGCTCTCGTGTGTCATCCTGCCTGAACCGAAAAAGCAGGGACCCCGCTACCGCGAAGCCTTCGCCAGCACAAGGGCTGACTTACCCGCAGCCTGCTCGTAATACTTCACCATCCGCTGCGGCTCCTCTGCCTTGTATGGCTCCAGGTTGTGCGCCCAGCGGAACCCGATCGGCTGATACATCAGCTCCGCCTCCACGGTAAACGGCCCCGCTGCCGCGCCCGTCCGAACGGCATACCGCACCGTGTCCCCCCGGTCATTGAATGCCGGATCATCCTTCGCCTCACCCACCACCGCAATCTCCCGCCCCGCCGTCGCCTTATCGAAGCCATGCGGCAGCAGCCGGTTGTCCTTCAGATACTTCACCGCCGTCAGCAGTCCCGTCGTCACCCTGTTGTTCAGGTCTCCCAGAATTGGCTCGTAGATCTCCACCTGGTCAGCCCGCGTAATCTCCCGATAATGCGGCTCAAACCTCGTCGGGTCCTCGTCGTTGTCATTGCCCACAATCGACCCATCCGGCTTCAGCGCGCCCGACTCGAATATCACACGACCGCCGGCATCCTTCAGCACCACATGCAGCCACGCCCGCCGCGAAGGATACGCCGTCGGCAGCTTGTGCCCGCCCAGGTTCTCGACGTGCACATCCACCGCAATCCCACTAGCCGTCGTCTCAACCGCACCGACCGTCACCCTGGACGACTGCGTCTGCAGAAACTCCGTCGTCCGCTTCATCGCCGCATCCAGCTCCTCCGGAAGCGCCGCCGTCTTCAGATCGTCGCGATGCTCGTTCAGCATCCCTTCCATGATGAAATCCCCGCCCACAAACACATGGCGATGCAGCCCCTGCCGCGGCTCTCCATACACGGCCGTAATCGCGACCGGCTCCGACACCTCGGGCATGTGGCAGTACTGGCACGTCTGTTTCGTGTTGTTGTAGGTGCTGTGCTGCCACTCCTGGTACGGCACCTGCTCCGGCAGCGTTCCTACCTTTTCGCCATGCGGCCCAAGCGCGTCCGTGTACAGCGTGTGGCAGCTTCCGCACAGCGCCGCATCGCGCATCTGATCGCCCTTCTGCGGACGGTACGTCGCCGTCGACGAGTGCATCACCGTCTGGTGCCCATTGTCCGGATCGAACGGCCCGTACTCCGCCCGCAGGTCCCTCCCGATCGCTGGCGAAAACCGCACCTTGCCGCTGAACGAGTTCTCTGACCCCAGCCCCGCCGCATCGATCTGGTGGCAGACCGTGCACGTCACCCCATCCGCCGCCGCCGCATCTCCCTTGGGAAACTCATGCAGCGGAAGCCGCGAGAAGACATGCGTATCCTTCACTGCATCCCGCTCCGGCATCCGCACCGCAGGCATATGGCACAAGGAGCAGTCGTTCTCTACCGCCTGCTTCGACTCCGGATGATCCATCGCCTCGCGCCGCAGACTCGCCTGCCAGTATGGGTCCCGCGAGGCATTCGCCATAATGCTCGCGCGCCACGCCATCCCGATCGAGACGTCCTCGCCCTCCTTCGTGAGCAGACCGTTATGGCACGCCACGCACCGGTCGGACGTGCGAAAGAACGTCCCATGAGGATTCCTGTCGCCCTTCGCGTTCTCCGCCTTCGGCCCGGCCTTCGTCTCGGTCTGCGACTCCGGCGCAAGCTGCACCTGCGCCCTGCCGCGGACCGCGACCGGCACACTCACCGCCGCAGCCAATCCCAGCCACCCTACCCAGCCCCATCGCGATCTCATCGCCAGCCTTCCCAGAGATTGCCGTCCGCGCGGTCCCACAGGAAATAGAACACCGCCTGCGGCGTTCTCCCGTCCGTGTTCGTGAAGGGCGCCCTGTATCCAAACCCCACGCGCACGTGCTGCCGCCGGCTCACCGTAACCTGCATCTCCGGCAGCACATCCCAGTCCGTGCTTGCGCCGGGCTTGAAGTCCCGCACGCCCAGGAACTCCACCATCGGCGAAAACAGCCGCCCCAGCATGTGGTCCGGCGCCATCGCCTGCCCAATCGCGGCCCGCGCGAACAGGCTCCGCGGAGCCACGCTCGTGTCCACCGGAAGATCCGCCCCCAGCTCTGTCTGCACAAACGTATTCGTCCGGAACAACTGGTCGAACGCCGCAAACGGCTCGAACTGCGTCGTGCCCGCGCCGAATCCCCGAGTGCCGTCGCCGGTCGGCAACAGGATGCCGCCCTGTACGCTCAGGATCGACCCCGTCCGCAGACTCGAAAACAGCTCCCGCTTCACCCCGATCGTCACATCCCCTACACCCTCCGTCCACCCGCCCTCCTGCACCGCATAGTTCACCGGCACGTCCGTCTCAAGCTGCGTCCGCGCATCGATCACCGTGCGCTCGTCGATCACATCCGTCGTCCACGCCGGCAGCCCCTTCGCGCTCACGGCGGACGACACCACAAGCTCATTCTCCGGAAACGCCTTCTCCGTCACCAGAGCTCGCGGCAGGTTCAACTCGCCCAGCGGGAAGTGATGGGTGTTCTTGCAGAACCCCCGCATGTAGGCCATCACGTCGTTGATCTGCGCATCCGTCAGCAGATCCCCGAACGCCGGCATGATCTGCTGCAGGCCGCGCGACGGACCCCCATGCACAATCGCCGCCTTCCAGTTCCCGTTCGGCTCCGGCGTCGTCCCCGCGCAGTCCGTAAAGTCCGGAAACACATCCGACCGCCGGAACACCGTGCTCGTTTCGGCCGCACCCTTGCCCTCCGCCCCATGGCACGCGATGCACCCACCCTTGTAGACCGCCTCGCCGTTCCGCACATCCGCCGGCTTCGCATAGTGCAGCGTCTGCGCCTGTGCCCACCGCGCGCCTGCAAATAGAAAGAGCCCGATCGCCATCACCGCCGGCAAGACCAGCGCCTCCATCCCGGTACGGAACCCCTCGCACCGCGCCGCCATACGCCACCTGCCCCGCTCGTCTGCGGCTGCCCTGACCCTCTGCAACACTGTCACCTGTTCGCGGATTGGGATAAACAGACCACCGGCTCAGATCGATGAGATGCACAGACCTCGAACCCTGCCGTTGGCCAAAGCTGCTCCTGTTTCACCGAACCATATAATCGGGCCAGCCATGCACGTCACGGTGAAGTTTCTCTCTCTGCTCACATTCGCGTCCTGTGTCGCCACCGCGCGCGCCCAGGGCAACTACGAAATCCAGGTCTACGGATCAGAGACCGTCGGCCCCAAAAGCCTCATGGTCGAACTCCACTCCAACTTCACCCCCAAAGGCCAGACCCAGACCATCGACCGCGTCTACCCCACCAGCCACCAGCAGCACGAGACCCTCGAGCTCACCGCCGGCATCAACTCCTGGGCCGAGCTCGGCTTCTACGTCTTCACCTCCGAGCAGGCCGGCCACGGCGTCCAGTGGGTCGGCGACCACATTCGCCCCCGCGTCCGCGCACCGCAGTCCTGGCGTCTCCCCGTCGGCCTCTCGCTCTCCACCGAGATCGGCTACCAGCGCGCCGTCTACTCGCCCGATACCTGGACGCTCGAGATCCGCCCCATCGTCGACAAGACCGCCGGCCGTCTGTACTGGGCCTTCAACCCCGTCCTCGCCCGCACCTTCCATGGCCCCGGCATCGCCCAGGGGCTCGACTTTCAGCCCGCCGTCAAGCTCGGCTGGGACCTCACCCGTAAGGTCAACGCCGGCATCGAGTACTACGCCGACTACGGACGCCTCGGCTCACCCTACTCGCTCCACGACCAGCAGCAGGACATCTTCGCCGTCACCGACCTCAACCTCTCAAAGCAGTGGGAGTTCAACTTCGGCATCGGCGTGGGAGCCACCGCCTCCACCGACCACCTCATCCTCAAGGCCATCGTCGGCCGCCGCTTCTCCTTCGGCCGCCAAAAGCCCGAGGGCAAAGCCGGCGAAGACCGCCCCCAGAACCCCACCCCCACCAAATCGCCGTAGCCCTCCCTGCCCCCATCCGCTGCAAGTAAGAGAGAGCAGAAGATACAGAAGGGCCCGGGCGCGCAACCCGGCCCGTTTCCTCACGTTGCCCCCAAGCGGAATCAACAAAACTTGTTTCATGCCCCGGACTCTTACGGCTGGAACCCCGCACCCCGCAGCGGTCGGCCGGGCAGCGCATCGGTAAGTACACCGTTGGCGATCACCGGCACGCCGTTCACCAGCACCCACTGCATCCCCTTGGCGAGCTGGTTGGGCTGGGGAAACGTCGCTGTGTCCGCAAACGTCGCCGGGTCGAACACGACCACGTCCGCCCACATGCCCGCCTTCAGGACGCCGCGATCGCCCAGGTGCAGTCGCGCCGCCGGCAGCGCGGAAAACTTGCGGATCGCGTCCGGCAGCGTCAGCACACGGTCTTCGCGGACGTACTTGCGCACCACGTGGGGAAACGTGCCGAACGCCCGCGGATGCCGCCCGACGGACGCCTCGGGAGAGGTGCCCCAGCCGTCCAGGCCGATCGAGACCCACGGCTGTTCGAGCGCCAGCGTCACGTCCCGCTCGGACATCGTCGCCAGCAGCACCGAAAGCCGCGGGTCGGCGGCCAGCAGGTCCAGCGCCGTGTCGATCGCATCCGTATGGCGCGCCAGCGCGATCGCTGCAAAGCTCTGCCCGGTGTAGGGCTTCAGCGCCGGTTGGGAGGTGCCCGCAAGCGTGATCCCCGCCGGGCTCTGGACCATGAACCACTCGTTGTCCCACGTATGGTCGTGGAGGATGGAGTCGCGGATCTTCAGGCGCGTCGCCGGATCGTTCAGCCGCCCGACCATCGCCGCCGTGCCGCCATCGTGGACCCACGGCGGCAGCAGCGCAGAGCCGGGATTTCCCGAGACGAGGTACGCGTACGTGTCCGCGGCGATGTCCACGCCCTCCACCCGGGCGGCTTCGATCCGGCGGATCACCTCCGGCATCCTGCCCCAGTTCGAAGGTCCCGCGACCTTCAGATGAAAGATCTCGACCGCGATGTGGGCCTCGCGGCCGATGGTCACGGCTTCGTCGATCGCGGGGAGCAGCCCGTCGGCCTCCGAGCGCAGATGAGTCGCGTAGATGCCGCCCGATTCGGCCGCGGTGCTGGCCAGCGCGATCAACTCGGGCGTCCTCGCGTACACGCCCGGCGCATACATCAGCGATGTGGAGACGCCCATGGCGCCGTCGTGCATCGCATCGCGAACCAGCGTCTGCATCTGCGCGAGCTCCGCCGGTGTCGGCGCGCGGTCCTCGTCGCCCAGCACGATGCGGCGCACGGTCGCCGCGCCCACGTACGTCGCCAGATTGATTGCGATGCCCTGCGCCTCCAGCCGGCGGAAGTAGTCGGCCAGCGTGCGGAACTCCGGCGTCGCAGCCGCAACGCCCGATGGAGGAGTCACCGCCGGCTGGTTCGCCGCCGGGTCGTTGGCCGCCAGCATAGCCTCGCTGCGCGGCGCGATGGAGCTGCCTTCGCCCGTCACCTCCGTGGTGATGCCCTGGAAGAGCTTGGACGAGACGTGCGGCTGCGTAAGGATCGTGCGCTCGGACTGCCCCAGCATGTCGATGAAGCCCGGCGCGACGATCAGCCCGTGCGCGTCGATCGTCTGGCGCGCGTCTGCGGAGCGCAGCGTGCCGGCGGGCGCAATCCCCGCAATGCGGCCGTCGCGAACCGCGAGATCGCCCGAATACCACGGCGAGCCGGTGCCGTCGACGATGTGGCCGTGGCGGATCAGGATGTCGTAGCGCGGCGTACCGACGGCGGGTGTCTGGGTTCCACTCTGGCTCCCACTCCGGATTTCACTCTGGGGGCGGACCTGGGCGCCCGCCGCGCCCTCCAGCAGAAGAGCAGGCAGCAGAACAGCAGGCAGCAGACGGCCTGCGGAGAGGAGTCTCCCAATGGGTTCCATGACGGATTATTGCATCCTGCGTAGGGCTGGTGAGTGGTTGGCGGTACGCGCCCGCGCGCGGCGGCCGGTCGAGAGCCGCGCTTCCCCTGCTGCACTCGCGCGCCCCGCGCAGGGGCTGCCTTGCCCCTGCCCACCGGCTCCGCTACTCTTGAACTCATGTACGAGGACTTCACCGTCACCGACCGCTGGACCGGCGAACAGCTCCACTGCACCTGGCGCGCCACCATGGTCGCCATCGCCACCCGCCACGTCGATGCCACCGACATCCGCTTCGCCGTCAACGGCCGCCCCATGTGGATCGCCCTGCCCAACCTCGCCTGGATCGAGCAGAAGCGCCGCAACGGCAAGGTCCTGACCGACTACCTCGCCGCACAGATCGCCGGCCGCTACCTCAAGCAGGCCATCGAATCCGGCTACGACAACGGCCGCGAGATATACACCATGACCGTCGACGAGGTGCTCGAGCACGCCGAAGCCATCGTCCGCGAGGCCGGCTCCGTCTTCAAGCTCCCCTCGCTGCCCGTCATCAACGACGACGTGCAGCCGGAGGTCTCCTTCGGCGCGGCTCTGCCCGGCGAGCCGCTCGCCCCGGGCATTGAGAGCCGCGCCATGCCCTCGCCCTCGCCCTCGCCCTACGAGTCCCGCTCTGATGCCCGCCCTGGCTACCGTTCGTAGGCCCCGTTTTCCGGTCCCGCACCAACGTAGTACTGTCAATTCTGAGCGAGCACACGCGATCCGCTGCTCTTCGGCACCCTAACCCCTATGACCACGCGCCGCCACTTCCTCTCTCTCCTCGCCGTCAGCGCCGCCGCTCGCGGGCAGAAGTTCACCCTGCCGCACCTCCGCAAGAAGCCCGCGCCCGCCGCGCCTCTTCCCGCCGCGGGCTTCGTCTACTTCGGCACGGATACAGACCGCCACGTCTCGCGCGGCATCTACCGCGCCCGCTTCGATACGGCGACGGGCAAGCTCAGCCCCGCCGAGCTGGTGGCCGAGACGCCGCGGCCCGTCTTTCTCGCCGTTGCCGCCACGCCCGGCTCGCCCGGTTCGCCGGCCCAGCGCCGCCTGTACGCCGTCAACGAACTCAACGAGGCATTGTCCAAGGTCTCCGCCTTTCTCATCGATCCCGCCACGGGCGACCTCCGCCTCATCAACCAGGTCTCCTCGGGCGGCGCGGGACCCTGCTTCATCTCGGTGGACGCGACCGGGCACTCGGCCTTTGTGGCAAACTACAGCGGCTCGTCGATCGCGTCGTATCGCATCCTTCCGGACGGCTCGCTCTCGCAGCCGGTCGAACGCATCGACTTCAAAGATCCGAAGTTCGGCAAGCGCGGCCCCAACGCCGCCCGGCAGGACCTTCCGCATCCTCATTCGGTCCACCTCTCGCCGGACGACCGCTTCCTGCTGGTCAACGACCTCGGCTCGGACGAGATCTCGGTCTTCGCGGTCCATCCCGAGACTGCGCGCCTCGGGCCGCCGGCGCTATTCTCCAATGCGCGCCCCGGCTCCGGCCCGCGGCACCTTGCCTTCCACCCGAACGGCCGGTGGGTCTACTCGATCAACGAGCTTGACTCGACGCTCGACCTGTTCCTGTGGAATACAACGAGCTCCCGCACCGCGCCCCAGGGTCTGCTCGTCAAGGCCGGTCCCCCGGTCAAGACCATCTCGCCTGGCTTCGCCGCGAACCGCAACACCGCCGCCGAGGTCGCCGTCTCGCCCGATGGCCACTTCCTGTACGCGTCCAACCGCGGCGAGGATTCCCTGGCCGTGTTTTCTCTAGCTGCGATCGATGGGGCGCCGACTCTGATCCAGCGCATCTCCTGCGGCGGCCGAACGCCACGGCATTTCACGCTCTCCCCGGACGCACACTGGATACTGTGCGGCAATCAGGACTCCGCCACAGTAGCCGTCTTCCGCCGGGATCCTGTGTCGGGTCGCCTTACCGGTCCCACCCAGACGATTCCCCTGGACTCGCCGATGATCGCACTGTTTGTGTAGTGTCCGACATTGCCACTCCGCCCGGCAGCGCCTGGGCCGTGCAGTCAGAGCTTCGATCCTCGAAAACACGCTCATCTCACAATGTTTCCGCCCCCTAGAGCCCGCTCGACCGGCCTCACAGCCGCTCGTGGAGGCATCATAGAATCTATGACTCGACCTTGTTTTCTCGTCATGGACCCCGAGCACCCAGGCAGCATCTCCACCCGGAAGCTCGTGATCGAGTCCGCCAAGTTCAACGTGATTACCAGCTACAGCGCGAAGGAAGCGATTGAGACCCTGCGGCGCTTTCCGCACGTGGACGGCGCTGTTCTGGACGGCCGTACCGAGGACATGGACATCGTCAAGCTCGCTCACGAACTGAAGAAGATCAACCCGAAGCTTCCTCTCATCCTGGTGGACTCGCCCGGTGAGGAGTTGCCCGCGCCGCTGGACTACCTGGTCGAATCCTTGAACCCCCGCGGCCTGCTCCAGATGCTCCAGACCCTCTGTCCAGAGGCGACCGAGTACATCGAACGCCACGACCGGAAGCTCGAAGAGGAGCAGGAGGGCTGAGAGCCTCCGGTACGGCCAGCGCGAGGGGACCTGAACGGCTCGCCTTTTGCTAGCATGCAACACAATCTGACGAAAGGAAGCGGCCAGAGCGCGGCGGCGTGTGAGAGATGTTTGCCAGGATCCTGAGCATCGAACGCATCGACTCCGCAGGCGCAGCACACCTGTGCCCGATTCGCCAGCTGGACAGCTTCGCGATGCGCAACTTCACCAACGAGGCTGTATTCGACGACACGCTTCCCGCGGCGGACGGCGTGCTTGAGGCCGGATCACGCGTGCCCCTGGCGGACCTGACCCGTGCGATGGAGGACTGGTTCCTCCGCAAAGGGTACCTCGTCGCCGGCGAGCACCTCCGCATCTCGGAATCACGCTGACCCGTAAGGGGTGCCGTGCTGCGTTTCACAACCTTCCGTAACGGCCAGAGCAGCTGGTGCGGCGGCTTTGGAGGGCACAAAGCTACACTTGCCCCTGCAACTTGTTGCGTGTTCTGCTAGACGCAGGCTCGTGCTGGAAATGATGCCTGGGCGCAACCGGTTTATCCGACGTTACTTAGGTCACTCTATTCCTGGTTCGCGATTTGGCCCTTTACCTGCATACGTCCCAAGTGAACAGATAGATGATGTACGGAGTAGAGGCCCCAGTCATCGGCCCCTCAGACTACCGATGGCGGCTGGACGTCTTCCACTCTGTCCGTACCCGCCCACCTCAGAGCAAAGCTGGGGAATCTGCCATGTTGACCGGGGGTTCGTCCTCTGGTCCATCGCGGCCGCCGCTGCTCGTTGGGGTCGAGGCTGGCGCGGGTAAGGCCCCAGCAAGCACCGGGTAACGCCCGGCAAACGGATCGCCCGAGCCGGTTCGGTTCGGCAGCAGGGACGAGTGGCCGTAGAGCCGCCTCGTGGATGCAACGGTTCGGCGGGGGGTTCCCCCCCCGCCGAGATTTTTTGTTGGCGTCCTCATCCGGCGATGGAGCTCCTCCGCCGCGGACGCCGTCCGAACCTTGCGCTGAAGCCTTGCCGGCAATTCGTTTGCCGCCTGTAGAATGGCCGCATGTCCATCCTTGAGGTCATCCTTCTGGCCATCGTTCAGGGCCTTGCCGAGCTTCTGCCTGTGTCGAGTTCCGCCCACGTGATAGTCGTGGAGAAGATATTCCAGGCACACGCTGACGGGCTTGACCCGTCTGACCCGCGGATGACGCTGCTGCTGGTGATGCTGCACACCGGCACCATGTTCGCGGTGATCGCGTACTTCTGGAAGCAGTGGCGCCAGACCTATTTTTCTTCTGGGGATGCGTTCAAGCGGGTGGCCATCCGGGTGCTCTGGGCCACCCTGCTGACGGGCATCGTGGGTGAGGCGTTGCGGAAGATCATCGAGCGGACCGCGTTCGCGGGAGCACCCAAGGCGGAGATCGAGCTGCTCTTCGGGCGCCTGGACCTTATCGCGCCCGCACTGGCGTGGGCGGGCCTCCTGATCCTGATCGCCGGGCTGCGCGAGCGTGCCGGGACGGCCGGCCCGACGGAAGAGCCGATGACGCTGACGCGGCGCCCTTCGGGAAGCGTGACGATGCGCCAGGCCGGATGGATCGGCATTGTGCAGGGGCTTGCGTTGCCGTTCCGCGGCTTCTCGCGCTCGGGCTCGACGATCTCTGCCGGAATGCTTACGGGTGCGGGCAAGGAGCGGTCCGAGCGATTCTCGTTCGCGCTTGCGGTGGTGCTTACCCCCGCCGTCGTCCTGCAGGAGACGCTGCGTCTGCTGAAGGCGAGTCACGAGGCTGCGGCAAGCGGCACGCCGATCGATCTTCACGGCACCGTAGCGCTTAGCCTGCTGGGTGCGGTGTTCGCGTTTCTTGCCGGGCTGGTGGCGCTGCGGTGGCTTTCGAGCTGGCTTGAGAAGGGCCGGTGGTGGCTGTTCGGCGTGTACTGCCTGCTGGCGAGCGCGGCCGTCTTCTACCTCCACTTCGCGCGCGGATATTGAGGACTCGTTGCCGGCAGACTTCGATGTGCGCGCCCTGCTGCAGGCGGTGGAACGGCGTTCGGCCTGGGTGAAGGAGTTCCTCCAGCGGCTGGTGGAGATCGAGTCACCCAGCGACTCGAAGGCGGCGGTCGATCGGGCGGCGGACTTCGTTCGCGTGGCCGCCGAGGCGGCGGGCGGCCGGGCGAGGATCCACCGGCAGAAGACCTTCGGCGACATCCTCGAGCTGCGCTTCGGGCCGGTGCGTTCGCGGCAGAAGCCCGTGCTGCTGCTGGGGCACCTGGATACGGTGTGGCCTCTCGGGACGCTTGCCGCCATGCCGTGGCGACAGGCGTATGGTCGGCTGTACGGCCCAGGCGTGCTAGATATGAAAGCGGGTGTGGCGATGGCTCTCGGTGCGGTCGGGACGCTGGCAGAAGCGGGGGCGCTTGGGCCGATTGTTCTGCTGCTGAACAGTGACGAAGAGGTTGGCAGTCCGGTATCGCGCGTGGTGACGGAGCGGCTTGCGCTGGCGTCGAAGGCGGTGCTTGTGCTCGAACCGGCGCAGGGGTTGGCGTGCAAGACGGCGCGCAAGGGCGTGGGCGACTACCGGCTGGAGGTTCGCGGTGTGGCCTCGCACAGCGGGGTGGACTTCGAGCGCGGCCACTCCGCGGTGCTGGAGCTGGCGCGGCTGCTCACCACGGTGTCCGGCTTCACGGATGCGCGGCTTGGGCGTACGGTGAACCCGGGTGTGATCGGCGGCGGAACGCGGTCGAACGTCGTCGCGCAGGAGGCCTGGGCGGAGGTGGACGTGCGGATTGCACGAGCATCGGATGCCGCCAGAGTAGCCCGGTTGTTCCGCGGCTTGAAGCCCGCCGACAGCGGGTGCCGCCTGACGGTGACGGGCGGCATCAACCGCCCTCCTATGGAGCGCACGCGCGGCACGGTGCGGCTCTACCGGCAGGCTCGTGGGCTGGCTGCTGAGCTGGGGTTCGAACTCGCGGAGGCCTCGACCGGCGGAGGCTCGGACGGCAACTTTACTGCGGCGCTTGGAGTCCCCACTCTGGATGGTCTGGGTGCGGTGGGCGAGGGCGCTCATGCGGCGCATGAGTCGATTGTGGCCGAACACCTGGTTCCGCGGACCGCGCTGCTCGCGGCGTTGATAGCAAGCGTGTGAGGGGAGGGCGCTCGGCGACTCGGAGACACGCTACAATCGAGGGGTTGCGGCCGGGACGGCCTTTGCGCCTCGTTTGGTTCGCGCACACTCACTACAGTTCAGGGGTTCCAACGTTATGTCGATTCCCGCTACGCAGATGCGCCCGGGCATGGTAATCAAGTACAAAGATGACCTTCACCTGGTCTTCTCCGTGGAGCACCGCACGCCCGGCAACCTCCGTGCATTCATTCAGGCCAAGCTGCGCAATGTGCGTACGGGCGCCATGTTTGTGGAGCGCTTTCGCTCGCCGGATCCGATCGACCGCGTTCACGTCGACGAGATCAAGATGGAGTTTCTGTACAACGATGGCGACGACTTCTACTTCATGGACGACAAGTTCGAGCAGACGATGCTGAAGCGTGAGACGCTGGGCGATGCGGTGGAATATCTGACGCCGAATCTGGCTATCAACGTGAGCTTCCACGACGGGAAGGCGGTCGGAATCGAGCTGCCTACGTTTGTGGAGATGACGGTGATGGAGACCGAGCCGGGCATCAAGTCGGCGACCGCTTCGTCGGTGACGAAGCCAGCGAAGATGGAGACCGGATTGGTGGTGCAGGTTCCGCCATTCATCAATGAGGGCGAGAAGATCCGCGTCGATACGGCTGAAGGCGCGTATATGAGCCGCGCGTAGGGATGAACCGCGGCGGATCTGCAGCAGCTGGCAAACGTCCGCATTCGCGAAGCGCATCGGTAACCGTTTCGTAGAGAATCCATACGTCTACCGGAGGCCATCGTGGTTCAGCACTTCCTCGTGAAAGGCCGGGTGCAGGGCGTAGGGTTCCGGTGGTTTGTCCATCGGGAGGCGGCGGAGATCGGTTTGCGCGGGTGGGTGCGCAACACCGCCGACGGCCAGGTTGAGGTGCTCGCGGCCGGGGAGCCGGAGCAGATGCAGGAGTTGCGTGCGGCGCTGCACAAAGGCTCCCGCGGAAGCCGCGTGGATGGCATTGCGGTTCACGAGCTGGCGGAGGCCGAAGGGGCAGAGCTGAAGACGTTTGAGATTGAAGGAGCCTGGTAGTGAGCGCAAAGAAGACCGCCCTGAAGGGCCATATCGATTGTGAGCCGCTGAAGCAGCTAATCCGCACCGTGCCTGACTTTCCAAAGCCTGGCATCCTGTTCTACGACATCACCACGCTGCTGAAGGATCCCACAGGCTTTGCCCAGCTGACGGATGCCTTTGCGGCGCACTACATCGAGCGCGACATTGACCTGGTGCTGGGCATCGAGGCGCGCGGCTTCATCTTCGGGCCTGCGCTCGCGTACCGTTTGAACGCGGGCTTTGTGCCGGTGCGCAAGCCGAAGAAGCTGCCGGCGCGGACGGCGCGCGTGAGCTACGACCTGGAGTACGGGACGGACGCGCTTGAGATCCACCTGGATGCGATCGAGCCGGGGCAGCGCGTCATCATCGTGGACGACCTGCTGGCCACGGGCGGCACCATGCAGGCGACGGTGCAGCTTGTGCGCCAGCTTGGCGGCGAGATCGCCGGGCTCGGCTTCGCCATCGAGCTCGACTTCCTCAAAGGCCGCGCGAAGTTCCCGGAGTATGACGTCTTCAGCCTCCTGCACTACAACGAGTAAAGCAAATACTCAGAGGGTCGCATGCGCCTCAGAAACGTTCTGGTTTCTTCAGCCGCCTTCGTACTTCTTTTCGCCTCCGCTTATGCGGCGGATAACCAACTGCAGAACCGCGACCGATTGAAGTCGGCAGCGGAGATCTCATCCCTCGACGGCAAGGACCTGAAGCCTTGGCATTGGTTGATAGAGCTCACCCTTTTCGACAAAGATGGGAAAAACCAGACTGACGGGTCCATGGAGATGTGGTTCAGCGGCGGCACGATGCGCACAACGGTGAAGCGTGGGACGGAAGAAGTCACTGCACTTCGCACTGGAGACACGCTTTACCTAACCAATGGAAACGAGAAAAATTTATTCGCGGCCATGTTTCTACAGATGGAGGCCATCCATCCCATTATTGACGCAGTGTCCCAGCCCGCGGTTCCCGTTTCGTTGTCTCGCCAGAATGTAGGCTCACTTAAGCTCGACTGTTTGGGGTGACCCCGTGGAGTGAGACAGTGAGAGAAGTCCCTGTATGCCGTTCGCTGGGATTTGGTTGTGCGAACGGGAGTTGGGGTTGAGCCTGAGTGCGACCGGGGAAGCGGAGGCGAGCTCTGCTGGAGAGCAACTCGTCAAGGATTACCCGGTTGGAACTCATCGCACCGATGGACGCGGGAGCAGTCATGGCTGCTCCTGCGTTTGTTTGACTGCATCGGGACGATAGATTCCCTCATGCCTGAAAAAACTCATGCTGGGGACCGGCACCGCTGCCGGAGCTTTAGCCAGGCTCTGCTCGAAGGCCTCCGGGGTTCGGTAGCCGAGCGCCGAGTGCAGCCGTCTGCGATTGTAGTACCGGTCCAGGAACTCGCCCAGATGGGCCTCCAGATCGGCTTGGTTGCGATACTGCCGGGTGTGGATCTCCTCCTGTTTCAGGGTCTTCATGAAGCTCTCGCAGGTGGCGTTGTCGTAGGGGTTGGCTGCCCGGCTCATGCTGGGCTGGATGCCGTGTTCGCGCAGCAGCTCGACGTAGGCGTTGGAGGCATACTGTACGCCGCGGTCGGAGTGGTGGACCAGCCCGGCGGGCGGCTGGCGCAGGTCGATCGCCTGGCGAAGCGCGGCGACGGCGAGCCCGGCGTCGAGCGTGCGGCCCAGCGCCCATCCCAGCACGCGACGGCTGAACGCATCCAGCACCACGGCCAGATAGACCCAGTCGCCGGCCAGGCGGAGGAAGGTGATATCGGCCACCCAGAGCTGGTCGATGCCGGTCAGTTCCATGCGTCCGGCCAGGTTCAGCCAGACGCGCAGATCGTGGCCGCTGTCGGTGGTGGCCACGAACGGGCGCCGCCTCAGGCAGAGCAGATTGTCCTCCGCCATCAGCCGCGCGACCCGCTTGTGGTTCACCGCCCAGCCCTGGTTCTTCAACTCGCGCGTCACCCGGCGGTAGCCGTAGTTGCGACGGTGCGAAAGCACGATCTCCTGCATCTTCGCCCGCAACTCCATCTCTTCGCCACTCGGATCGCGCTCGCGCCAGTGACGATAAAATCCCGCCCGGCTGACCTGTCCCAGGCGGCACATGGACTCGATACTGAGGTGCGCTGCAGACCGCATCAACTGGACCTGCTCGTAGATGCAGTCTCGCCGGAGCCGCTGATCGGCCGGCGTCGAGCCTCGATTCTGCGCAACACACCTTGTAAGAAATCCGCTTCCAGCACCTTCGTCGCCAGAGCCGCTTTCAACTGCCGGTTCTCCCGCTCCAAGGCACGCTCCCGGCTGCCCTCCCGCTTCGTGGTCTGCTCCTTGCGGCGAAGATCGGCCCGCCAAGCGTAAAGCTGCCGCCGGCTGATCCCAACCTCAGCCGCCAGAAGCCCATGCGTGCACCCGGACATCCGGTCCACAACCGCACGCTTCTCCTCCAAACTCCACGCACGATACGTCCGCTTCATCAAAGCCTCCATCCACTGAAAATGGGGACTTCGCCTACTGTCTCAAAACTGGGGGTCACTCCA
>JALYIA010000019.1 GCA_030776065.1 Acidobacteriota bacterium
CGCCGGCTCCGCAGCAGGAGCCGGGACCGGAGGAACCGCCGGAGGCGAGACCGCAGCCTCCTCCTCGCGAAACATACTCGGGCCCGGAGGCGTAGGTCCGCCCATCCGCGGAGACAGGTTCAGCTCCCCCAGCCCACCCTCCGGCGTCATCCGCAGAATCATGTTCGTTCCCGTATCCCGCAGCAGCTCGTAGAGCACCTCGGACCCCGGCCCCGGACCGTACACCCCAAACACTCGCTGGTCCATCACCCCGCCCGTGATGGTCATCCCGGTCTGCGCAGCCACCTCCCGCAGAATCCCGTTCAGACTCGAATTATCCGCGTGCACCTCGAGCTGTCCGCCGCCGGCCCGCACCGTAGCCCGATGCTTTGGAGGACCCGGACGCTCGGCCATCGCAGATGCGCCCAACCCGCCCGCCGCCGCTGTAGCTCCGCCCACCTGCGTCCCACCCACCTGCGTCCCGCCCGCTGTAGCCCCGCCCGCCTGAGCCCCGCCCGCCTGCGTGGGAGCCGTAGGCGGCAGCACGATGCCCTGCCCCTCGGCCGTCGCGCAAACCGCCGACAGCAGGCCCGCCACGCTCAGCAGCCCGGCGACCGCACGCAGCCCTCTCCGCCTGCCCTCTCCCCCCGTCCGCTCGCCTGCCGTCCGCTCGCCTGCCAGTCTCATCGCTTGTATGACGTCTCCCGCCGCCGTTGGTTTCCCTGCCATCACCATACGCCCAAGCACCGTCGCACCGTACGCCGAGGCTCGCCCCACCCATGCTGTACTACACTGATCCCCAGGCGGGCAGCCGACGCCGGCTCCGCCGCCCCAGCAAGCTCCACCGCCCCAAGCTCCACTGCCCCAGGAAAGCCGCCCCAGGAAAAAGGACCGCCCCGGCAATGATCCGCTCCCTCGCCCCCCTCCTCTCCGCAGCTCTTCTCCTCGCCGGCCCCTGCTCCTTCGCCGAAAGCTGCACCACCCAGTCGGCGCTCCCGCCTGCGGACCGCACCGCCCTCGCCGAGGCCGCGCGCGCGCTCGCCGCCGCCGTACAGTCCAACGACGTCGCCACCCTCCGCGCCTCTTCGACGCCCGACCTCCAGAAGAACTTCGGCGGCCTCCAGTACCTCGTCGCAGTCACCTCGCCAAAGCTCGCCGGCGGCGCCCCGCAGGTCGAGCAGCTCTACGTGCTGGACGCCTCCAGCCTGAAGCCCGCGGCCGACGGCTCCACCCCCCAGGCGCAGTTCTTCTGCACCCTCAACAACTCCGTCGGCGAGGCCCAGTTCGCCATCGCCGGCCTTACCGCGGGACGGTACGCGTTCGCCATGGTCACCGTGCCCGCCCGGCCCTCCCCCTGGCGCCTCTCCATGCTCCTCCGGCAGCAGGCGCCCGGCTCCCAGGCGAGGTGGCTCCTCGCCGGCATCTACCCCAAACCCCTCACCCTCGCCGGACACGACGGCCTCTGGTTCTGGACCGAGGCCCGCCGATACACCCAGCGCAAACAGCCCTGGAACGCCTGGCTCTTCTACCAGACCGCCCTCACCCTGCTCCGTCCGGCGGACTTCGTCCTCTCCACCCACCTGGACAAACTCCAGACCGAAGCCTCCGCCGCCAGCCCGCCCGCGCTCTCCGAAGGCATCTCCGCCCAGACGCCCCTCGTGCTCCGATCCGCCGCCCCGCCCTCCACCCCGCCCGCACAAAGGCCGCCCGCAACCCAACCCACCACCACCACCGGCGCCGCGCCCGACCTCCGCTTCACCGGCCTTGCGCTCGCCGAGCCCGCCCCCGGGGCAGCCGTTCCCCTGCTCAGCATTCATCTCCAGGCCGAGCCGCTCGCCGACCCCGCCGCCGCCCGCCAGCGAAGCCTCCAGGCCGTCCGCACCCTCTTCGCCGCCTACCCCGAACTCCGCGCCCCCTTTCAATCCGTCACCGTCGTCGCAGACACCCCCGGGCAGACTCCCCTCACCACCGAGATCCCCATCGCCGAACTGCGTTGACCGCACGCAACCACTCGCGCCCTCGCCCCGTGCGCCCATGTCGTTCATCCGGGCCGTTCATCCGGCCGTTCATCCGGCCGCCTCTGGGCCACCGTCCTCTGCGCGACCCCAACCCAGACACACGACGCAAGGCAGCCCTCCAGGCGCACGGCGCCAAAGGAGTGCTATCTTAGAAGACGTCCTTCGGAGTCGTGGTGCGCTGTCGTCGTGGTGCACTTGGAGTCGTGGCGCGCTGTCGCCGCCGGGCAGCGTGGCTCAGCCCGCCTCCCGGCAGCCACCCCCGCCAGCGTCTCCGCCAGCCACCTTACCGTCGCATCTAACTGAGTCCACGCCGTACCCGCGAGCCCCCGAAGGCAGCGCGCAGAGATTGAGGGCCCCAAAGCACGATGGAGACGTCACCGAACCACGACAAGACACTGGCACAAGCCATCGAGGAGCGCCGCGCTACACCCTCCTTCGATGGCAGCCCCATCCCCGCCGACGACCTCCGCAGAATCGTCGACGCCGGACTCGCCGCCCCCAGCGGCTACAACATGCAGCCGTGGCGCTTCGTCGTCGTCCAGACACCCGAAGGCAAGCGCCGCCTTCGCGCTGCCTCCTACAACCAGGCCAAGGTGGAGGAGGCCTCCGCCGTCATCGTCGCCTGCGGAGACTCCGACGGCTGGCGGCGTGATCTCGACCTCATGATCCAGCAGGGACGAGATGGAGGCATGCCCGAAGGCTACGCCGTCCAGGCGCGCACCTCCGTCACCAACTACCTCTCCAGCTTCAACTCGGACGAGATGCACGGCTGGCTCA
Organism: Acidobacteriota bacterium; assembly: GCA_030776065.1. Lineage (GTDB taxonomy): Bacteria > Acidobacteriota > Terriglobia > Terriglobales > Acidobacteriaceae > Edaphobacter. The sequence continues at coordinate 2,775 of JALYIA010000019.1, forward strand.
ACAAGCACGTGATGATCGCATTCACCCAGATGATGCTCATGGCCGAGGTCATGGGGTACGACACCGCGCCCATGGAAGGCTTCGAGCAGGCCAAGGTCCACGAGGTGCTCCGGCTCCCCATGAGCTTCTGGGTCGTCGCCCTGCTCGGCATAGGACACCTCAAAGGACCCGACAAGTACGACGGCGGCCGCTTCGACCCCTCCCACACCGTCTTCTCCGAAGAGTTCGGCAAGCCCCTCCGCTGAACCGAACCTCCCTCTTCCCTAAGCCGCAGACAAGCGGGGACGCCGCACCGG
>JALYIA010000020.1 GCA_030776065.1 Acidobacteriota bacterium
GCCCACCCCGCGCCATCGCCCCGCTTCGACAAACCCACCCGCCCCCGATCCATCGGAACCGGCATTCGTCCGGTCTCTACCGCGAAGTACCGCCCGGCCACGTCCAGTTCCGCAGCTCCGGCGAATCGATCCCATGGGCATGGGCATAGCTTACGCATTCGATAATCTGGTCCTGCAGCCACTGCTTCGTGTGGGCAGCCGCCGTCTGCAGCCTCGGCACACGATCGATCACATCGATCGCCAGGTTGAAGCGGTCCACCTGGTTCAGGATCGCCAGTTCCAGCGGAGTATTGATATTGCCCTTTTCCTTGTACCCGCGCACGTGGAAGTTGTCATGGTTCTTCCTCTTGTAAGTGAACTTGTGAATCAGCGCGGCATACGCATGAAAGTTGAAGATCACCGGCTTGCTCGTAGTAAATAGGCTGTCGAACTCCCGCTCCGACAAGCCATGCGGATGCTCGCGCTCCGGCATCAATCGGAACAGGTCCACCACGTTCACAAACCGCAGCTTCAGATCCGGGCACCGCTCGCGCAGAATAGCCACCGCGGCCAGCGCCTCCAGCGTCGGAATATCCCCCGCACACGCGATCACCGCCTCCGGCTCCTCGCCTGCGTCGCTGCTCGCAAACTCCCAGATGCCTATGCCCTTCGTGCAATGGTCGATTGCCTGCTGCATCGTCAGATACTGCAGATGCTCCGCCTTGTCCGCCACAATCACATTGATGTAATCCGTACTGCGCAGGCAATGGTCCGCCACGCTCAACAGGCAGTTCGCATCCGGCGGCAGATATATCCGAGTAACTTCAGGACTCTTGTTCGTCACAATATCCAGAAACCCTGGATCCTGGTGCGTAAATCCGTTGTGGTCCTGCCGCCATACCAGAGAAGTAATCAGCAGGTTGATCGAAGAGATCGGTACTCTCCACCGCAGCTCCAGCTTCGATTTCTCCAGCCACTTGGCATGCTGGTTGAACATCGAACCGATAATGTGCACGAACGCCTCGTAACTGGAAAAGAAGCCATGCCGCCCCGTAAGCACATAGCCTTCAAACCATCCCTCCAACGTGTGCTCGCTTAGCATCTCCATCACGCGGCCTTCCGTCGAAAGGTCGCCGCCGTCCGCGTCCTCCGGCAGCATGGATGCCATCCACGTCTTCCCCTCGCTGCCCGCATAGATCGCCTGCAGCTTGTTCGACGCCGTCTCATCCGGCCCGAACACGCGAAAGCTCGTCATGTTCTTCCGCATCACGTCGCGCAAGTAATGCGCCAGCGTATCCGTCGAAGAAACCGCCACCCGCCCCGGCTGCTCCACCGTCACGCCATAGTTACAGAACTCCGGCAGGTCTAGCGGCTTCCTCAGCTTCCCGCCATTCGCATGCGGATTCGCCGTGATGCGACGGTCTCCACACGGCGCCATCTCCTTCAACTCCGGCATCAACCTGCCGCTCTCGTCGAACAGCTCCTCCGGCCGGTAACTCCGCATCCACGCTTCCACCAGCTGCAGATGCGCCGGATTCGTCGCCGGATCGAGAACCGGCATCTGGTGCGCACGCCACGAGCCCTCCAGCTTGTGCCCGTCGATCTCCTTCGGACACGTCCATCCCTTCGGAGTCCGCAGAACGATCATCGGCCAGCGCGGCCGCTCCACCGCTGTGCCCGGCGCTGCGCTGCGAGCCTTCGCCTGGATCGCACGAATCTCGTGGATGCACCGCTCCATCACGGCGGCCATCTTCCCGTGCATCACCGCCGGGTCGTCGCCCTCCACCACATACGGCTCCCATCCATAGCCGCGGAACAGGCTCTCCAACTCCTCAGGAGAAATGCGCGCAAGAATGGTAGGGTTCGCAATCTTGTAACCATTTAAGTGAAGTACAGGAAGCACCGCGCCATCCCGCACCGGATTCAAAAACTTGTTCGAGTGCCATGACGTCGCCAGTGGACCCGTCTCCGCCTCACCGTCGCCCACCACCACCGTCGCAATCAGGTCGGGTGTGTCGAACACCGCGCCAAATCCATGCGACAGGCTGTACCCAAGCTCCCCGCCTTCATGGATGGAGCCCGGAGTCTCCGGCGTGCAATGGCTTCCTATCCCGCCGGGAAACGAGAACTGGCGAAAGAACCGCTGCATCCCTTCCGTGGTCTCGCTCTTGTCCGGATACACCTCCGAATACACCCCCTCAAGATAGCTGTTCGAAAGCGTCGCCGGCGCACCATGCCCCGGCCCCGAGATATAGATCATATTCAGGTCGTATCTCTTGATCAGCCGATTCAGATGCACCCACACAAACGTCTGCCCCGGATCGGATCCCCAATGACCCAGCAGCCGATTCTTGATATGCGCCGGCTTCAGAGGCTCACGCAGCAGGGGATTCTCCACCAGGTACAGCATCCCGACACAAAGATAGTTACATGCCCGCCAGTACGCATCCATCTTCCGCAACTCATTCGCCGAAAGAACGTCATTCGAAGCCACTGTTGCCGTTGCGCTCATCATCGAAACCTCCTGCATGCCAACCCTCCGCGCTGATTGATCGTTCTAGGCGTCCGCCTCGACCATGCGCTTCACGTGGAGGGCGATGACAAGATCTTCCTGGGCGGGAGCGGCGAAGACCGCCGTCTTAGAGTCAGATGCACTAATACGGCGCAGGCCCTCGCCTGCAGCCTCATTAAGCGAAGAATCGATCGCAACGCCGCATCCATGCAACACATCGGCTCGCGTCGCAGCGTCATGCGCTCCAATCCCACCCGTAAAGACAAGTGCGTCCAGGCCACCCATCAACCACGCAAAGCCCCCGATAGCCTTGCGCACACACCGCGCAAACACCTTCAACGCCAGCACCGCCTGCGCATCTCCGCCTGCAGCCGCCCTGCGCACCGCTCTCATGTCGTTCGGCAACCCGGTAAGCGAGACCATTCCCGCCCGGTGGTTCAGCATCGTCTCGATCGCGACCGCCGCATCGCCGCCTCCTTGCTGCCGCAGCAGATACAGCATCAGCCCCGGGTCGAGATCGCCCGGCCGCGTGCCCATCACCACCCCGCCAGTCGGAGTCAGACCCATCGTCGTATCCACCGATGCGCCGTTCACCACCGCCGTCACGCTGCATCCGCTCCCCAGGTGCGCAATCACCATGCGCTCCGGCACCGGCCCCGCGTCGCGCATCTGCCGCACAATCGATTCGCAGCTCAACCCGTGGAACCCGTACCGCTTCACGCCGCGCTCCCGATACTCCTTCGGGATCGCATACGTACTCGCCTCCTCCGGCATCGTCCGATGGAACACCGTATCGAAGCACGCCACGTGCGGAACCTCCGGCATCCGCCGCATCGCCTCACGAATCATCGCCACCGCCTCCGGATCGTGCAGCGGCGCAAACTCCGCCGCAGCTTCGAGCGCACGCAGCACCTCCCCGGTAATCCGCACATGGTCCTCGATCTCGGCCCCCGGATGCACCACCCTGTATCCAACGGCCTCCACCGCGCCCGCCGTTGCCTTCCCCACTGCATCCAGCACCACGCCGATCGCACCCGCAGTCGTATCGGCGTCGGTGCCCGCTCGCCCCGCGTGCGTCCGCTCTCCCTGCGTTATCGCCAGCGTGGCCTCCGTCTCCCCTATGCCGCTCAACTCGCCATCCAGCAAAAGAGTCGGCCCGTCGTCTCCCGCAACCGAGAAGATCGAAAACTTGATCGATGACGATCCGCCATTCAAGACAAGTACGTTCATCACACCGCCTGACAAAGCTTACTCCCCAGCCCGATCCCCGCACCGTACTCCCGTACCCGTCGCAACAGCGACAGACAGGTGGCTTCGTCAGCCGCCCCCCCCCCCCCCCCCCCCCCCCCCCCCCCCC
>JALYIA010000021.1 GCA_030776065.1 Acidobacteriota bacterium
CCCTCGCCATCTACGCCGACCGCGGACTCATCCAGCAGGTCGCCGACGGCAAACGCCCCATGCCGTCCGACCCCCTCCTCGCCGCCGTCTACGAGGTCCAGCTCACCAAGCTCCGGCGCGAGGCCGAGCGCCGCAAGCCCGACCCCCAGGGCAAACTCCCGCCTGAACCCACCGACGCCGAGAAGCAGGCCGCCAAAGAAGCCGGCCAGGCCACAGCCCTCCGCATCGCCGGCCAGCTCTTCACCCTCCCCAAGAAGGACCGCATCCCCGCCCTCATCAAGCTGCCCGTCGACGACCGCATCGCCTTCACCCAATACCTCACCGGAGACCCCCGCACCCTCCTCTTCAACGACTTCACCCCACGCGAGCGCGAAGCCTTCAACGAGATGCAGTCCGACATCGGCGCGCCCTACCGCATCGGCGAAGAGCTCGCCCAGGCCAAGATGGTTCGCGCCATCCTCACCGAACGCCAGCTCCAGGAGGTCATGACCGACTTCTGGTTCAATCACTTCAACATCTACATCGCCAAGGACTCCGACCAGTGGTACACCTCCGCCTACGAGCGCGACGCCATCCGCAAGAACGCCCTCGGCCACTTCTCCGACCTCCTGCTCGCCACCGCCCAGCACCCCGCCATGCTCGTCTACCTCGACAACTGGCTCTCCATCGGCCCGGACTCCCTCGCCAACGGCGTCAACCCCGCCAACCCCAAGTCCAGGCCCGGCAACCGTGGCCTGAATGAGAACTACGGCCGCGAGGTCATGGAGCTCCACACCGTCGGCGTCAACGGCGGATACACCCAGGCCGATGTCACCAACCTCGCCGCCGCGCTCACCGGGTGGACCGTCAACAATCCCGCGCTGGCCGGCGGCTTCCTGTACGACCCCAAGCGCCACGAGCCAGGCACCAAGATCTGGCTCGGCCACACCCTCGGCTTCGGTCCGCCCTTCGTCATCCAGGGCTCCACCCCGAAGGCCACCCTGGCCTCGCTCAAAACCGCCTCCCCCATGGACGAGGCAGACCGCGCCATACGCGTCCCCGCCGGACCCGACAGCCCCGAACGCAAGGCCATCGACGCAGCCGAGACGCCCGGCAACGAAGGCATGCTCGAAGGCCTCCAGGCCCTCAACCTCCTCGCCCACAAGCCCCAGACCGCCCACTTCATCTGCTGGAAGATCGCCCAGCGCTTCGTCGCCGATGACCCGCCGCCGGCCCTCGTCGACCGCCTCGCCGCCACCTTCCTCGCCTCCGACGGCGACATCAAAGCCATCCTCCGCGCCCTCATCGCAAGCCCCGAGTTCAACTCCCGCCGCTACTTCCGCACCAAGGTCAAAACCCCCATGGAGTTCCTCGCCTCCGCCTTCCGCGCCACCGCCACCGACCCCGCCAACCCCGGCGCCCTCGTCAACTCCATGCGCTCCATGGGCATGGAGCTATACCGCGCCCTTCCCCCCACCGGCTACTCCATCACCGCCGATCACTGGATGAACTCCACCGCCCTGGTCGACCGCCTCAACTTCGCCGACCAGCTCACCGGCAACAGGTTCGGCGGCCAGCGCTTCGACGCCGCCCACGCCATCGGCCTCGCCCTCTCCCTCGTGCCCATCGACCCCTGCACCGCTTCGCCCCAGGCCGGCACAGCCGCCACATCAAGCGGCACAGCCGCCACACCAAGTAGTCGGGCCGCCACAAGAAAGTGTCGTCCTGAGAGCAGCGAAGGGCCCGCGTCTATTCCCGCCAATGCTCCCGACGCCGCGCTCCGCATCCTCGAATCCACCCTCATCGGCAGCGACACCGCACCCCGCGAGTCCTCCCGCCAAACCACCACCCTCATCCACACCCAGCTCGCCCAGGCCGCCGCCCAGGGAACCCCCACACCCGACCTCCTCAACCTAGCCGCCGGCCTGCTCCTCGGCTCCCCCGAGTTCCAACTCCGCTAGCCCACCCGCGATTCCGCACCGAGTTCGTTACACATCCCTGCACACAATCGCCTCTGTCGTCTGCGCACGAGAGCCGTTCGATCTACCAGGCCGATCCGGTTCGGTACACGCTCGCCCAGCCCCGCGCAGAGCTCATAAGCCCGAACGAAGTCAGTCGTTGCCTGAATCCAGTCAGTCATTGCCTGCGCGGAATTCATACGACAATTCCTTGTTCGGATGAATTCGTCTTTGGATGGCTCGCGCCGCTGAGCCCGGGTCCACCGCGGTGCCCAGGGCAGGGCCCACACCTCCGATTCATTTAAAGTCTCAGTCCTTCGGAAACAAGTATTGGCCAACGGCACTGGACACTCCATATGGTTCTTTTCGCCCGTGCTCGCAGCAGAAGTTCATTGCGCAAGCTTTGAGTACCGGCGCACTCCAGAGCTTTCACAGGAACACGTGAAAGAGGATACCGATATGCGAATGATGAAGTTTTCCCGAGCGCGGATCGTACGCCAGGTGGCAACGCTCGCAGCGATACTGAGCTTGCCCAACATCGTGCCGGCACAGATCACAACCGCCACCTTGACCGGCACGATCACGGATTCGACCGGAGCGGCGGTCGCCGGTGCGGGCATCGTCGTCACCAACACGGAGACGGCGCAGGCGCGGGCTACAACCTCGGACGCCCATGGCGGCTACGTGATCGCCTCCCTGCCGAACGGCGTCTACAGGGCGAAGGTCACCGCGCCCACCTTCAAGACGGCCGTCAGCGACGGCATCGTACTCAAGGTCGGAACCTCGTCTGTCATCGACTTCTCCCTCTCCGTAGGCGCCGTCGCCGAAGCGGTGACGGTGAATGGAACGGAGTCGCAGGTAGCCACAACCTCGGCGGAGCTTGCCATGGTCGTCGATCAGACTCAGATCCGCGACATACCGCTCAACGGCAGAAACTTCGAACAACTGATTCTGCTGGCGCCTGGGGTTCAACCCGTGGCGTCCAGCGGCAAGGCCGCCTTCCTCGGGCGCAACGATACGTATTCCATCTCGGGCGCGCGAAACGAGGGCCAGGCGATCCTGCTCGATGGAACCGACATCCAGGGCTACTGGCAGCACGGCAGCGGAGCGGGAACGGTTGGAACCTCGCTCGGCGTGGAAGCGGTGCAGGAGTTTCAAACGCTCGTCGGCATCTACGGGGCACAGTTCGGCGGCAACGGCAGCGCCATCAACTCGGTCACCAAGTCGGGAAGCAATGTCACCCACGGATCGGTGTACGACTACTTCAGGAACAGCGCACTGGACTCGCGCAACTTCTTCGATCAGCCCAGCCTCAAGAAGCCCGGCTTCAAGAGAAACCAGTTCGGAGGCACACTGGGAGGCCCGATCCGCAAAGACAGGCTATTCTTCTTCACCAACTACGAGGGGCTGCGTCAGTCGCTGAATGAAACCTACGTGGCGATTCTCCCCGATGCCAATGCGCATAACGGAGACGTGCCCTGCAACCCCTCGCAGGGCCTTCCCTGCAACAGCAAGGGACTTACCCACGTCGGCGTAAGTCCGTCGATGCAGTCGCTGCTGAACCTGCTTCCCATCCCCGCGGCATCGGCCTCCTCCGGCGGCTTGGGATCGTACTTCTCGGTGGGAAGCCAGCCGGCGACGGAGAACTACACCAACAGCCGCCTCGACTTTACCCCGTCGGAAAAAGACTCGTTGTTCCTGCGCTACGTCTACGATCAGGCGCAACTGGTCGACCCCTTCGCGGTCTCGGCGGTGCTGGGCTTTTCGCAGACCTCGACCAACGCGAACCACTACCTGACCCTTGAAGAGAGACACCTCGCGACGAGTAACCTCATCAACCTCGTGCGGGCAAGTTATGTCCGGCTGAATGGGGCTGCGCCCCGCATCACAGGCCAGCCGGCGCTCGCTTTCTACACCGGCGGCGCCCTCGGCCAGGTCCAGATCCCCGGCGGATCGCAGGTAGGCGGCGGCCTCTTCGGAGGCTTCCGCCAGATCCAGAACAAGTACACGTTCAGCGACGAGATCTACTACGCCTCCCATCGCCACTCCATCAAGGTGGGCGCCTCCGTGGCGCGGGTGCAGACCGCGTCGAACCTGGATTTCCTCGCCGGAGGCTACTATCTGTTTCCCGGGCTGGCCCAGTTCCTGCTGGCCCAGCCATTCTTCTACGAAGGTCCGCAGCTCAACTCCTCCAGCCTGCCCGAAGACTACGGCACCAGGTACTTCCGCGAGTTGAACTATGCCTTCTATGTGCAGGATGACTGGAAGCTCAACGACCGCCTCACGGTGAACATCGGTGTGCGCTACGCGCCAGGCTCCAACCCCACCTCACCGGTCAACAACCTGCATCAGATCGTCGACCCTCCCAATGGCGACGGGTCGATCACACTGGTCCAGCATCCCTTCGCCAGCAATCCCGAGTTGAAAAACATCGACCCCCGGGTCGGCTTCTCCTACGATCCGTTCGGCAACCACAAGACGGCGATCCGTGGCGGCTTCGGCACCTACCACGAGCCGTATGCGGCCCGCACCTACGGCCCGAGCTTCAACCTGACGGACCCCTACAACCTCAGCACGCAGGTGTCGATCCCGGGCGCCGGGATGCCGCCCATCGCCTATGGACATCCCTTCCAGGGCCTCGCCAATGGAGGCGCGGGCCAGGTCTCCGTCGTGAACGCCCTCAGCTATCAGACCCGCACGACCCCCTACATGATGCAGTACAGTATCGGCCTCGAGCGACAGATCGCGGACCAGACCGTCCTCGGTGCGACCTTTGTGGGCAACCGCGGTATCCACCTCGGCGTGCAGCGAAACCTGAATCCACCGGTCAGGACGCTGAACTCCTCCGGCGTCTACGTCATGGCGAACTCGAACAATCGCCTGAACAACAACTATGGGACGCTGGACTACATCGTTCCCGGCGCGACGTCTGACTACAAGGGATTGCAGACCTACCTACACCGCAATCTCACTCGATCGCTGCAGGCACAGCTCAACTACACGTTTTCACGATGCAACGACGATGCGTCGGCGTCCACCGCCGGCGAGGCGCTCAATGGCACCCTGGATCAGACCGATCCCTACAACATCCACGCGGACGACGGTCCCTGCACCTTCGACATACACCACAACGTCAGCGGCAATGTCATCTACCTGCTGCCCTTCAAATCCAACCGGCTTGCTGCGGGATGGTCGCTGAGCGGAGCCGTCTTCGCAAACAGCGGCCAGCCGTTCAGCGTCTACGACAGCTACGACCAGGCCAACCTCGGAGACGGTCAGGGGTACTCGCGCCCCAACCTGGTCGGCGATCCCACCAGGGGCGGCACGGTCGCGGGTAACTCCGGTTGCGCCGCACCCGCCACGGTCCACACCGCCAGCTACTGGTACAACCCCTGCGCCTTTGCGCTGCAGACCGCCGGCACGCTCGGCAACGAACAGCGCAACCGGCTTGCGGGCCCGCACTTCGCGGACTTCGATCTCGCCCTCCTGAAGGAGACCAAGGTCAGCGAGCACGTCAGCGCACAGTTCCGCGCGGAGGGATTCAACGTCTTGAACCACCCGAACTTCGCCCTGCCGAACCTCGCCGGCTTCTCGGATTTCACCGGCGTCCCCAACTCCGCCGCGGGGCAGATCACCGCTACGGTCACGAACTCGAGACAGGTCCAGTTGGCCTTGAAGGTGCGCTTCTGACGCCCGCAGAGCAGGCAGCGTTCGCGCCCGCACTCGACCAGCCGGACGCCACGGCTGCACCCGTGAGCCCGATGTACTTCGAAGACCTGTCGCCCGGACAGGTCTTCCGATCGCAGCCCCTGGTCGTCACCGCGAGCCAGATCAAGGCCTTTGCGGGAGAGTTTGACCCCCAGGCCTTCCACCTGGACGAGGAGGCTGCCCAGAACAGCTTCTTCAGGGGATTGGCGGCCAGCGGATGGCATACCGCTGCCTTGACCATGAGCCATCTGGTCCGCACGCTTCCCATCGCCGGGGGGCTCATCGGGGCCGGTATCGACGAACTCCAATGGCGTCTCCCCCTGCGGCCCGGCGACGCAATCCATATCCAGGTCGAGGTGCTTGCCGTCCGGGTGTCGCAGTCCCGGCCCGACAGAGGAATCCTCAAGACGCGGGTGACTACCTTCAATCAGGCAGGAGCCGCCATCCAGGTCATGGTCTCGAGCTGCCTTGCGCCTCGCCGCACTCCAACCGAGAAAACTGGCGAACCGTATTGAGCGGAATCGAGCCGCCAAGCGCTCCCCAGGCTTAGAGCTGAGACATATAACTCCGCTAATAACAAAGTATTTCCCTCGCTCCAAGCCGAAACGATAAGGTTCATCTGCGCCGGAGACCCTATGAAATCCAACTCTGAAATCCGCGACCTGATCGACACGACCGCAGGTCGAATACGGCCCTCCCTCTACGCCGACCGCGAACTGTACGACCTCGAACTGGAGCGCATCTTCGGACGCAGTTGGCTCTTTCTCGCCCACGAGAGTCAGCTGCCGAATCCAGGCGACTTCTTCACCACCTACATGGCCGAAGACCCGGTCATCGTGGTCCGTCAAAAAGATGGATCCGTGCGCGCCTTTCTCAATCAATGCCGGCATCGCAGCATGCGCCTTTGCCAGGCCGACTCGGGCAATCTCAAAGCGTTTACCTGCCCGTATCACGGCTGGTCCTATGCCATCGACGGAGCCCTCCAGAACATCCCGCTCGAGCAGGATGCCTACCGCAACGAGATCGACAAGCGATTCTGGGGCATGACTCCGGTCACGAAGGTCCACGACTACAAGGGCATGATCTTTGGCAACTGGGACGCCGACGCTCCAGACTTCGAAGACTACTGCGGTGACATGCTGTTCTACATGGAAGGCTTCTTCGATCGGGCAGAAGGCGGCACCCAGGTCGTCGGAGGATTCCATAAGTGGGTGATCGAAGCAAACTGGAAGTTCGCCGCCGAACAGTTTGCCAGCGATCAATACCACGCGCTCATCACCCACGCCTCCATCGCCGAAGTGATGGCCGTCAAGGCCGTCGCGGGCACGGAAGGATCCCTCGTCAAGCCGATGGGCGAAGGTCAATCGGAGAAGGCCGCCTGGGTCGCCAACCGCAAGGGGTTGCAGTTCGGACAGGACGGCCACGGCAGCGGATTCTTCTTCGCAAGCAAGCCCGATGCCAACGTGTGGGTGGAAGGAAAGGCCGCGGCCTATCACCGCGAACAGTATCCGGAGGCCGAGGCCAGGTTGGGCAAGGAGCGCGCCGTCCGCGTCGCAGGCCACAACACCCTGTTCCCCAACTTCTCCTGGCTCAGTGGCACCCAGACCTGCCGCGTATGGCAGCCCCGCGGGCCCGACAAGATGGAGGTGTGGGCATTCACCCTCGTCGACAAAAAAGCCAGCGATGAAGTGAAGCATTCCTTCATGCGCGGCAACGCTCGTGCCTTCAGTCCGGCCGGCATGGCGGAGCAGGACGACGCCGAGAACTGGATCCAGATCCAGCGTGTGCTCCGCGGCCATGTGGCGCGCCAGACCGAGCTGTGCGTCCAGATGGGCCTCGGCCACGAGCAGACCAATGTGAATGGATGGCCCGGAACCACCAACGAGGTCTACTCCGAGACCGCCGCCCGCGGCTTCTATCAACAGTGGGCGGACATGCTGTGCGCAGAGAACTGGCAGCAGGTGTACGCGTCCAAACTCGGCCGCGAACAGGAGGTCGGAAGTGTTTAGCGCGGCGGATGGCAAATGGCCTGGCAAAACCACGGTATCCGCCGAGGTCGAGCGTGAGATCGTGAGCTTCCTGTACTTGGAAGCCGAGCTGCTCGACGACTGGCGCTTCCGCGACTGGTTGCTCCTGATCGACGAGTCCATCGAGTACACCATGCCCACCCAGAGCAACGCGCTCACCCGAGATCGCCTGAAGTCCATCTCCCCGCCCACCAACTTCTACTTCTGCGAGAACAAGGCGCAACTGGAGCAGAGGGTCCGGCGCCTCGAAACCGGGATGGCCTGGGCAGAGGAGCCGCCATCCCGCACCCGCCACCTCATCACCAACATTCGCGTCACCGCCACCGAGGACCCGCAAACATTCCGCGTGCGCAGCAACTACCTGCTCTATCGCCAGCGCATGGAGATGGATATCGACATCTACGTCGGCGATCGGGTGGACATTGTCCAGCGCGCCGACAATCCCGCCGGATGGTCCATCTCCAGGCGCGACCTGGTGCTCGATCAGGTGACGCTCGCCTCCAACAACCTCAGCGTCCTCTTTTGAATCCCCGTCACCGCAACCATAAGGAAGGAAGACCCGATGATCCATGTGAAAGAAATAGCCTATGTGCGCTACAGCGCACCGGATTTGGACGCGATGGAGGCGTTTCTGATCGACTTCGGCTTGCAGCCGGCGGCGCGGACCGAGGATCGTCTCTATATGCGCGCCGCGGGCCCCGCCCCCTTTGTCCACGTCACCGAACTCGGTGAGGTAAAGTCCGTAGGCTTGGGCCTCTTGGCGGCCAGTGAAGACGATCTGCATAAGCTGGCGGCCGAGTTCCACGCCGAAGTCAAGGACAACCCCGAACCGGGCGGCGGCAAGATCGTGACCATTCGGGATATCGAGGGATACCGGGTCGACGTGGTGCACGGTATGACTCCCGCGGCGCCCGTCCCGGTGCGCAAACCCATCCCGTTGAACGCTTCGAACGAGGCAGTCCGCTTCGGCCGCACACAGGCCCTCGAGCCTGGGCCGTCCCACCTCATCAAGATCGGCCACGTCGTGCTCAAGGGACCCAACTTCCCCGCGCAACTGGACTTCTATCGCACCGTCTTCGGCTTCCAGGTGTCCGACAGCTACTTTGTGCAACAGAAGGAAAACACCATCGCCGCCTTCATGCATTGCGGCCTGGGCAAGGACTACACCGACCATCACTCCCTCGCGTTGATCGCCGATGAGAAGGTGGTCATCGAACACAGCGCCTATGAAGTGATCGACTGGGACGACCTGCTCATCGGCAATGCGCACCTCGCGTCCAAGGGCTACAAGCACTCCTGGGGCGTCGGACGCCACATCTACGGCCGCCAGATATTCGACTACTGGCGAGACCCTTTCGGCAACAAGGTTGAGCATGAGACCGACGGCGATCTGGTGAACGACGACTACGTTCCCGAGCACAGGCACATCAGCGCCGAAGAACTCTCGCAGTGGGGCCCGCCTTTGAGCCCGGACTTCATGGCATAACCCTGTTCGGGTCGAGGAGGATCGATTCACGATGAAACTAGCTACATTCACGTACGGCGGCCGCACCACGATCGGCAAGGTGCTCGGGGACGAGGTCCTCGACCTGAGCATCGCCTGCCCCGGCCTGCCGCACGACATGGTGAGCTTCCTCGGCCAAGGCGAGCATGCGATGGCCGCCGCGCGCTCCGCCCCGAAGACGCACGGCGCCTGTGTTCCGCTGGAGCTGGTGAGGCTCGAAGCGCCCGTCATGAACCCGAGCAAATTCCTCGCCGTGGGCTTCAACTACCGCGACCACATCGCCGAAGTGATGCAGGTCCCCAGCATGAAGAACTTCAAAGTGCCCGAGGTGCCGGTATTTTTCAATAAGCAGGTAAGCTGCGTTCGCGGCCCATTCGACACCATAGAGCTCCCCGTCATGTCCACCCAGCTCGATTACGAGGTGGAGTTGCTCGTCGTCATCGGCCGGCGTTGCCGTCACGTCCCGAAGGAAGATGCGGATGCCGTGATCGCGGGATATTGCGTCGCCAACGACGTAAGCGTCCGCGACTGGCAGCTGGCGTCCCCCACCATGACCGTCGGCAAGAGCTTCGATACCCATGGCCCCTTCGGTCCCTGGATCACCACCGCGGATGAGGTCGACTGGAGCGACGGGCTCCCTCTCAAGACCTGGATCAACGGCGAACTGCGGCAGGATGGCCACACCCGCGACATGGTCCATTCCATCGCGCGCCAGATCGAGTACCTCTCCTCCGCGTTCACCCTCTGCCCGGGTGACCTCATCGCTACGGGAACCCCCGCGGGCGTAGGTGTGCTCATGAACCCGCAGACGTTTCTCAAGGAGGGCGACTCCGTGCGCGTCGCCATCGAGGGTCTCGGCTACATCGAGAACATCGTGGCCGGCGAAGAGGAATCGCGCTTCCATGACTAGCCTGGCCGCCCCGGAACGATCCCCCACCCCTCAGGGCTCAGCCCCCACGGACTTCCGCATCGCGACCTTGCGCGACGTGGAGCGGATCGAGCAGACGCCGCTCGACCGCCGCATTCCCTTCGCCGGCGTCTACCAGGCGCTTGCATCCTCCGCCGTCCGCCACGCGGACTCCGTTGCCATACGTTTGCTGGAAAGCCCCGATCCCGCAGGCAAGGTGCGAGAGATCCTCTACCGGGACCTGCTGAAGAACATTCATCGAACGGCGAACCTGCTGCAGGAGCTCGGCGTGGACGGGGAAAACGCCGTCTCCTACCTTCTTCCTCTGCTCCCTGAAACTCACTATGTCCTCTGGGGTGGCGAGGCGGCCGGAGTGGTCAACCCGATCAACCCCATGCTCGAAGACCGGCACATCGCGTCCATCTTGAATGCCGCGAACTCCCGCGTGCTGGTCATCGAAGACAGCCCCCGGAACTGGGAAAAGCTCGCCGGAATTATCAGCCAGACGCCAAACCTCGGCACCGTCCTTGTCGTCTCGGACAGGTCGTCCTGGCGTCCTCCGTTCCATCTTCCGGAGCGCATCGAATTGCTCGACCTGAAAGCTGAGCTCAAGCTTCAGGATGAAGACCAGCTCTGCTTTCAGCCGCGCACGGAGCTGTTGCACCGCGTCGCGCTGTTCCACACCGGCGGTACCACCGGCACCCCCAAGCTCGCAACCCAGCACCACAAGGGCCAACTCACCGTCGCAACCTGTCTCGGGGCGATGCTCGAACTCGGTCCGGAGAAAAACGTGTTCTGCGGTCTGCCGATGTCCCACGTCAACGGCGTGTTGATCACCGGATTGGCGCCTCTGCTGAGCGGAGCCACGATTACCCTCCTCACGCCGGAGGGCTATCGCAACAAGCAGGTGGTGCAAAACTTCTGGAAGCTGGCAAGCCGCTACCGCGCCAATATCTTCTCCGCGGTGCCCGCAATCTGTGCGGCGTTGCTCGATGTCCCTATCGATGCGGACATCGGCACGATCGAGTACTGCATCTGCGGAGCCGCACCCATCCCGGCTGGAACCTTTCGCCGCTTCGAAGAGACCACCGGAATCAAAATTCTCGAAGGATATGGACTCACGGAGACCCACTGCGTCGAGACTCTGAACCCCGCGTTCGGCGAGCGCCGCGTCGGATCCGTCGGAATGCGGGTGCCGTATACGGAGCTCAAGACAGTCCACCTCGACGGTCAGGGAAGATATCTCCGAGATTGTGAGGCTGAGGAGACCGGGTCGATCGTGGTCCGCGGCGAGAACCTCTTCTCTGGATATACCGACCCCGCACTGAATCTCCTGCTCGATGACGGCTGGTTCAATACCGGGGACATCGGCCGCTTCGACGTCGACGGGTATCTGTGGCTTGCGGGCCGAGCCAAGGACCTCATCATCCGCGGCGGACACAACATCGACCCCGCCATAACCGAAGAGGCTCTTGCGGCGCATCCCGCGGTGCAAAGCGCGGCTGCGGTGGGTCGGCCCGACCGCCACGTCGGTGAGATTCCCGTCGCCTACGTCAAGCTGCGTCCCGGCTTTCACGCCACCGTGGAAGAGCTGGCGCACTTTGCTCGCACGCATGTCTCCGAGCGGGCCGCCGCCCCCGACTGGGTGGAGATCGTCGACGTGATGCCCCTCACCGCGGTCGGAAAGATCGTCAAGCGAGGATTGCGGCAACACGCGGCCGCCCGCACCTTTACCGAGCTGCTCCAGGCGGAGGGCATCACGCCGAAGATCGAGCTGATCGAGGATGAGAAGCTCGGGATGATGGCGCGGATCGAAGTGGCTGCGGAGTTCGTCGCTCGCGCCGAATTGCTGCTGTCCTCCTTCGCCGTGCCGGTCAGCATTCGGGCCGCACCCCAGGCGGAAGACGGAGTCGGCGCGGTCGACGTGCCGCTCTGTGGAGGGTTGCTCGCATGAGAGAGGCGGTCATCGTCTCGACGGCCCGCACGCCCATCGGCAAAGCCGTGCGCGGCGTCTTCAACGACACTCACGGCGCCACCCTGGGCGGCCACGCCGTCAGCCATGCGGTCCTGCGCGCGGGGATCCAGCCCGGCGACGTCGAAGATGTGATCGCCGCAGTCGGATTCCCCGAAGGAGCCACCGGCAACAATATCGCGCGCCAGATCGCCCTGAGAGCCGGGCTGCCCGCACACGTCGCCGGAGTCACCGTAAACCGCTTTTGTGCCGGAGGCCTGCAGGCCGTGGTCATGGCCACGCACACCGTTCAGCACGACGGCGTTCAGGCCGCGGTCGCCGTCGGCGTCGAATCCATCAGCCTGGTGCAGTGCCACCAGCCCAACACCTATCGCGCTGAGGAGCCCTGGCTGGTCGAGCACGTCCCTTCGATCTACTGGCCCATGATCGCAACGGCGGAGCTCGTCGCCAAACGCTACGGCGTGCCCCGCGAAGCCCAGGATGCGTATGCGCTCCAGAGCCAGCAGCGCTACGCACAAGCCGCCGCCGCATCCAGGTTCGCCGATGAGATCGTCCCCATCGAGACCACCATGCTCGCCTTCGATAAGCTTACCGGCGAATCCACCCGCCGCACCGTCACAGTCTCCGCGGACGAAGGCCCGCGGCCCTCGACCTCCATCGAGGGACTCGCCGGCTTGAACCCCGTCGTCGAAGGCGGATGCATCACCGCCGGCAACTCCAGTCAGCTCTCCGACGGCGCCTCCGCGTGCGTGGTCATGGAGGCCGGTGAAGCCTCGCGGCGCGGCCTGCAGCCGCTCGGCGCTCTGCGTGGATTTGCCGTCGCTGGCGTCGATCCGGCCGAGATGGGCATAGGACCCGTCGTCGCCGTCCCGCGGCTGCTGCAGCGCGCCGGCCTCAAGGTCGAAGACATCGGCCTGTGGGAGCTGAACGAGGCGTTCGCCGTCCAGGTCATCTATTGCCGCGACAAGCTGGGCATCCCCAACGATCTCATGAACGTCAATGGCGGAGCCATCACCATCGGCCATCCCTACGGCATGTCCGGAGCGCGCATGGCCGGCCACGCCTTGATCGAAGGACGCCGCCGCAAAGTCAAATATGCCGTCGTCACCATGTGTGTCGGCGGAGGCATGGGTGCCGCCGGTCTGTTCGAAGTCTTTTAGCCCACGCTGGATCAGCCTGTGCAGTACCGAGGAGCTGGGATGAACGATCATCTCGAAACGGTCGAAGTCGAAGTCTTAGTCGTCGGCCTCGGGCCGGTTGGTGATGTGCTCGCCTTGCTCCTCGCCGAACGCGGAATCCGTGTCATGGCGATCGAACGCGATCCCAAGCCCTACTGCCTGCCGCGCGCGGCGTCGTTCGACGACGAGTCCATGCGCACCTTTCAGCAGCTCGGCGTCGCCGCCGCCATCGCGGAGAATGCGAGAGTCGCACGCGAATACAGGTTCATCAACGGCGACGGTGTCACGTTGATGGACTTCGAATTTCCCCCGGTCTCCGCCCTGGGCTGGCCACTCGCCTATCTCTGTCACCAGCCGCACATCGAGGAGGTGCTGCGCACCCGGATGCGCCGCCACACGCTGCTCGACATGCGGCTCGGTTGCAGCCTCATCGACATTGAGAGCAATGATGCGAACGGCGCGGTCGTGGTCATCGGCGAGGGCGACGCGCTTCGGCGGGTCAAGGCGCGCTTCGTCGTCGGCTGCGATG
This sequence comes from Acidobacteriota bacterium, assembly GCA_030776065.1. GTDB lineage: Bacteria > Acidobacteriota > Terriglobia > Terriglobales > Acidobacteriaceae > Edaphobacter. Next base: position 13,763 of record JALYIA010000021.1, read on the forward strand.
GCGCTACCAGCAAGGTGCGCAGGCTCGCGGGAATCGACCTCTTCGACTACGGATTTGAGGAGCCCTGGTTGGTCATCGACGCGCTGGTCGACGATGAGACGGGATTGAGCCCCGCGATCACCCAGATCTGCGACCCCCGCAGACCCCTCACCGCGCTTCCCATGGCGCCCGGCCGAAGACGTTGGGAGTTCATGCTGCTGCCCGGTGAGCGCGCCGAAGAGATGTTGGCGGAGGACCGCATCCACCAGCTCCTCGCCCCCCACATCGACATCCGCAGGGCGGAGATCGTCCGCAAGGCGGTCTATCAGTTTCATGCGCTCGTCGCCCGCCAATGGCGGGTCGGCTCCGTCTTGCTCGCCGGCGATGCTGCGCATCAGACACCCCCGTTTCGCGGGCAGGGAATGTGCCTCGGTCTCCGCGACGCCGTCAACCTCGCATGGAAGCTCGCGCTTGTGGTGACAGACCATGCCGGCCAGCAGTTGCTGGACACCTACCAGCCCGAACGAGAGCCGCATGTTCGCGCAACCATCGAGACCGCAATCTTCATGGGACGCGTCATCTGCACGCTGGACCCCCACGCCGCCGCAGCGCGCGACCGCGACATGATCGCTCAGCGAGCCGGCGGCGGCCCGCCGCCGAACCTCGAGATGCCTCCCCTGCGCGATGGCCTGATCTCCTCCCTCCCGCGCTCGGGCGAGATCTTTCCGCAGCCCCGGGCCAGCCGGAACTCGGGCTCCGAACAGCTGCTGGACGACCTGCTCCCCGACGGGTTCTGGCTGATCACACGCGAGCCCGCGCCGTGCGACTATGCGGCCGCCGAGTTGCCCGGAGGCGTGCTCCTGCGACTCGGGACCGACTTCGAGGACGACGGCACGATCGCCGCATGGCTCGACCGGGCGAACGCCGACGCCGTGCTGGTCCGCCCCGACCGCTACGTCTTTGGAACCGCGAAACGCGCGTCCGTTCTGCTGCAGGAGCTTCACCGCATGGGGCAATTTCCCTCGACCGCCACAGCCGCCGCCGAAGCCTGAGACCCTCTCGGCGCCCGCTTCAGCGGCACAGCTCTGCTCGCTCCTCCGCGGCAGCCGCATGCGCCGCGGGGAACGGTGTGCAGAGGCGCTCCGCCAGCCCTCGCGTGGTCTCGATCGTCGTCTGAGGACCGCAGGTCGCCGCCACAAACCGATCCGGCCGCAGGATCACGATCGTGTGCTCGCGATCCCCGAACCACGTCTGCAGCGTGCCCCCCACATCGCCCACGATCGTAAGATCGTCCGCCAGCCAGGACGTGGCCGCAAGCTGCACGGCGGGCAGCACCGTCACAAACCGCGCTCCCACGCTCGCCCAGTAGTCCCCGGTCGCACGGTCGAAGTAACTCCGGGGATCGCCCCCCCAGCACACGATGGCAAACCACGGCCCAAGCACATCGTCCAGCCGCACGGTCGCGCCCTCGAGCGTCCTCACCATCGGCTGAACGAACATTCGACCCACCGGCGACCGCGCCTTTCCCTTCGTGCGCCCGTCCTTGTCCGGGAGGAAGGCTCCCGTCGTGTAACGCGGCTGTGGCTTGAATCGCATCTGGGTGACGTACCGCTTCACCGGCGGGGCAAGATTCAACACCCTGGCAAGGACATCCCGCAAGGCCGCCAGCGCAGGTACGGTCGGGGAGAACAGCCGCCCCGCATTCACCGACAGATCGATCATCGCCGCTGCATGGCCGCGCCGCTCCTGCTCGTACGTATCCAGCAGCGCATCCTCGGCCAGCCCCTTGACCACGGCTGCCAGCTTCCACCCCAGGTTCGTGGCGTCGCGAATGCCGCTGTTGAAGCCCTGCCCCTGCCACACCGGCATAAGGTGTGCGGCGTCGCCCGCCAGCAGCGCACGGCCCACCCGGAACCGGCTTGCAAGGCGCGCATGGTGGGTATACGCCCGCTTGCGAATCACACGCACCGCCTCCGGCCGGGGAACGCTGCCGCGCAGCAGTTGCGCCAACGCAGCAGGATCGTTGAACGTCTCTTCCTCTTCGTGCGGCAGCAACATGAATTCGAAACGCCGCACACCCATCGGCAGCGCGATCGATACGCTCGGCCTTCCCGGCGTTCCGTGAAGATAGGCATACGGCGCTCCCACGGGATCGTCCGCCAGGTCCACGACAAGCCAACGCGTCGATTCCGTCTGGCCGACGAAGTCTACCCCCAGCCCCTTGCGCACGGCGCTGCGTCCTCCATCCGCGCCCACAACGTAACGGCTGCGTATCCTGCGTGACACGCCGCCGGTCACGGTCACCTCCGTACTCACCCCCGTGCTGTCCTGAACCAGCCCCGTCACGCCGTGCGAAAACAGTACCTGGACACCGGGAAATCGCTCCAGCCCCTCGAGCGAGATGGCATCTGCCTTGGGCTGCAGGAAGGCGTTGCGCCGCGGCCAGCCATACTCCAGTGTGTGCGGTTCGATCGAGACGTACGCCCTCCCCTTGGCCGTCGTGAAGCGCATCCAGTGATTCGGCGTCGTATAGGGCAGGATCCGGTCGGCGAGATCGACCGCCTGAAACGAGCGGAGGCTCTCATCGTCCAGGCCGACACCGCGCGGATAGTCGATCAACCGGTCCATCTGCTCGACCACGATCGCCGCAACCCCGTAGAGCCCGAGCAGGTTCGCCAGCAGAAGCCCCACCGGACCGGCGCCCACGATCAGCACCTCCGTCTCTTCCGGCCTGTCGAACTCCATCACTTGCTCCTCGCGATTCAAGCGTGTGGGAAGGGTGGCGGCGGTGGCCTGTAGGGCCCCGCAAGCACCCCGCAGTCCACTTGCAGTATGTGCCCGGTCACCGAGCAGGCCGCCGGCGAAGCGAGATACACGAACGCCTCCGCGATCTCCTCCGGCTGCGCTACCCTGGCCAGCGGCAGGCCCGCGACGATCAACTCCGGAGGAATGCCAAACGCCCTCTGCGCCTCCGCCGCCATCGGCGTGTCCGTCGGTCCCGGGCTCACTGCATTCACGCGAATCCCTTCTCGCGCATGGTCCAGCGCCAGCGTCATCACCAGGTTGATCAGCGCCGCCTTGCTGGTCGAATAGCTGAGCAGGTTCGGCGCGCCCGCATGCCCGGCCGCCGCCGTGGTGTAGAGGATCACGCCCTCACCCTGCCGTCGCATGTGGGGAATCGCCGACTTGGCCAGCAGAAAGCCCGCCTTGAAATTGATGGCGAATACGCGGTCCAGAACCTCTTCGCTCAAGCTGTCGATGGTGCCCGGAACACCAATGCCCGCGTTGCTCACCAGGATGTCCACCCGCCCCAGCTGCGCGACTGCGTCCTCGATCACCCGCGCCGCGGCCCCCGCCTCCGTCAGGTCCGCGGCAAAGGTGAAGACGCGTCCGCCGAACCCCTGAATCGCCGCGACGGTCTCATCCATGGGACCACGGTCCGTGATGAGCACGCTTGCGCCCTCACGCGCGAAGACCCTTGCCGTCGCTGCCCCTATGCCCGACGCGGCGCCTGTAATCACCGCCGTCTTTCCTGCCAGGCGCTGTGTTGACCTTGCGTGCGAATCTGCCTTCGTCATTGTGTCCACTCTCTCCTGCATCTCCCGCCGGTGCCGAAACCTGCCGCCTCAGTTGCCGAAGCCGACCGAGACCTCACCCAGATGTTCGATCGCAACCACGAAGCGCGAACCCGGCGTAACCGGCATCATGGGACCAAGCGCACCGCTCAGCACCACATCTCCCGCACGCAGCGGACGCCCCAGCGAGACTGCCTTCCGCGCCAGCCACACCATCGCCAGCGCAGGGCTTCCCATGCAGTCCGCACCTGTGCCCTGGGAGAGGATCCCGTCCCCGCCGCTCAGCGTCATGTGCAACGCCGTCAGATCCAGGCCCTCCAGACCGCGCCGCTCCTCCCCGAGCACGAACAAACCCGAGGATGCATTGTCCGCTACCGTATCCAGCAGCCGGATATCCCAGTTCCGAATGCGGCTATCCACGATCTCGATCGCCGCGGAGACATAGTCCGTCGCGGCAATCACATCCTCCAGCCCCAGCCGATCCTTGTCCAGATCGCGCTTCAGGACGAATGCGATCTCGCCCTCCACTTTCGCCTGGATCAGCCGGGACAGCTCCACCTCCCCGCCATCCTCCACGCGTGTGTCGGCGTACAGGACTCCGAAGTCCGGCTGGTCCACGCCCAGCTGCTTCTGCACCACCGCCGCCGTCAGCCCGATCTTGTGGCCCACAGCCACACGCCCTTCGGCAAGAAAGCGCCTCCGGTTGTACTCCTGCACCGCGTACGCCGTCTCGATATCTCTGTCGTCCGCAAACAAGCCGCGCACCGGGGTGCATGGCCGTCCGTCCCGCATGGCTTCGTACAGAGCATCGGCCGCCAGCCTGATCGATGCGTCGTCCGCCGGTACGCTCGATGCGTTCGTCTCTACCGTTCTCGTCTCCAGGCTCATTGGGTCAAAAACTCCAGGTGGATCCGGTTGAACGTCGTTGCATCTTCGTATTGCGGCCAGTGCCCGCAGTCCTCCATCACAGCGAAGTCAGCCCCTGGAATCAGCCCCGCCAGCCGCCTGCCGACCTCAACCGAGGCGGTCGGATCGTGCGTGGTCCACAACACCAGTGTCTTGGCCGAGATCCTCGACAGCTCCTCCTCCGTCAGCAGGTTGCGCAGCCGCACCTCCATGTCCTGAAGACACATGATGCTCTCCATCGCCGCCTCCATGCCCGGCAGCTTGTACACCGCATAGCGCGATTCCACCAGGTCCTCCGTCACGATCGAAGGGTCCGCCATCAGGAACTCCAGCCGCTTCCGCACCGCCTCTTTCTCCGGCGAGCGCACCGCGTTCAAGCTCAGCGTGCGCAGACGCTCCATCACCCGCGGGTCCGCGATCAAGCCGCCCGCCGTGTTCAGCACCAGCCGGTCCACCCGCTCCGGGTAACGTGCCGCAAACCTCGCCGCCACCCACCCGCCCAGCGATTCGCCCGAGATGTGCGCCCTCTCGATGCCCGACGCGTCCAGGAAATCCTTCAGATGCTCCACGTAGTCGTCGATCTCGTAGTTCCGCCGCGGCTTGTCCGTGTACCCATGGCCCAGCATGTCGATCGCATACACCCGCAGCCCGGCATTCGCGTGCGCCAGAACGTTGCGCAGATACGCCTCCAGGTGCCCCGCAATCCCATGCAGGAATACCAGAGCCTGCGGCCCGTCGCCCGCCTCGAGCGTGCGCGTGCGCACCCCGTTCGCATCCACGAAATGCAGCTTGTACCCGCCGCCCGCCATCGCGGACCACAGCGACCGCAGCTCCGGCTGTACGCTGTTCCGCGGCGGCGCTTCAGTTAAACCCGTTGACATCGAGATATCTCCTCCGCCACTTCTCAAGGCAACTTACAAGTTGGCCCGTGCTTCAGGCCAATACTTATTTGTGGGGAGATACAGACCTCGCAGGTATCAACGCAGCCGGCACGCAGGAAAACTGCCCGCTACAGGTTGGTCCGTTCGATGACCTCGCCTACCAGCGCGCAAAACGACTCCAGCACCGCCGAGTGGTCGTCCCGGCGAAAGCCCATCACAAGATCGAACATCGGATTGCCCTCGATCGGCCTGCAGATCACATTCTTGATCAGAAGGCTCTCCACATAGTCCGGCAGAATCGCTATGCCCAGACCCATGGCCACAAGCGAAAGGATCATCAGAACGTTCTCCCCGCTCTGCACCACCTCCAGCTCCACCCCGTTCGCCTCGCTCAACTGCGCCACCGCGGCCGCCAGCTCAGGCGCCTCTTCCGCCGAAATACCCACGAAGGGATACTCCTGAAACAGCGCGAAGGGAACGATCGGCAGCTTCTCGAGCGGATGCCCCACAGGAAGCACCGCCACCAGCGGCTCTTTCAGCACAATGCGCTCTTCCAGCCGCGGCTCTCGATGGTTCGCCCGAAAAAATCCTATGTTGATCGAGTTGTCCAGAAGAGCCGCACGCTGCTCGGGCGTCGACATGCTGTGCAGCACCACCTGTACATCCGGATATCGCGCGCGCAGCACGGGAAGCACCTTGGGGAAGATCTTCACCTCCGCCGACGGCACAAACCCGATCACAAGCTGGCCCGCCTCCGCCCGCGCCGCCCGCCGCGCCATCAGGATGCCACGCTCCACCTGCGCCAGCACCACCCGTGCCTCGGCCAGGAACACCTTGCCCGCGTCCGTCAGCGCCACATGCCGCTTCGTGCGGAAGAGCAGAGGTGTGCCCACCGCGTCTTCAAGATCGCGAATCTGCTGGCTGAGGGATGGCTGCGCGGTGTGCAGACGCTCCGATGCGCGGGTGAAGTTCAGCTCCTCGGCCACCGCAACGAAGTACCTGAGATGGCGTAGTTCCATGGGCTTGCCTGTCCGCAAACCTCCAGGGAAGGGAGCTTGCGCGTCACGCGAGAGTATCAGGTGCCATCCGGCAGGCGCAACTCAGGGCACAGCCGACACTCACCCGGTCTACCGTTCCCGGCAGCGCTCCCTAAGCGACCGATGCCCCCGCAGGAACCGCCGTCATCATCGCCATCCCGGCATTCCACTCCGGAATCGGACGGTAGTAGTGAAGATCCGTGCGGTACGGCCCGAACTCGTTCAACGCGGCGAATGCGGCAACCCACGTGCGAATCTCCTGCCCTCCGTTTCCGCCCTCCGCCCGGATCCACGCCTCCGTAAACCTCGACACCGTCGCCATGTCCTGCTGCGCGAATGAGTCCAGCAAATTGCGGTCCCACGTCTCGTTCAGCGGCTGGCACGGGCCCCGCCCTTCCACCATGTCGTTGGTGGCCTCGATCACCCGCTTCATCCGCGCACGGCGCATCTCGTCCGTCTTCTGGCGGCCGTCGATCAACGTCGCCTGCACCTGGGGGGAGGCCGTCCCGATCTTCGGGAACGGAGGATCGTGCGAGAGACCGCCCGACGCCACAAGAAGCACGCGCCGGTCCAGCCTCGAGCAGAACCTCCCCACCGCCGCCCCAAGCAGCGCCGTCCGCTCGCACGTCGGCAGCGGAGGCGCCGCCGCGTTGATGAAGATCGGAATCACGGGATACCGCGTCAAGCTTCCCGTCAGCAGGTTCAAAGGCTGCGTGAAGCCATGGTCCGCCATCAGCTTGTACGAAAGCGCAGCATCGACACCGTCGGCGCGAACGCTCTCCAGCAGCTCGAGCGCCGTCTCCTCCGGCACCAGAAGATCCCCGTGCCCGCTGTCCCAGTCGCCCACCGCCGTCGCCCTCAGGCCGACGCAGAAGCTCGGCATCAGATCGTAAAACATGCCGTTGTAATGGTCCGGCGCAAACAGGACAATCAACTCCGGATCGTAGTCCTCGATCTCCAGCTTCAGCTCCCCGAACACCCGGCGAACGTCTGCGTCCACTTCAGGATCGGGAGAGTTGAAATCCATCAACGGGGTGTGAGACGCGCAAACGAGTTTTACCATGATCGATGTCGCACTCCTCATGCGAGCCACCACGCTATCCCTCACCGGCGGCCTTGGGGAAATAGTTGTTTCCTTCTCTTCTAAGACTTGGCGGCTCTCAGAGAGCAGCCCGCCCGCTCTCGCCGCGCATCCTTCGCGCAAAGTCTCACTGCACGATTAACCAAGTATTGGCCTCGCCCCGCCGCCACCGTCTAATGTGTGTGGCTGAGAAGGAAGACACCTTGACCAAAGTAGCCATCATCGGTTCCGGAAACATAGGGACCGACCTCATGATCAAGATTCTGCGCAACTCCAGGCATCTCGAGCTCGCCGCCTTCGTCGGTATCGACCGCGAGTCCGAAGGCCTGGCGCGTGCCCGCCGCCTCGGCATCGCAACCACGCACCACGGGGTGCAGGGCTTCAGCCAGATGCCGGAGTTCGGCGAGGTCGAGCTCGTCTTCGATGCCACCTCGGCTGCGTCCCACAGCATCAACGCCGCTATCTGCGGCGCCGCGGGACAGCGAATGATCGATCTCACCCCCGCGGCCATCGGGCCCTTCGTCGTTCCCGTGGTCAATCTGGAGCAACACCTGCAAGCGCCCAATATCAACATGGTCACCTGCGGCGGACAGGCGACCATCCCCATCGTCGCCGCGGTCGCCCGGGTCGCCCCCGTGCTCTACGCGGAGATCGTCGCGTCCATCTCTTCGGTCTCCGCAGGTCCCGGCACACGCGCCAACATCGACGAGTTCACCCGCACCACGGCGCATGCTCTCGAACGCGTCGGAGGAGCGGCGCTGGCCAAGGCCATGATCATCCTCAACCCGGCCGACCCTCCCATCATCATGCGAGACACCGTCTACTGCCTCGTCGCAGACTGCGATCGCGAGGCCATCGAGGAGTCGGTCCAGCGCATGGTAGCCGCCGTCCAGGGCTACGTTCCAGGGTACCGCCTCAAGCAGGCCATCCAGTTCGAGCGCCTCCCCGGCCCCGTCTTCATCTCCGGCCTGGGAGAGGTCTCCGGCACAAAGATCACCGTCTTCCTCGAGGTCGAAGGCGCAGCCCACTATCTGCCCTCCTACGCCGGCAATCTGGATATCATGACCTCGGCCGCGCTCGCCGCCGGGGAGCGGCTCGCCTCCACCCACCTGGTCTCGCAGGAGGCACTGGCATGAGCGCGCGGCGTCTCTACATTCAGGATGTCACCCTCCGCGACGGCATGCATGCGATCGGCCATCAGTACACGCTCGCGCAGGTCCGGTCCATCGCCCAGGCCCTCGACAACGCCGGCGTCGACGCGATTGAGATCGCGCACGGAGACGGCCTCGCCGGCGGCAGCTTCAACTTCGGCTTCGGCGCCTGCGCCGACCTGGACTGGATCGAAGCCGTCGCCGGTGTCGTCACCCAGGCGCGTGTCACCACCCTCCTGATTCCCGGCATCGGCACCATCGAGGATCTCCGCGCCGCCCACTCCGCCGGCGCGCGCTCCGTCCGCGTCGCCGCGCATTGCACCGAGGCCGACGTCACCGCGCAACACATCGCAGCCGCCCGCGCCATGGACATGGATGTCTCCGGCTTCCTCATGATGTCGCACATGATCTCCCCGGTCGAGCTCGCGAGCCAGGCCAAGCTCATGGAGAGTTACGGCGCGCATTGCGTGTACGTCACAGACAGCGCCGGAGCCCTCACGCCCGCGGGCGTCGCCGAGCGGTTCGACGCCTTTCGCCAGGCACTCCATCCCGAGACCCAGCTGGGAATCCACGCCCACCACAACCTCGCCCTGGGCGTCGCCAATCCCCTGGTGGCTATCGCGCACGGCGCTACCCGCGTCGATGGCTCCCTCGCCGGCATGGGCGCGGGCGCGGGCAATACGCCCATCGAGGCCTTCATCGCCGCGCTCGAGCGCGAAGCGCCCGGCCAGTACCGCACCGGATGCAATCTGTTCGCGCTGCTCGACGCCGCCGACGATCTCGCGCGCCCCCTGCAGAAGAGGCCCGTGCGGGTGGACCGCGAGACCCTCTCCCTCGGCTACGCAGGCGTCTACTCCAGCTTCCTGCTCCACGCCGAACGCGCAGCCAGACTCCACGGAATCGATACCATCGCGCTGCTCGTCGAACTCGGCCGCCGCAAGATGGTCGGCGGCCAGGAGGACATGATCGTCGATGTCGCCCTCGATCTCGCCGCCTCCCGCGCAATCCAAAGCGCCCAACCAGAAGGACACCATGGCACTGCATAAAGTATGTAAGCAATCCGAAATCTCCTCCGGCGAAGGGCTCCGGGTGGAGACCACTCCCGCCATCGCAGTCTTCAACGTGGAGGGCGCGTTCTACGCGGTCGCCGATCGATGCACCCACGCCGAGGCCTCCTTGGCAGACGGCTACATGGACCGCGACACCATCGAATGTCCTCTGCACGGCGCCAAATTCTGCCTCAAGACCGGCGAAGTGCTTTGCCAGCCCGCCAGCGAGTCGCTCCAGTCCTTCCCCGTCGTCCTCCGCGATGGCCTCGTCTTCGTCGATGTCTAACCCTGAGCTTCCCGCACCATCGCGAACGGCACACAGGTGAGTGAGAGATGAGCTGGATCGACGGACAGGTCGCCATCGTTACAGGAGGCGGGTCCGGCCTCGGGCTCTCCCTCGTGCGCCGCTTTCTCGAAGAAAATGCCTCCGTCGCCGTGCTCGAACGATCTCCCGCCAAGGCGGCGGACCTGCGCCGTACCTTCGGCGGCGAAGTCGTCGTCGTCGAAGGAGACGCGGCCGCCCTGGCCGACAACCGCAGGGCCGTCGCCGCCACCGTCGAGCGCTTCGGCAAACTCGACACCTTCATCGCCAACGCCGCCATCTGGGACCACAACACCCCCTTGCTCGAAATCCCCGACGACACCTTCGACGCGGCCTTCGACGAGCTCTTCCACATCAACGTCAAGGCCTGTCTCGCCGGAGCCAAAGCTGCCGTTCCGGAGCTCGAAAAGACCCGCGGCTCCATCATCCTCACCGGCTCGAACGCCTGCTTCTACCCCAGCGGCGGCGGCCCTCTCTACACCGCGTCCAAGCACGCCCTCCTCGGCCTCATGCGACAGCTCGCCTATGAGCTTGCGCCCGCAATCCGCGTCAACGGCGTGGCCCCCTGCGCCATGGCATCCGACCTCAGGGGTCCCCGTTCCCTCGGACTCGACACCCGAACCCTCACCGACACCGTCTCCCTGCAGGCCATCGGCCGTGGCCTGCCCATCCAGTTCCTTCCCGAAGCGGAGGACTTCACCGGCAGCTTCGTCCTGCTCGCGTCCAGGCACAACAGCAGAACCATCACCGGCACCATGCTCCACGCCGATGGAGGCCTTGTAGCCCGCGGCCTGCGCAAGCCCATCGCAAACTTCCAACCGGAGCCTGTAGCGTAGGACGCAGGACCTCCGTCCCGCCCAACCGGCCATTCCAAAACCCTGGCGATCCCCGAAACGCAGTACATCCTGAATCGCCTGAACGAGGGAGTCATGAATCGAAACGGCACGGCAAAAGAACGGCCGATGCGCATCGTCCCGCGCCTCGAGCTGCGCGGTACCCAACTCGCCGGCTGGACCCCGAAGCCGTACCCCGATCGCCCCTCCACCGGCATCCTCTTTCAGGAAAACGTCGAAATACCCATGCCCGACGGTGTCGTTCTCGTGGCGGACATCTTTCGTCCCGCCGGCGGCCACCCCGCTCCCGCGCTCATCTCATGGGCGCCCTACATCAAGGAGACCGAGCGCATGGGCGGCGCTCCCTTCATCGACGAGTGCGGCGCGATCGGCTTCATCGTCAAGCACAACTACGCCTTCCTCCGCGTCCAGGCACGTGGCACAGGACGCTCCACAGGTGTCGCCCCCGACGAACTCTTCGCACCGGCTGAGGCCCAGGATTGCCACCACGCCATCGAATGGGCCGCCGCACAGAGCTGGTGCGACGGCAACGTCGGCATGACCGGCATGTCCTACTTCGCCGTCGCCCAGCTGCGGGCCGCCGCCACCAACCCGCCTCACCTCAAGGCCATCTTCCCCTTCAAATCCATGACCGACATCTACCGCCAGGGACTGTTCAAAGGAGGAGCTCCCTACACCGGCGCCATGGAGCTGCTCGCCGCCTTCGAAAAATTGAAGCCCCCACCCATTCCGGCACTCCTGCGCCACATGCTCAGCTACCTGCTCAACCGCAAGCCCTTCCTCATCGAGATGAGCGACGCCGCCGCCAATCAACGCAAGTTCAGAAACTTCATGAAGCTCAAACCCCCGCCGGAGATCGCCTGTCGCAACTACGTCGCCCGCCTCTTCGATAACCCGTTCGACAACGACCACTGGCGCAGCCACTCCGCCACCGCGACGCTCGACAACATCGACGTCCCCATCTCCATCGGAACAGACTACGGAGCCGTCGGCTTTCACCTCTTCGGCGCATTCGAGCTATGGCATCGCCTCAAGACCGACAAGCGCCTCTTCATCGGCCCCCCCGAGTACACATTCCCCTGGTCCAACTACCACCGCGAGATGATCGCCTGGTACGACTGGCAGCTCAAAGGCATCGACACCGGCTATGCCGAGCTCCCCCCGGTCCGCTACTTTCTTACCGGCGCCGGCCGATGGGAGAGCGCCACGGACTGGCCCATCCCGGGCTCCCAGCCGACGACCCTCTACCTCGCCACGCTCGAAACCGATCCCCTTCAGCCGCAGCTCCTCGCCTCCGCCCCGCCGCCGGCGTCCACACAGTCGTTCCTCGCCATCCCCTCCACCAGCTACTCCCTCAAGGGAATCGAAAAATTCGAGGCCCAGGTGCTGCACTATCTCACGCAGCCGTTCCCGCACGACACCCGCATCGTCGGTCCGGTGCATCTGCACCTCACCCTCTCGGCCACCGCAATCGACACCTACCTCATGGTCCGGCTCAGTGACGTCGCGCCCGGCGGCAAACGGGTCAAGCTCGCCTTCGGCTGGCTTCGCGCCTCGCACCGCACCGTCGACCCCATCCGCTCCAACCCGACCGAGATCGTGCATGACCACCGCGCCGAAGCCGCCAAGCAGCTCGTCCCCGGCGTCCCCACACCCCTGTCCTTCAGCCTCACCCCCATCAGCCACATGTTTCGTGCAGGACATCGCCTGTCCCTGGAGATCGGCGCACGCCCCGAGCTCCTCTGTTCGGAGAAGGGCGAAGGCTTCGACATGTTCCTGTGGGACCCCGTGCCCTATCCCTCCCGCAACACCATCCACCACGGCGGCGAGACCGGCTCCTGCCTCGAGGTGCATGTCCTCCCCAGCCATCAAGAAGCCCCGCCGGTCAGCCTACCCCGCGCGGGTGTTCACCCCCTCCCCGGCGCAATGTAGTGGAACCGCACCAGGAAGATCCTCTCTCCACGCCCATGTTTGGCCACCTTCAACAGGTCCAGGACCCCCAGGAATCCCGACGCGCGCGCCAGCTCCGGAGTGATGTCCGGCAATCCGATCGGCTCGATCGAATCCACCTCGATCTCACCCTCCTCCATCCGATAGCGCCTGCCCACACTCACCCGCGGGCTCATCCAGATGCGCACCGAGCACGTGATCTCCCCCCGCCGCACCCGCTCGCGAAGCCGCTTGCTGAACACCATGGGAACGTACCCCTCCCCCCGAATGCAACCGTCCATCCGCCCGATCCAAACCCCCTACAGCCCCGCCGACAACCCCGTCGTCTGCACCGCCGCCATCGGCTCCGGCGACGCCGCCAGCGTGTACCGCTCCACCGTTCCATGCGCCTCGAAGAAGCTCTGGAACCTCTCCATCAGCGGAAGCTGCGACGTGTGCGCCCGGAACGCCTCGAACTTCCTCGCCTGCACCGCCCGGATGTCCAGCGTCACCGTCCAGGGAGCCGGCAGAGGAGCATGCCGCCCCGGAAAGAAGAAGTCCGTCGTCACATAAAACAGCCGCTTCGCCGCATGCACCGGACCCAGGGCAGGGAAGCGCTTCGGCGCCGCGGCCCAGTGGAACGCCGCCGTCGTAAACGACGACACCATCGTATGGTCCGCATGCGTGTTCATCCCCCCGTCCCCGCCGAACGTCAGCACCACATCCGGCCGGAACCCCCGCATCCTCTCCACCAGCCTCCCCGACGCCTGCGAAAAATCCGCAAACTCCAGCTCCCCATCCCCGTACTCCAGCACCTCATGCCCCGTCACCCCCAGCACCGTGCACGAGGCCGCAAACTCCTCCCGGCGCATCCGCCCCAGCTCCTCCGCCGTCCCCGCCGTCCCTCGATTCGTCGCCGCCTGCCCGTCCGTCAGGCACACCACATACGTCTCCGCGCCCGCATCCGACGCCAGAGCCAGAGCCCCGCCAAACGCAAAGCACTCGTCGTCCGGATGCGCCACCACGCACATCACCCGCAGCGCCCCGCCCGGCGCCCTCGCGCTCGCCTGCGGAGAGGAAGACACCAACGGTGCACGCGGAAACTCAGGAAGACTCAACTCATCGGCCATACCTCTATCTTCCCCGATCTCCGCCCATCCTGCCCACCCCCATCTCCGAAGACCCCGGCCCTCCCCGGATTACCCCGCCTCCATGCCCCGCCCCGCCGCCCAAGCCCATTCTCCTCAGCGCCCCCGCCCCCAGCCCCTTGGCCCGGCAAACCTTGTCAAGCCCCCAAGCCTCCAAAAATTCCCCCAACCCGCCTCAATCCAGTCACTTACCCCCTCACGATTTCCGGGCATTTCACCCCCCTCCATCCTGTAAAATAGAACTAGGGGATCTCTCCGCCAAGGAAGAGGACCCCCGCAGACCTCCGCGACGCTCCGAATCCAGCGCAGCCGTCTGCAACGTCCTCGAAGCACGCTTCTATCTCCTTTAGATTGGATACTTTACCCGTAACCCGTTTGTTTAAGATACTTTACAGCTAAACCCTTTGTTTCGGATACTTTGAGACCAAAGTAGGGGGGAGGGGGGGCACCTAATCCATCCCTCGCTCCACGCATCCAACGTTCACGACACACCCAACGCGTTCAGGGACACCGCAAGGCCACGACATGCCGCCAGATCCGGAACCCAACCCGCCAGACCCTCGCGTCGCCCCCGCGCAGGAGACCCCCGAAGACCTCGTCGCCGAGGTCTCGCCCGACGTCCAGGACACCGTCCAGGACTTCCTCGTCGAAGCCGCACAGCAGAACGAGGCCGCGGCCGAAGCCGTCCCCGACAAGCGCAATCGGCCAGGACCCTACATCGCCTTCGACAAGGTATCGAAGTCCTTCGGCTCCTTCGACGTCCTCAAGGCAGTCTCCTTCTTCGTCATGCCCGGCGAGACGCTCTGCATCCTCGGCCGCTCCGGCGTCGGCAAGTCCGTCTCCCTCCAGATGCTCATGGGCTTCCTCAAGCCCGACAGCGGCCAGATCCTCGTCGCCGGAGAGGACATCTGCGCCTTCGACGAAAAGCAGCTCCAGCAGGTCCGCCGCAAGGTCACCATGGTCTTCCAGAACGGAGCCTTGTTCGACTCCATCTCGGTCGGAGAAAACGTCGCCTTCCCCCTCCGCGAACGCAAAGACCTCGCCGAAGATCAGATCCAGAAGATCGTCCGTGGAATGTTGGAGATGGTCGGAGTCGCCGGCATGGAGGACGACCTCCCGTCCGACCTCTCCACCGGCATGAAGCGCTCCGTCGCCATCGCCCGTGCGCTCGCCGCACAGCCCGAGGCCATCCTCTACGACGAGCCCACCACCATGGTCGACCCCCTCATGGCACACCTCCTCGGAGATCTCATCGCAC
Organism: Acidobacteriota bacterium; assembly: GCA_030776065.1. Lineage (GTDB taxonomy): Bacteria > Acidobacteriota > Terriglobia > Terriglobales > Acidobacteriaceae > Edaphobacter. The sequence goes on from JALYIA010000021.1 coordinate 28,933, forward strand.
GCCTCAAGACCCAGTTGCATCTCACCAGCATCGTCGTGACTCACGATATGCGGTTCGCCCGCAAACTCGCCGACCGCGTCGTCTTCCTGCACCAGGGAGAGGCCCGTTTCTTTGGAACCATGGAGGAGATCGATCGCAGTCAGGATCCCGTCCTCCAGGAGTTTCTCGCCCGCGACGAACTGGTGCTGCCGGCCTAGTTTCACCGTACTGCGTCACGCTCCACAGAGCACCGTCGCCGATTGCCATGATTCGCCTGAACCCGTATCATCAGTTCCAGTCGTAGACACATATAGCTGGCAGGCCTCATTCCTTCGGTTGGTTCCGGTTCTCTTCATCATCTCCAGTCCCGTCTCCCGGCCGCGGCCGGTTGCCGGAAACTGTTCGGCACGCGAGGCCTTCGCTGTACCCCTCTCGTGGACCGCTTGCGCACCTTGGAGTAGAGGCACTCGCATATGGCTACACCCGACTACCTGCAGCAGGTCGTAGTCTCCGGACGCCGCAAGGCCGCAGGAGCGCGTGCGTCGGGTGTCGGGCTGCTGTATCGCCCGTCCGTCACCAGCCTCATCTGGGCGACCACCGACCTGCTCACCGTTGTGCTCGCCGGCGTCTTCGCCCTCCGCCTCCGAGCCACCGCGTCGCCTACAGCAGCTGAGTCCGACGTGATCCTCTTCCTGCTGCGCAGCGCGCCGCACGAACTGGCCATCTACCTCGGCTGGTTCGCGCTTGTGCTCATCTTCTTCAGCCGCTCCTACGGGCTCTACGGACCGGTGCTCAATCGCAGCGGCCTGCACGAGATGCGCATGACCGTGCAGGCCACCCTGATCGCCGGCCTCATCCTCTGCGGCACGCTCTACCTGCGCAAGGCCATCATCGTCTCGCGCATCGTCGTCCTCACCCTGGTGCTGCTTACCCTCGCGCTGCTCTGCCTGCGCCGAGCCCTGTGGCGCCATGTCGTCTACAGCCGCTACCGCGAAGGCGTCGAGACGCGCAACGTCCTCATCGTCGGCGCGGGACGCGTCGCGCACGCGCTGCGCAACCACCTGGAGTCGCTCCGCCACCTCGGCTTCCGCTTCAAAGGCTTCGTCGCCCTCACCGAGCGTGAGGCCGAGTCCGGTGACGCCGACGTCATCGGAGACGTCCGCAACTGCCTCTCGCTCGCACGCTCCCTGTTCGTCGATGAGATCTTCTTCTCCGTTCCCGCGGAGAAGAAGCTCGTCATCGGCATCGTCGAAGAGGCGCGTGCCCTCGGCATCGACGTCCGCGTCGTTCCGGACCTCTACGACGGGCTCGCCTGGAACGCGCCGATCGAATACATCGGCCAGTTTCCCACCATCCCGCTGCACCGGCGCGACCTGCCGATCGGCGTCTTCGTGTTGAAGCGCGCGCTCGACATCACCGTCTCGCTCATCGCCATGCTCGTGCTCGCGCCCTTCATGGTCATCCTCGCCGCCGCCATCCGCATGGACTCCGAAGGCCCCGTCTTCTACAAGGCCCAGCGCATCGGACGCAAGGGACGCACCTTCCGCTGCTACAAGTTCCGCACCATGTGCGACGACGCCGACCGCCAGAAGGAGAAGCTGAAGCACATGAACGAACGCGACGGCATCCTCTTCAAGATCTCGAACGACCCGCGCGTCACCCGCGTCGGGCGCTTCCTCCGGAAGTACTCGCTCGATGAGCTGCCCCAGTTCTACAACGTCGTCCGCGGAGAGATGAGCCTCGTCGGGCCGCGACCGCCCGTCGCCTCCGAGGTCGAACAGTACGACCTGTCCCACCTGCGCCGGCTCGACGTGCTGCCCGGAATGACCGGCCTCTGGCAGGTCGAGGCGCGCCAGGACCCGTCGTTCGACTCCTACATCTCGCTCGACACCGCCTACGTCGAGAACTGGTCGCTTTGGCTGGACATGAAGATCCTCGCGCGAACCGTCGCCGTCGTGCTCTCCGGAACCGGCTCCTAGTCAGGCGCCGTGGATGTCCGTCAAGCCGCGTCGATGTCCGTCAAGCCGCGTCGATGTCCGTTGAAGCGAGCGGACAATCTCGAGCGGTCCGGTCAGACCTCGTTCTCGCTGGCGAGGGGAAAGCGACGTCCCATCCCGAAGGCCTTGGGCGTAACCTTCAGGACCGGCGCGGCCTGCTGACGTTTGTACTCCGCGCGCTGGACCAGCGTCACGACGCGCCGGACCAGCTCGGCCGACACCGGAGTATGCGCCGCGAGCTCCGACACGATCGTCTCGACCGGGCAGAAGCGCTCGACGTAGGCTTCAAGGATCGGGTCGAGCACCTCGTAGGGCGGCAGCGAGTCGGTGTCCTTCTGTCCCGGCCGCAGCTCAGCCGAGGGCGGCTTGTCGATCGTGTTCTGCGGGATCACCTCGCGGCGTCGATTCGCATAGGCCGCCAGCTTGTAGACGCGCGTCTTGTACACATCGCCGATCACCGCGAGCGCGCCCACCATGTCGCCGTACAGCGTGCTGTAGCCGGTGGACATCTCGCTCTTGTTTCCTGTGGTCAGCACCAGCGCGCCGAACTTGTTCGAGAGCGCCATCAACAGCGCGCCGCGAACGCGGGACTGGAGGTTCTCCTCGGCCAGCCCGAACGGTGTGCCGGCGAACAACGGCGCAAGCGTCCGCTGGTACGCCGAGAAGACGTCGCGGATGGCGACCAGCTCGAAGCGCACCCCGAGGTTTGCGGCAAGCGCGCGGGCATCGTCGATCGATCCCTGGGACGAGAATTCGCTCGGCATGCCCACGCCGAGCACGTTGTCCGCTCCCAGCGCCTCGACCGCTATGGCGGCCACAAGCGCGGAGTCGATGCCGCCCGAGAGCCCGACCAGCGCCTTCGAGAAGCCGCACTTGCGGACGTAGTCCCGTGTGCCCAGCACCAGCGCCTGCCATGTCCCGGCGATGTCTTCGTCCTCTTCGCCGGGCTGCGAAGGCTCCGCGAGCGCGGTCTCCGGGACCGCGCCGGTGTCGACGACGATCAGGTCGTCCGCGAACGACGCGGCCTCGGCGATCAGCGAGCCGTCGGGCGCAAGCGCGAGCGACGTGCCGTCGAACACCAGGGAGTCGTTTCCGCCCACCTGGTTGCACAGCAGCACGAAGGCGGCGTGCCGGCGTGCAAGCGCCGCGAGCATCCGTTGCCGCACCGCCCGCTTTCCCTTCCAGTAGGGCGAGGCGGAGAGGTTCAACAGCACGCGAGGCTGGCGTCCCAGCGGATCGGGCAGCACACGCCACTGCTGCATCAGCTGCTCCACCGGGTCGACGGAGTACAGCCGACGCGGCCAGAAGCCCTTGTCGTTCCATGCGTCCTCGCACACGGTGATGGCGAGCGGCGTACCCTGCACGGCGGTCAGCGTCTGCGAGGCTGCGGGCTCGAAGTAGCGCTGCTCGTCGAAGACGTCGTAGAACGGCAGCAGCATCTTGCCCTGCACGAAGGCGACCTGGCCGTCCTTGAGCAGCGCGGCCACGTTGCGCGCGTGCTTGCCTTCAGCGTTCTCGGCGGCCAGTGCGGCGCCGCACACCATCGCGGGTCCGCCCGCCGCGGTGCTCGCCGCAAGCTGCTGCAAGGCCTCCTGCGAGCGCGCGAGAAAGGAGCTTTTTTCGAGGAGATCGGCCGGCGGATACCCGCAAATGGCGAGTTCGGGGAAGACGACCAGTTCGGCGCCGAGGTCCCGCGCGCGTCTCCAGGCATCCAGGATCAGCCGCGTGTTTCCCGCGAAGGCGCCTACAGTGGGGTTGATCTGGGCCAGGGCAATCTTCACCTGTTCAGTGTAGCGCCGCCGCGGAATGGTTCGTATCGCCATCGCGGCGCGGCGCGGGAGTTAGAAAGGCGTACCTCTGCACGGCGATTTGCGGTCTAATACGGAGAGCGGTGTTGACGCACCCGACCATGAGGACATCGAACTTGAAACGTTTTCGTCTCGCAGCTGCCGTGTGTTTGCTCGCCTGCGGCGCAGTGCACGCACAGGCGCCCGCTTCCGCCGCGCCGTCCGCAGCCGCAGCGCAGCCCGTCGTCGCGCCGGCCGCACCAACGGCGCCGGCCGATCCCTTTCCGCCCGCGAATCCGAAGTACTTCGATACGCCCTCGCCCTCGATTGAGACCGTGAATGCCTTCCTGAAGGCGCTCTGGGGATACGACACCACGCGGCTGTGGCGTGTCATGGCGATCCAGGCCACACGCGCGCCCAACGTCGCCAAGGTGGTCGTGTTCGTCTCGGACACAAGCGCGAACGCGAAGGTCGCCTCCACCGTCTTCTACACCACGCCCGACGGCAAGTTCGCACTCGCCGAAGGCGTAGGCGTCGTGCCGTTCGGGCCCAATCCGTTCGGCGAACTCCGCACCATGCTGCAGCAGCGGGCGGATGGAGCGTCGCGGGGCGCCCCGGGCAAGGCGCTGGAGCTGGTGGAGTTTGCGGATCTGCAGTGTCCCCACTGCAAGGACGCGCAGGCCATCATGGACCAGCTCGTCAAGGATTTTCCGAACGCCCACGTGGTCTTTCAGCTGTATCCGCTGGTCGACATCCACCCGTCGGCGTTCAAGGCCGCGGCCTACGGCGTCTGCGTGCAGCGACAGTCGAACGACGCCTTCTTCAAGTACGCCGCTGCGGTCTTCGACACGCAGGAGGCACTCGCTCCACCCGCAGAAGATACGGTGCTGAAGGCGGCGGTCACGCGCGCCGGTCTCGATCCGAAGGCGATCTCCGCGTGTTCGGAGACGCAGGCGACAAAGGATACAGTCAACGCGGACATCAAGCTCGCCGTGGAGGCAGGCATCGACCAGACGCCTCTGCTCTCGGTGAATGGGCGTACGCTGCCGGTGACCCAGATCCCCTACGAGCAGATCAAGCAGATCGTCCTCTACCAAGCCGCGATGGACCATGTGCCGACCGGGGCTGCGCCGGACGTCGTGGCGCCGCAGGGGCCCGCGCCGGCGAAGTAGGCCGCGTCCGCGAGCAGCCAGCCATGCCGGCGAGGCAGACGACGCTAGAGGCCCATGCGGCTCTCCTGCTCGTCTGCCTCCTCGCTGACGAAGCCGATCTTGTCCGCGATGGACTTGGCCTGGGTGAACAGCAGCAGGTAGTCGGGACCGCCGGCCTTCGAGTCCGTGCCGCTCATGTTGAAGCCGCCGAAGGGATGCGCTCCCACCATGGCGCCCGTGCACTTGCGGTTGAAGTACAGGTTGCCGACGTGGAACTCGCGCGCGGCACGCTCGAGCTTGGCGCGTGAGGAGGTATAGACGGCGCCGGTGAGTCCGTATTCGGTGCCGTTGGCGATGCGGAGCGCGTCGTCGAAGTCATTCGACGGAATGACCGCCAGCACGGGGCCGAAGATCTCCTCCTGCGCGATGCGCGCGTCCGGCGCAACATCGCGCAGGATGGTCGGCTGGATGTAGTATCCGCCGTCGGGACGGGAGGGAGCCGAGCCGCCGGCGATCACGCGGCCTTCGGTCCGTCCCACGGTGATGTGGCCGAGTACGCGGTCATAGGCCGCCTGGCTGATGACCGGACCGGCGAAGTGATTCTCCGCGGGGTCGCCCTGCGGCATGGCCGCGACCCGCGCGGCGAGCTTCTCGCAGAAGAGCTCATACACCGCGCGGTCGACGATGGCACGCGAGCAGGCGGAGCACTTCTGTCCGCTGAAGCCGAAGGCGCTTGCGGCGACACCTTCGACGGCGGCGTTCAGGTCGCAATCCGCCTCGACGACGATCGCGTCCTTGCCGCCCATCTCGAGGATCGTGCGCCGGATGAATCTCTGTCCGGGGCGGTTCCGCGCCGCGCTCTCGTGGATCTCGAGGCCCACCTTCTTCGAGCCGGTGAACGCGACGAAGCGAACCTCCGGATGTGCCACCAGGGCGCTGCCGAAGCCGGGCCCTTCGCCCGGGCACAAGTTGACGACGCCCGGAGGGAGGCCGGCCGCTTCGAGCATCTCGAAGAAGCGTGCCGCGATGGTCGGTGCGTCGACGGACGGCTTCAGGACGACCGTGTTGCCGCAGACGATGGCCGCGGCCGTCATTCCCGCCATGATGGCGAGGGGAAAGTTCCACGGGGGAATCACTGCGCCGACGCCGAGCGGGAGGTAGCGCATCCGGTTGCGCTCCCCGGGAAACTGGATGGGCGTGGCGGCCCGATCGAGCCGCAGCGCCTCGCGCGCATAGAACTCCAGGAAGTCGACGGTCTCACCGACGTCCGCATCCGCCTCCGCCCAATTCTTCCCTACTTCGAGGGTGAGCCAGGCGCAGAGCTCGAACTTGCGCTCGCGTACGGCCGAGGCGACGCGGAGCAGCAGCCCGGCTCGTTCCGTCACGGGCGTGCCGCTCCACCCGGGGAATGCGTTCCGTGCGGCCCGGACGGCGGGTTCCACGTCGGCCTCGGTCGCCGCCTGGTGCACTCCGATGACCTCTGCCGGGCGGGCGGGATTCACGGAGACGATCTTGCCTGCGGTTTGCAGCCGTGTGCCGCCGAGCACCATCGGGTACTCCCGGCCAAGCTGCGTGCGCACCGCGGCCAGGGCGGTGAGCATCGCCTGCCGGTTGGGCTCATGGTTGAAGTCCAGAAAGGGCTCGTTCTGGAAGGGGGTGAGCCGGCCCGTCTGCCGGGGGGAGTTGTCTGTCCGGTCTCCCGGTTCACGCGTGAACGCTGCAGATGCCATCCAACTATTCTAGTTGGCAAATGGGCTGCCGTACGAGGGGGCGCAGGCGGGCGTGGCGGTCCCCTGGGGGGTTCATTGCACAGCCCAACTTGCTATGCTAGCGTCATACCCTGCGAGGTTCTAGTGCGCGTGTCTCAGAACAGGCCGGTGTTCGAACCCTCGTCGCGCCTGCACGAACTCTCGGCCGACGAGGCGGCGCTGTATCGCCAGCTGGACCCCTCCCGCATCCCGCAGCACGTCGCGATCATCATGGATGGAAACGGCCGGTGGGCGGGCAAGCGTTCGCTGAAGCGGTTTCTGGGCCATCAGCAGGGGGCGGAGTCGGTTCAGTTTGTCATCGAGACGGCGTCGCGGATCAATGTGCCGTTCATCACGCTGTACGCGTTCTCGCTTGAAAACAATCTGCGCCGCCCCAAGTCCGAGGTCAACTTCCTGATGAAGTTGCTGCGCAACTACCTGGTGGGCAATGTGCAGCGGATGAACGACAACAACGTGCGCATGAACTACATCGGCCGCATCCACGAGCTCCCGAGCGAGGTGCAGGAGACCATGCAGTGGGCCTCCGAGGCCACGGCGCGCAATCGCGGCACGACGCTCACCCTGGCCCTGAACTATGGCTCGCGATCGGAGATCGTGGACGCCGCGCGCAGCGTGCTCTCCGGCCTGATCGCCGAGGCGCATGAACGCGGCTGCTCGCTTGAAGACCTGCTGCAGGTGGATGGGCTGGAGGCGAGGCTGGACGAGCACCACATCACCGGCGCGCTCTACACGCGCGGCATGCCCGATCCGGACCTGGTGATCCGCACCTCCGGCGAGCAGCGCATCTCGAACTTCCTGCTGTGGCAGATCGCGTACTCCGAGATCTTCATCACGGACCGGCTTTGGCCCGACTTTCGCGGCATCCATCTATTGGAGGCGATCCAAAACTACCAGCGCCGGGAGCGCCGCTTCGGAGGTCTCGGAGACTCGTTCACCGACGAGGATCTGGATGCGCTCGAACCCGCCGCTCAGGTGGCCGAGGAGATCGCGACGCAGCTCGATCCGAAGCAACTGACGCCCCGGTAGCGCCGCCTACAGGTCTCCACGGCGGCGCGCGGCGTCGTACAGCGAAAGTCCTATAAGAGTCTTGCCATCGTGGATGCGTCCCTCAGCGACCATCTTCATGGCTTGCGACAGGGGCGTGGGAAGCATCTCGATCTGCTCGTCTTCTTCGGGAGTGGCCTCGCCCGGGCGAAGGTCGCGCGCAACGTAGATCTGCATCCACTCACCCAGAAAGCCCGGGCTGGCAAAGTACTTGACCAGCAGGGCCCAGCGCCTGGCGCGGAAGCCCGTCTCTTCGATCATCTCGCGCTTGGCGGCCTGCAGCGGAGCCTCCCCGGCGTCGATGCGTCCCGCGGGCAGCTCGATCAGGAACTGCCCGGCAGCGTGACGATACTGCCGGATCAGGATGATCACCGGGTCGTCCGGGTCGGTGGTTTCATCGGCTGCCAGGACAACCACGGATCCGCTGTGGCGCACGACCTCGCGGGTGTTCTCCCGCCCGCCGGGCTCGACGATCGTGTCCTTGTAGACGCTGATCACCTTACCCTGGTAGGCGACCTCGGATCGGAGCAGTGTGGCGGTGCCGGCCTTCGCGCCCGCCGCGGCAGGTGTGCTCTTGTTCGCGGGGCTGTTGCTCTTGTTCACGGTGCTCTTGCTCTTGTTCGCGGCGGTCTTGGCGACGCTCCCGGCGGCTGTCTTGGTACTCTTGGCGGCTCTCTTCGCGGAGGAGGTCCGGCTGCGCGCTTCGGCTCTGGGGCTGACGATTGGCTTGGCTGTGGACTGGCGGGAGGACTCGATGCGGGAGCGGGTTGACTTCGGCGCCATGCACACTACGGTATCATCCTGCATCGGGGTCTGAAACCGCGGCATCCAATGATCCGGACAGGGCGAGAGCCTTGCCCATCGCCTCAGCCAACGGTTCTTTCCCTGCAGCCCGGTTACAACGTGGAGCCTGATGAGCACCGAGTGTTACCCCATCTCGACGCTGTTCCCGACGACCAGACTCTATCGCGACTACCTGGCGATGGGGGATGCGCCGCCGGATGCGCCGGTGCGTTCGTGGTACGGCTCCGATCCGCTGGGAGGAGCCTGGATGCGCGATGCGACAGCCGCCCCGGCCCAGGATCCCGAACACCGTACCGCCCTGGCCGCCGCTCTCGAACGGCAGAACGTCCGGTTTGGGGCTGGTGCCGAGACGCTGCAGAACATTGCCAAGCTGGCCGCGGGCGCTCGCGCGGTGGTGACCGGCCAGCAGGTCGGGCTGCTCGGCGGTCCTCTGCTTACGTTATTGAAGGCCGCCACCGCGGTGGCCCGCGCCCGGCAGGTGAGCGCGGCGTCCGGCGTGGAGCATGTGCCGGTCTTCTGGCTGGCGACGGAGGACCACGACCTCGCCGAGATCGATCAGGTGTCGCTGCTGACACGGAACGGTGTGGAGACGTTGCGGCTGGGTCAGGCAAAGGCGCAGGCATCCTCGCCCGTGGGGGATCTGAAGCTCGGCGAGGCCATCGGTCCGCTGCTGGACTCCGTCTGCGAGCTGCTGGGACACGCACCTGTCTGCGATCTGCTGCGCGAGTGTTACGACGCAGCGGGCGCGGCTGGGGCGTGCGGCTCCGCACCCACCTACGCGTGTGCGTTCGCCCGGCTGATGAGCCGCCTGTTCGCCCGCCACGGATTGATTGTGCTCGACGCTGCGGGGCGGGACTTCCACGCGCTGGGACGCGCCACCCTGCGGGCCGCGATCGAACGCGCGGGCGAGCTCGAACCCGCCCTGCTGGCGCGGACCGCGGAGCTCGAGACGGGCGGCTACCACGCGCAGGTGCTGGTCAAGCCGGGCTCCTCGCTGCTGTTTCTGCTCAGCGAGCCAGATGCTGCGACCGGGGCGGTCCTTCGCCAGCCGCTACGGCGTCTGCCGGACGAGAGCTGGAGGGCGGGCGCGGGCGCCTCCGCCCGCACGTACACCACCTCGGATCTCCTCGACATCCTCTACAGGGCCCCGGAACGCCTGAGTCCCAACGCCCTGCTTCGTCCCGTCTTTCAGGACACGCTGCTGCCCACGACTGCGTACGTCGGCGGCCCCGCGGAGATCGCCTACCTGGCGCAGAGTTCGGTGCTGTATCAGAAGATTCTGGGGCGCACCACACCGGTGATTCCGAGGTTTTCGGCGACGCTCATCGAGCCTGCGATCGGCGCCGCGATGGACCGGCACGAGGTCTCGTTCGCCGATGCGCTGAACACGGCCGAGGTTCTGGCCCAGCGGCTTGGCGCGCGAGCCATGCCGATCGAAGGGAAGCGGCGTCTGGCGGACGCCGGGAACGCACTCGATACGGCCCTGGGCGCGGCGCACTCCTATCTGGCCTCGCTCGATGCGGGCCTGGGACGCTCGGCCGAGGTCTCGGCCTCCAAGATGCGCTACCAGATGAACCGGCTTCGGCGCCTCGCCGCAAACTTCGAGCTGCAGCGGCAGGAGAGCCTCAGCAAGGATGCCCGCGCGATCACGCAGCACCTGTTTCCCGACGGGCACCCGCAGGAGCGCCTGCTCGGCGGAGCCTGGTTCCTGGCGGCGTGGGAGAGTGCCCACGGCACCGCACCGGGTGACGCTGGCAGAGCCGGACTGATCGATCTGCTGGTCGCCGAGGCCGGCAATCAGTGCCCCGGGCACGTCGTCGTGCGGCTGTAAACCGGCTGCCGGCCGCTCCTCCTGTTCCCCCCGCACCGCTGTCCCGCCGGTACCGCGGCATGCAAGCTTTGCCACGCAATCCGCCGTACAATCGAAGAGCGAGGACGTGCTATGGGACTCAGCGATCAGCCCTTCGATATCACCTGCCCGGACTGCGGCGCCGCGCTGAAGATCGACCCCGTCAGCCGGGCGATCATTGCGCACACCCCGGCCCCGCGTAAACGTATGTTTGAAGACTTCACGGACGCGGCGAAGGCGCTCCGTGAGGCGGATGCGCGCCGCGATTCCATCTTCGCCCAAAGTGTGGACGCGCAGAAGAACAAGGACGACCTGCTGGCCAAGAAGTTTGCCGAGGCGGTGAAGAAGGCGAAGGAGACTCCGCTGACGGGCAAGCCGCTGCGGGAGTTCGACCTGGACTGAAGCCTCTCCGGCAAGTCGCACGGGCGCTGGCAGGCGCAGCCGGCAACCAGACGATAAACTGGTTGGCATGCCGCCTATTCTGAATGCGCAGGGCCTGACCAAGGCCTTCGGCGCGATTGCTCTATTCCACAACATCAGCTTCACCGTATCCGAGGGCGATCGCATCGGGCTGATCGGCCCCAACGGCGCGGGGAAGTCGACTCTGCTGAAGGTGCTGGCGGGCGAGGAGGACGCCGACTCCGGCGACGTCGCGCTGCGCAGGCGCGCCCACGTCGCGTATATCCGCCAGGAGTCGGAGTTCGCCCCGGGGCTTACCGTGCGCGAGGTGTTGGCGCAGGCTCTGGTCCGGGCGCAGGTGCCTGCCGGCGAGCATGAGGCCAGGCTGCGCGAGACCGCCGGACGGACCGGCTTTCCTTCGCTCGACGCGGAGGCAGCCACCCTCTCGGGCGGATGGCGCAAGCGCCTGGCGGTCGCCGAGGCGGTCGTGCCGGGCCCCGACGTGCTGCTGCTCGACGAGCCCACCAATCACCTGGACCTGGCGGGGATCGCCTGGCTTGAGGCCCTGCTCAAGGAGGCGCCGTATGCCTGCGTGATGGTCAGCCATGACAGGTACTTTCTGGAGAACGTCGCCAGCGAGATCATCGAACTCAACCGGGTCTATGGGGAGGGTCTGCTCCGCGTGAAGGGGCCCTACTCGAAGTTTCTGGAGGGCCGCGAGGCCTACCTCGAGGCTCGTTCGCGGGCGCAGGAGTCGCTCCGGAACCGGGTGAAGACGGAGGTCGAGTGGCTCCGCCGCGGACCGAAGGCGCGGGCCACCAAGGCCAAGGCGCGGATCGATACCGCCAACGCGATGATCGGCCAGCTGCGCGAGATGGACCAGCGTGCGCAGACGTCCTCCGCCGGCATCGACTTCGCCGCCAGCGGCAGGCAGACCAAGCGCCTGGTGGAGCTCGACGACATAACGATCCGTCTCGGCGAACGGACCATCGTCGAGGGCCTCAGCTTTCTGATCGCCGGCGGCATGAAGGTGGGGCTTGTGGGTCCGAACGGAAGCGGGAAGACCACGCTGCTTCGGCTCCTCACAGGAGAGCTCGCTGCTTCGGCCGGCCGCGTGCAGAAGGCGCCGTCGCTGCGCGTGGTCTACTTCTCGCAGGCGCGCGAGCTGCCCACGGGAGTGACGCTTCGCCGTGCACTCGCGCCGGACTCCGACTCGGTGCTGTACGGCGGCAGGGTCGTGCACGTGGCCAGCTACGCGGCGCGGTTTCTCTTCAGCGGCGATCAGCTGAACCAGCCGGTAGAGCGGCTGAGCGGCGGAGAGCGGGCCCGCGTGCTGATCGCGCGGCTTATGCTCGAGCCCGCGGATGTGCTGCTGCTCGATGAGCCTACCAACGACCTCGACATCGCCACGCTGGAGGTGCTCGAGGAGACGCTGCTCGAGTATCCGGGAGCGCTGGTGCTGGTGACGCACGACCGCTACATGCTGGACCGCGTAGCCAACACCGTCCTCGGGCTGGACGGCCTGGGCCACGCCCAGGTCTTCGCCGACTACGCCCAGTGGGAGGAGTGGCAGCAGGCGCAGGGGTCAGCCTACAGCGACGGAAGCTCTGAGGCGCCGGCCGCAAAGCCTGCCCAGAACGGGAGCTCCGCGCCGCAGGGAAAGAAGAAGCTCTCCTACCTTGAGGCCCGCGAGTACGCCACGATCGAAGAGAAGATCGAGGCGACCGAGGCACGGCTCAACTCCGCGCGAGACCGGCTCGACGATCCCGAGGTCGCGACCAATGCCGAGGCGCTTACGGCCGCGCTGCACGAGATGGAGCAGGCCCAGGAGGTGGCCGACGAGCTCTACGCCCGGTGGGCCGAGCTGGCCGAGAAGGCGGGTTAGCGCGGAGGCGGCTCGCGCAGCCTTCAGCCTGCCTTGGTATGGGCGGAGTTCGTGGTGTGGGGCTTGCCCCCGAGCTGCTTCCAGCTCGTCTCCGCCATGTCGACGCCGAACTTCTTCGCCGCCGCCTTGATGCGGTGGAAGGCCTGCTCGCGGTCGGCATCGGACACTCCCTTCACCTGGTCGAACCGCGCGATCGCATTGCGCACGTGCGCGGCATCGTTCAGCGGCTCCTTGCGCTGCTCCGGGAAGGCGTACTTGGAGTCGCCGATCTCCTTGCGATCCTCCGTCGAGAGCGAATGGGCGGAGCTGCCGCCGCCGTGGGACTTTTCTTTGCCGGCCATCTGAGCGTCTCCTCGCGATGTGCGCAGCTCGGGGCCGGCACACTCTCCTGGCACTCTCTCTAGGATGGTCGTCTGCGTTTCGGTGTTGCGCGGCTTTGCGGGATCCTCGTGGCGGCGTTGCGGGATCCTCGTTGTGGCGTTGCGGGATCTCGTGGCGGCTTCGCGGTATCCTCGTCGCATACGAAGACCTCCAGCTTCGCCCTGCTGCTGCCGCTATGCGCTCTGCCCCTGTGCTCGGCCGCGCAGCAGACACCCAGCGGCCCGATCGTCCTGCACGCCGCACGCATACTCGACGTGGCGCGCGGTGAGGTCTCGTCTCCGGGAGAGGTTCTGGTCGTGGGGCGCCGCATCGTCGCTGCCGGGACGCACGTGGTTCGCCCGGCGGGGGCCGAGGTTGTCGACCTGGGTGACACCACGCTGATGCCCGGCCTGATCGACGCACACGTGCACCTGTTTCTGCATCCCGGCGCGGAAGACCTGCAGACCGTGCAGGAGTCGGTGCCACAGCGCACCCTGCTCGCGGCGCAGGCAGCCCGAGCGGACCTGCTGGCGGGCTTTACGGCCGAGCGCGATATGGGCACGGAAGGGGCCGGTTCAGCCGACAGCGCGGTGCGCGACGCGATCGACCTGACCGGCGGCCACGAGGATGCGCTGGGCTACAACCCGGCGGCGCATGTTCCCGGCAACGCGGACTATGCGGACTCCGCCGAAGGGCTGGTGCGGGTGATGCGCCAGCAGAGGAAGGAGGGTTCGGACTTCGCGAAGATCTACGAGACCGGCCGCGACTCCCTGCTCGGGGATCGCCTCACCGCGCCCTACCAGTACACCCAGCAGGAGCTCGATGCGGCGGTCGCCGAGTCCGCCAGGCTGGCGGCAGGAGCCGCTTCGGCGCCCGGCGTTGCGGTGCATTGCTCGACCGAGCCGGCGGCCGGGTTCGCCGCTGCCGCCGGGGTCGCGTCCATCGACCACGCCTTCTTCCTCGCTGACACGACCATGGCCGCGATGAAGGCGCGCGGAATCTACGCCGTTCCGACCTTCGCCATCCAGGAGTACTTCGCGCTCCACGCCGCACAGCCCGGCGCGGCGGAGCGGGACAAGGCGATGCTGGCGTTTCACGCCGCGCAGTTCAAACGGCAGCTCGCGGCCGGCGTCCCCTTCGCCGTAGGCTCGGACGTCGGGCCGTTTCCCCATGGCACCCAGGCGCGCGAGCTCGAGCTGATGGCGGAGTACGGGATGCCCGTGCCGGATGTGTTGCGGGCCGACCTGATCCATGGGGCAAGGCTGCTCGGCTGGGCAGGGCAGATCGGCGAACTGAAGCCCGGCTACCTGGCCGATGTGATCGCCGTGCCCGGCAATCCGCTCAACGATCTCACGGTGCTCACCCGCGTCCGCTTTGTGATGAAGGATGGCGCGATCTATCGGCGTCCGTAGCGGACCGCGCCCGGGCAGGAACCCTGCCGGCTTCGCATTCGCGGAGGCGCACCCTTCACAGATAGAATAGGGAGAGCTGGATATCGCCTGTACGGTCGGGCAGTCCAACTGTGGTGCCTGCCGGTCGCGTTCCAGGGCAGGGCAATGCCGGGCACCGAAGCGTTGCGCCCGGCGCACGAAACCGAGAGGGTTGAGCCTTTGATGACGAAGCAGAGAGCGGTTGGCGGTTGGTTCACGTTGTGGTGTGCGGGTGCAGCGGTTGCGCTGAGCTCCGGGATAGCGGTTGCTCAGATTGCGTCTCCTCGCTATCGCAGCCCGATCGATGCGCCCACCCAGCAGCTCAAACTGCCGATGCCTCCTCCCGTCTCCTCGCCGAACGCGACCGTGGTGGAGGACGTGATCGTCCGGGTCAACGACCAGATCATCGACCGCAGCGACGTGGAGCGGCAGCAGAAGAAGCTGCAGGAGGCGGCGCAGCAGGGCAAGCTGCCGGCCTCCGCCCTGGCGCAGACACAGCGCGACATGCTGCGCGACATGATCGACGAGCAGCTTCTGCTCTCGCGGGGCAAGGAGATGGACCTCCACGTCGATGCCGAGATCGTTCGGCAGATGGATGAGATCCGCAAGCAGAACCACCTGGACTCCATGGAAGCCCTGGAGAAGGCCGTGCGCGACTCGGGGATCTCCTATGAGGACTGGCGCGCGGAGATCAAGAACGGCCTTGTTCGCCAGACCGTGGTCCGCGACGAGGTAGGCCGTACCCTGCATCGCCCCACCACCAAGGAGGAGCAAGCCTTCTACGAGGAGCACAAGCAGGAGTTCCAACAGCCGGAGCAGGTGCGCCTGAGCGAGATTCTGATCCCCACTCCGGAGAACGCCACCGATGCCCAGGTCGCCCAGGCCCAGGCCAAGGCGGACGAGGTCGCGGCCAAGCTGAAGGCAGGAGCGAAGTTCGACGATCTGGCAAAGCAGTACTCCGGTGGACAGACCGCGAGCAAGGGCGGCGACCTCGGACTCTTCAAACGTGGGCAGCTCGCCAAGGTGCTTGAAGATCAGACCTTCCCGCTCAAGCCTGGCGAGTGGACCTCTCCCATCCGCACCCGGCAGGGGTTTGTGGTGCTCCAGGCGACCGAGCACGTGGACGCTGGTGTTCCTCCGCTGAAGGACGTCGAAGAGCAGATCCAGGAGGCGATGTTCAACGAGCAGATGCAGCCCGCCCTGCGCAAGTACCTGACCGATCTCCGCGAGAAGGCGTACATCGACATCGCGCCCGGCTTCGTGGATTCCGGAGCCTCGCCGAACGAGGTCAAGCCGCTGTTCGCCGCCAACACACCTCCGGCGTTCAAGAAGAAGACGGCCGCGCAGAAGCAGCGCCTGATCACAGGCCGCGGCGCCGTGCCCGCCGCCACGTCCACCCCCGGCGCCCCGTCCACCCCCGGCGCCCCGGGTAGCCCCGCCGCCACCGCCGTGGCGGACTCCACCGCATCGCCGTCTGCCGGTGCCTCCGACTCCACGAGCGCCGCACCCAAGCCTGTCCCCCGGCTGGCGGCCGTATCCTCGAACGGCAAGCGCAAGAAGATCCGGCGCGAAAAGATTCGCTTCGGCCAGGCTCCGCAGAATTCGCTGCCCGCCGGCCCGGAGGAGACTGCCACCACCGGCGCGGACCAGGGCGCGGGCGCCACAGCCACCGAGCTCCGCTCCACCACCACCGCGATCAACCAGATGGGGAACGTCGCGTCCGCCGACGCGGATCCGCTCGCCCCCGTGGCTCCCATCGCAAAGAAGACCCGCTACAGCGCCCGAGCTGCGACGGAGGCGACCACCAAGGCGGCAGCCAAATCCGCGAAGTCCAGGCAGAAGGCCCTCGAGACTCCGACGGCGATGTCGTCGGATGAGAAGGTCACCCAGAACGTCCAGAACTCCGCGCTCGGCCTCGCCGGCGACAACGCCAGCAAGAAGAAGAAGACCAAGGCGAAGGGCGCACCCAAGGAGCGCATGCAGGACCTCGCCCCCGCTGCGCCTGCCCCCAAGCCCGACGCGACGCCCATCCCCCCGAAGAGCGTGCGGGTCAACGGCGAATCCACCACACCTCCGTCCGCCGACCGCACCACACTGCCGCCGGCCACCGCTCCTGCACCCGGCGCGCCACTCGATTCGCAGCCCTCCACGCCCGCCAATCCGCCGGCTCCCACGACGCCCCAATAGCGCGTTGCGGGTATCCTTGAGCCTATGAAGGATTTTTTCGTGGAGGAGGCGGCGCGCTTCGAGGGCGCCGTGGTCACCTCGTATTTCCTGCTCTCGTCGGTCTCCCTGCGCGACAAGCGCGGCACCGGCGACCAGTACCTCGCGCTGCTGCTGGCAGACCGCACAGGCACCCTGGAAGCCCGCATGTGGGAGGACTTCGCCTCCGCCTTCGCGACCTGCGCCCACGGCTGCTACGTCAAGGTCCAGGGGCAGATCTCGAAGTACAACGGACGATTCCAGATCACGCTCACGCGGATGCGTCTCGCCCCTGAGTCCGAGATCGACCCCGCCGACTTCGTTCCCACAACGAAGTTCGATGTCGACGAGATGTGGGCCGAACTGCGCGGCTACGTGGAGGCCTTCACCAATCCGGACCTCAAGCGCCTCGTGGTTGCCTTCCTCGACGATCCGGAGATCGGGCCGGCGTACCGCGCCGCACCGGCAGCCAAGGTGCTGCACCACGCCTGGCTGGGAGGCCTGCTCGAGCACGTCCTTACGCTGGTGCGGGTCTGCAGGGCGACGGCTCCGTTCTATCCCGAGGTCGACCCCGAGCTGCTGATCGCCGGCGCAATCCTGCACGACGTCGGCAAGGTGCGCGAGCTGAGCTGGAGCTCCACGTTTCGCTACACGCTGGAAGGCCAGATGATCGGCCACATCTCCATCGC
>JALYIA010000022.1 GCA_030776065.1 Acidobacteriota bacterium
GCCCCCTGCGCCGCCCGGCGACCTCACTGGCCGCAGCGCCCGCGCCGGCCGCAGCAACAGCCGCGCCTGCGCCGGCCACGGAGGCCGTCACCTCCACCGAAAGCCCCGTCAGGTCGCACCACCGGGCCTGATCCTCAGTTCCAAACACCAGCGGAACCAGCCCTGCGCGCGGCGGAACCACCGCAACGCCGAACTGCCGGGCGAGATCGTACCCCAGGCCGGTAGCCCCCATCTTCGGGATCGACAGGCCGCCCGTCGCGACCACCACCGACGCCGCCCGCACCACCCCACACGACGTCTCCACCCGGAACCCGTGGCCCTCGGCCTGGCCGACCGACGCGATCCGGACACCGAGGTGGATCCGCACATCCGCCCGCGCACATTCGCGCAGCAGCAGGTTCAGAATCTCCTGTGCCGAGCGGTCGCAGAACAACTGCCCCAGCGTCTTCTCGTGCCAGGCAATTCCGTGCTCCTCCACCAGCGCCAGGAAGTCCGCCGCCGTGTAGCGCGCCAGCGCCGACCGCGCGAAGTGCGGGTTCTCCGAAAGGAAGTTCTCCGCCGCCGCATGGAGGTTGGTGAAGTTGCACCGCCCGCCGCCGGAGATCAGGATCTTCTTCCCGGGCTTGTCCGCATGATCGACGACCAGTGTCCGGCGGCCGCGCGCCCCTGCCCTCGCTGCGCACATCAGGCCCGCCGCGCCCGCCCCCAGCACAAGCACATCCACCGTCGTCTCAGTCCGCGCGCCGCCCGCGTCAGTTGGGGATGTAGCGATCACAGTCCCTCTCAGGATACTGTCAAACTCAAGGTCCACGCCGATGCCCGCAGCTCCTCTCAACGAAGACGCACGCCCTCTTACGCTCGAGATCACACGCCGCGCCGCCGACCGCCTCCGCGCCGGCCATCTCTGGGTCTATCGCTCGGACGTCGCGCCCGCCAGGTCTCCCTCCCCGCCCGGGGGCTCGGTCGTTACCGCAGTCGACTCGCGCGGCATGGCACTCGGCTCGGGCCTCTACTCCTCCGCATCCGAGATCGCTCTCCGCGTCGTCTCGCCCCAGCCCGGCCTCACCCGCGCCGCCTACCTGGCCGAGCTCCGCACGCGCCTCCACTCCGCGCTCGAGCTGCGCCGCGCTCTTGTCCCCGAGGCCGACTGGCTCGCGCCTGGACCCGGCCCGGCCGCCGGTGGACCGAAGACCGACGCCTGCCGCCTCGTCTTCTCCGAAGCCGACGCCCTGCCCGGCATCATCCTGGACCGCTACGCCGGCCTCGCCGTCCTCCAGCTCGTCACGCAGGGCACCGCGCAGGCGGACGTCCGCGACGCCGTCGCCGAGGTGCTCGCCGACCGACCCTGGGCCGCCACGCTGGTCGAGCGCGGCGATGGGCGCCTGCGCGAGCTCGAACAGATCGACACTCCGCCCATCCAGACCCTCTGGTCCCGCAACCCCGGCGACGCTTCGCTCCAGACCACGTTCACCATCAACGATCTCCGCTTCGCCTTCGACGCCGCCGCCGGCCAGAAGACCGGAGCCTTCCTCGACCAGCGCCTCAACTACGCCGCCGCCGCGGGCTGGGCGAAGTCGCTCGACCGCACCGGCCGCGCGCTCGATGTCTGCACCTACCAGGGAGGATTTGCGCTCCACCTCGCCCGCGTCTGCGACCGGGTCACGGGCGTCGACGCGAGCCGGGCCGCGCTCGAGATCGCCGACCGCAACCACGATAGCAACGCCTCCCAGCTCCGCGCCGCACCCGACTGGGTGGAAGCCGATGCCTTTGAGCTCCTGCGCGACTGGCAGGAGGGCGGGCAGCGCTTCGACACCATCGTCCTCGATCCCCCGGCCTTCGCCAAGACGAAGCGCGCCGTCGAAGGCGCACTCCGCGGCTACAAGGAGCTTAACCTCCGCGCCATGCGCATGCTTTCGCCCGGCGGGCTGCTCGTCACCTGCTCGTGCTCGTTCCACGTCAGCCTCGAAGACTTCACCGAGGTTCTCCGCGCTGCGGCGGTGGACTGCGGCCGGCGCGTGCAGCTCCTCGATGTCCGCGGGGCCGCGCCCGATCACCCCGCCGTCCTCACCCTGCCCGAGACCCGATACCTCAAATGCCTGGTGTGTTCCGTCAGCTAGATGGCAATCGGAGGACACCTCCCCCAAGAGAGGCATTGTTGAAGTGCCGGGAAGGATTTTTCATCCGACGAAGAGCAAGCCGCGGGATGTGGCGTCTGGCGTGCGGAAGCAAGAAACGCCGTCGTATCCCCGGTATACTGGCGCTGTTCGACGGGCAAGCGCGATGCGGTGATCGAAGGGGTCTTTTGCCGATGGGTGAGAACGTCTCGCTGATGCCCCACGCCGTGTGCTGGGCAGCCGCTCCAAAGCTGGTGTGGACCATGGTGGTGACCAACGCCATCACCGCTTTGAGCTACCTCAGCATCTGCATCACGCTGCTGGCGCTCGCGCGCACAACCCGGCGCGTCATCGCGCGCGACTGGGGCTACTTCCTCGTCGGCTTCGCGCTCTTTATCGTCGCCTGCGGGTCCACCCATCTACTGGAGGTCATCACCACGTGGACCCCCATCTTCTGGGTCGACGCGTGGACCAACATCATCACCGCGGTGCTCTCTGCCTGGGTCGCCTTCAGCCTGGCACGCCGTTCAGGAGCCATCGGCTTCGGGGTAAACGACTACGCCGACCGGCTCGCAAACACGGAACGCGAGAAGGGGCGGATCGAAGAGAGCCTGCTCGCCGCGCAGCGCCTGGAGGAGTGGAGCCGGATGTCTACGGTGATGGCCCACGAGATCAACAACCCGCTCGAAGCCGTCCAGAACCTGCTCTACGTGATCCGCTCGACGCCCGGCCTCCCGGCCGAGGCCGCCCAGCACGCCGAGGCCGCCCAGCAGGAGACCGCCCGCGTCATCGAGCTCACCCGCTCCACCCTCGGCTTCTTCCGCCAGGGCACCCGCCCGGAGACGGTCGACCTCGGCGCGGCGGCAGAGTCCGTCCGCTTCCTGATCACGCCGCTCCTCCAGAAGCGCACCGTCGAGCTCCAGATCGTTCGTACGGGAGACCTCGACGTCCACGCCTATCCAGGAGAGGTCCGGCAGGTCCTGCTGAACCTCGTCCGCAACGCCTGCGAAGCCACCACCACACCCGGAACCCAGGTCACGGTCGAGCTCACCGGCAGCTCCAGCGGCGTGGAGATCGTCGTCTCGGACCACGGCTCCGGCATCCCGCCCGCGGTGCTGCCCTCGCTCTTCCAGTTCGGTGCCAGCACCAAGGGGCAGGACGGCAACGGCATGGGCCTGTGGACCGTCAAGCACATCCTCAATCGCCACGCCGGAACCATCCGCGTCGACTCCATCGTCGGCGAGGGAACCCGCTTTGTCCTCTTCTGGCCGAGGGAGTTCCCAACGCCCCCCGAGAGCTCCACGCTGCGCATGATCACCGTGCAGGCTTGAGCGCTCGCACCCGCACGAACGAGGGTACGGCCCGCCATACCCTGTCGAGCCCGCGCGACCTGCCCGTCACCCGTGACCTGCCCGTCATTTGCCGATACAGAAGCGCGAGAACACCAGCCGCAGCACGTCCTCCGTCGTGGTGGCGCCGGTCAACGCGTCCAGGCCGCGCAGCGCGTCGTACAGGTCCACCAGCACCACCTCATGCGGAATGCCCGCCTCGACCGCCGCCAGCGCCGACCCGAGCCCAAGCACCGCCTGCTCCACCGCGGCGTGTTGCCGCAGGTTGGTCAGCACCCCACCCTCGGCCGCCCCACCCGCACCCACCACGGCCGCAATCGCAGCCCGCAGCTCCGCGATCCCGTCCCCGGTAACCGCCGAGGTCCGCACCCCCGCCACGCCGTGGGGGAGCCCCGCAGACACCTCCTCCGCGACCACGTCCCCGGCGATCAGATCCCCGGTGATCAAGTCCCACTTGTTCCACGCGACCACCACGGGCCTGCCGGCAAGCTCACCGAGCAGCCCGGCCTCCTGCTCCGGCCAGCCCGCCGCCGCGTCCACCACCACCAGCACCACGTCCGCATCCGCCATGGCCTGCCGCGAACGTGCAATCCCCATCCGCTCGGCCTCATCCTCCGCCTCGCGCAGGCCCGCCGTGTCCACCAGCTCGAGCGGGATCCCGCCCAGCGACACGCGCTCGGACACCGTGTCCCGCGTCGTGCCCGGCAACGCCGTCACAATCGCGCGCTCGCGCTCCACGAGCCGGTTGAAGAGGCTCGATTTGCCGGCGTTCGGCCGCCCCACGATCGCCAGCCGCAGACCCTCGCGCACGATCCTCCCCCGTGCAAAGCTCGCCAGCAGCAGGTCGAGCGGCTGCAGCACCTCCCGGATGGCCGCGGCGATCGCCCCCACAGGCATCACGTCGATGTCGTCCTCCGCGAAATCGATGCCCGCCTCCAGCGCCGCGACCAGGCTTACCAGGCGTTCCTTGGCCGGAGCCACCGCCTTCGCCAGCTCTCCCCCCATCTGCCGCGCCGCCAGCCGCGCCTGTTCGAGCGTGGACGATGCGATCAGGTCATCCACCGCCTCCGCCTGCGTCAGATCGATCCGCCCGGACACAAACGCGCGCTCCGTAAACTCACCCGGCCTCGCCAGCCGCGCGCCGCCCGCACAACACTGCCGCACCACCTGCTCGAGCAGCACGGGAGAGCCATGCAGCGCGAGCTCCACCACATCCTCGCCCGTGTAGCTGTTCGGCCGCGCCCAGAACGTCACCACCGCCTCATCCAGCACCCGCCCCTCGGGCCGCCCGTGTTGCTCCCCATCGTTCGCTGTTTCCCCACTGTCCGCCCTCATGCTGAGCGAAGCGAAGGACCCCGGTATTGCTTCGTCCTCTTGCCCAGACACGCCCCCCAGCTCGATCACCTCCGCAAACCGCGCCCGGCCGGCCTCCATCGGCCCGCGCAGCCGCACCATCGGCTCCACCACAGCACGCGCACCGGCGCCCGAGACACGTACGATCCCGATCCCGCCGCGCCCCGGCGGCGTCGAGATCGCCACAATCGTGTCCTCGTTCATCACCCGCATTCCACCAGCTTAGCTTCACTTCCCTTCTCCGGCGTGCGGGGGACTCGCACCGCCAGACCCGCGCCCTCGGTCTTGCTGCCGCACACGACACGTTCGAGTGATTCGGCAGGCCGCACAGGTCCCTGGCGCGGGATGGTCATTCTTCCACTGGGGCTGATGGTGTACCGCCTGTTTGCGTGCTGCCGCGCAGCGCTGCCGGCCGCGATCGGGGATACACGCGGCTCTATGTACAGGACAAGTACGCCAGCTTCTACCCCATCCTGAAGACCGGCTTTTCCTGGCCCTTCTGATCGCCCGTCCATGCGCCGCGGCCGAAGAACCGCGGTTGACTCCGGCGCCTCGCCAACCGTACCGTGAATCGGGCGACCGCCGGAGTCAACCCCCACGCATGCCTTCCAATCCCGCCTCGCTCCAGACCAAGAGCCGCTACGAGATCCTCGACGGCCTCCGCGGAGTCGCCGCCCTGATGGTCGTCATCTTCCACACCTTCGAGGCCTACGCCGACGACAACCGCTTCAAGCAGATCATCAACCACGGGTACCTCGCCGTAGACTTCTTCTTCCTGCTCTCCGGCTTCGTCGTCGCCTACGCATACGACGACCGCTGGGGCCGCATGACCCAGTGGGAGTTCTACAAACGCCGCCTCATCCGGCTGCAGCCTATGGTCATCGTCGGCAGCATCATCGGCGCCGCGCTCTTCTACTTCCAAAGCGCGCCGGTATTCCCTCTCGTCAGCTCCACGCCCTTCGCGAAGATGCTGCTCTTCATGGTCATCGGCTTCACCATGATCCCCGTGCTCCCCTCCATGGACATCCGCGGCTGGCAGGAGATGCACCCGCTCAACGGTCCCGCGTGGTCGCTCTTCTTCGAGTACATCGCCAACATCCTTTACGCCGTCGGCCTGCGCAAGCTCTCCAACAAGGCGCTGGGCGTGCTCGTCCTCCTCTCCGGTGCGCTGCTCGTCCATCTCACCGTCTTCGGGTCCCGCGGCGACGTGATCGGCGGCTGGGCGGTCAACCGGGAGCAGCTCCACATCGGCTTCGCCCGTCTCCTGTTTCCCTTCTTCGCCGGCATCCTGCTCATGCGCTCCGGCAGACGCATTCACACCCGCAGCGCATTCCTGCTCTGCAGCCTTCTGCTGATTGCGATCTTCTCCATCCCAAGAATCGGCGGCCCGGAGCATCTCTGGGCCAACGGGCTCTATGAGTCCTTCGCGATCATCGTTCTCTTCCCCATCATCGTCGCCATGGGCGCCGGCGACACGGTCTCGGGAGCCTTCTCCACCAGGCTCTGCAGATTCTTCGGAGCTATCTCCTACCCGCTCTACATCACCCACTACCCGTTGATCTACGTCTACACCGCGTGGGTCACGCGCGACCACATCCCCGCCGCCCGTGGAGCCCTCTTCGGCGGGCTGCTCCTCCTCGTCGCCGTCTCGGTCGCGTACGCCTCCGTCAAGCTCTACGACGAGCCCGTCCGCGAGTGGCTCCGCCGCCGCTTCCTTGTGAACCGACCGTAGCCCGGACGTACCCGCCAGACGCCCCCGCACAGACGTCCCCAGCCCACGCGCTATTCTGGTCTCCCGCCCCGGAGTCCACCATGCCCGCCCACTACACCCCCGAAGCCCTCAAGTTCCTCCGCGGCCTCGCACGTCACAACGACCGAGCCTGGTTCGACCCCCGCAAGCCCCTCTACGAACGCACCCTCAAAGCCCCCACCCTCGCCCTCATCGAAGAGGTCAACCACGCGCTCCTCCGCTTCGCCCCCGACCACATCCGGTCCGCGGGCAAGATCATGATGCGCATCTATCGCGACACCCGCTTCGACGCCTCGCGCGGCACCGAGCCCCGCCCCTACAAGACCCAGGTCGCCGCATGGTGGGGCTACAACGGGCCCGGCCCCAAGGTCGCAAAGACCTCCGGCGCCGGCTTCTACTTCCACCTCTCGGCAAAGGAGGTCACCATCGCCGCCGGCTGCTATATGCCCGCCGCCGACCAGCTCCTCGCCATCCGCCGCCACCTCGTCACCCATCACGCCGAACTCCGTCGCCACCTCGCGAACCCCCGGCTCAGATCCGCCATGCACGAGTTCGAAGGCGCGCGCCTCACCCGGCCGCCGCGCGGCTTCCCACCCGACACCCCCGGCCTCGACCTCATCCTGTGCCGCCAGTGGGGAGTCTCCGCCCAGCTCCCGCCCGAAGCCGCCCTCACCCCATCCTTCGCCCGCGAGATCGCCTCGCGCTTCAAGCTCGCCTCCCCCATCGTCCATCTGCTGAACGCCGCGATCGTAGGCGCACCTGGCGGCCATGAGCCCTGACGGACCCCGCCCCGGCGTTCCCCCGCTCCGGTCTTCGCCAGCTCCACTCCTCGCGCCACACGTGCCTTCGGCGCAGGAATCTGACCTAAATCCACACAAAAGCCCATAAAACCCGAAGAAAACAGGTTCGTACCCTACAAAAGCCATTGACTTAAGGGCCCCGCAGGGTCGAAGGTGGATTGCGGTACGGTCTTCCAACCCGCATAAACACCGGCTATTTCGCTCATCCGCGAACGTGGCCGGCGGGCTTCAAATCGATCGGAACCACCGCAGCGAACAGCACCACCGAATCACACTCAGGAAAGAAGGAGCACACACAATGGCAAAAGGAATGACCAAGACCGCGCTCGTACGCGCCATGGCAGAAAAGATGGAACTCACCAACAAGCAGGCGTCCACCTTCTTCGAGACCCTCGCCGAGACCGCCGTCAAGGAGACCAAGAAGAACGGCGAGTTCACCATCCCCGGCATCGGCAAGCTCGTGAAGGCCGAGCGCAAGGCACGCCTCGGCCGCAACCCCCAGACCGGCGAGACCATCAAGATCAAGGCCCGCACCGTCGTCAAGTTCCGCGTTGCCAAGGCTGCAAAGGACACCATCGCTCCGCCCAAGAAGTAAGCTCCACACCGGCACCCGCCCGGACGCCCCAGGTCAGGCCCGCCACACACGCCTCGACCTGGGGTTCGAAGTTGCCCCACGACTTCTGAGCCCGACGACTAACTCCACCCCCAGCCGTCGCGCTCAAACAGAGCTCGCCTCACCCCGAGCCCCGCCCACCAGCCCGCGCACCACCAGCCCAACCCCCGCCGAGACCACCACGCAGCGCACCAGCAGACCCGCGTTGTACCCCCAGCCCGCCACCAGAAAGCTCCCCGCCACGCCCCACGCGTACGCCTCCAGCAACAGAGCGCGCACCCAGCCCACACC
>JALYIA010000023.1 GCA_030776065.1 Acidobacteriota bacterium
GCACTACCAGCCGGTCGCCCGAGCGGATCACATAGCCGCTCACCAACGGCGCCGCCACCGTGTAGCTGGAGCTGAAGGGCCCTGTGCTCGTCCCGCTGATCTGGAAGACCGTCTCCTGTAAGCCAACTTTGGCCACCTTCTCCCCGTTCGCGTACACGTAGTTCGTCCAACTGCCGTTCTGGTCCTTTTCGGCCAGCATCTGCCCGTTGAAGCTGGCGTATTCGGTCCATGTGCCGTCGGCATTGTCCTTGCGCACACGTGTGCCGCCGGCATCGTAGGTGTACTTCACGAACGGATTCGCCTCGTTGCCAAGCACGGCGATTTTACTAAGGCGATTCTCACCATCGTATCGATTCGTCCCCACCGAGGTCTGCCCAAACCAGACAGAGGAGCCCCGAAGGGCTCCTCTGTGTCACATGTGTCACACAACCGTCGCGCCGGGAACGCGGAATGATAGCCGCTACCCAATATCCTCGTTCCAGTTCTCCAGGTACGCCTTGAAGTCCGACATGAACTTACCCGCATCCGCACCATCCACAATCCGGTGGTCGAAGCCGAGCGTAAATCGCTGGATCGACCGGATGGCGATCGAGTCGTTGCCGTCCTTGTCCGTCAGCACCTCGGCCTCTTTATTCAGCCCGCCGATCCCCAGGATCGCAGCCTGCGGCTGGTTGATGATCGGTGTGCCAAACTGCTCGCCGAAGATACCCGAGTTGGTCAGCGTAAACGTGCCGCCCGAGATCTCGTCCGGAGCCAGCTTCTTGCCCCGCGCGCGCTCTGCGATATCCACAATGCCGCGCGCGATGCCAAGGAAGTTCTTCTCCTCGCACTGCTTGATCACCGGCACGATCAGGCCCCAGTCGAGCGCGACCGCAATCCCGATGTTGATGCTCTTGTTGTACTGGATCGCCTCGCCCGCAACCGCCGCATTCACGATCGGGTGCTTGCGTAGCGCAGTCACCGCGGCGCGTGTGATGAACGGCATATAGGTCAGCTTCACGCCATTGCGCTGCTCGTACTTCGACTTTTCCTTCTCGCGCAGCCGCACAATGCGCGTCATGTCCACCTTGAACACGGTGTGGACGTGCGGGCTCGTCTGCTTCGATTCCACCATCCTTCGCGCGATGATGGATCGCATCTTCGTCATCGGCACCAGCTCGCCGGGCATCGGCGCCGGAGCCACGGCCTTCGCCGGGGCCGCACTGGCAGCAGCCGCCGGAGCCGCAGACGGCTTCGCGGCCGCGGGCTTCTCCAGATGCCCCAGAATGTCCTCCTTCGTAATCCGCCCAGCCGAACCTGTCCCCGGAACCTGCGTCAGATCGACGTTGTTCTCGCTGGCGATCTTGCGCACCAGCGGAGACGAACGTGGCCGCTCGCCCGCCGAAGCCGAAGCAGGCGTCGACGCCGCACTGCCCGCCGAAGGAGCCGGGCTTCCCGGCCCAAGATCACTCTTCGCCGCCGAAGCTGCAGGAGCAGCAGCAGCCGGAGCCGCACCGGCCTTCGCCCCGCCGCCGCCGATCACGGCGACCACCGTATTCACCTGAACCGTCGCGCCCTCAGGCACCTTGATCTCGCTCAGCACGCCCGCCATCGGCGACGGAATCTCCGCATCCACCTTGTCGGTCGAGATCTCGAAGATCGGCTCATCGCGCGCGACCGTGTCCCCAACCTTCTTCAGCCACTTGGTAATCGTGCCTTCCGTAATCGATTCGCCCATCTGCGGCATCAGCACATCGGTTCCAGGACCCGCAGCCGCAGCACCGCCCGACAGCATCGCCGAGGGCTCCGCAGGGCTCTCATTCGCCGCCGGTGACTCCACCGCCGCCGGTGTCGCCGAGTCCGCAGCCGGAGCCGCGGCCGTCTCAGCCACGCCACCACCCGGCACCGAGCCCGCATCCGCTCCTTCGCCGCCGATCACCGCCACCACCGTGTTCACCTGGACCGTTGCACCTTCTTGCGTCTTGATCTCGCGCAGCACACCCGCCACCGGGGACGGAATCTCCGCGTCCACCTTGTCCGTCGAAATCTCGAACAATGGCTCATCGCGCGCGACCGAATCGCCCACCTTCTTCAGCCACTTCGTCAACGTCCCCTCGGTGATCGACTCACCCATCTGCGGCATCACTACATCTGTCGGCATCCGTATCCTTCCCTGCACCGGCGCGCTGAGCGCCCAGTCTCTGCACTTCCATTCGCCTAGGATTATACGGGGCCACCCTGGCTCCACGCCCGCCCCAACCGTTTACCGCACACCGCCGGCAGCCGGAGCGCTTACGCCTCTAACTCCCGCGTCCCGAGCAGCGCGTCCAGTGCTTCCGCCCACACCATCTGCCGCCCGAAGACACGCCCGAAGCAACGCGCGGTCGCATTCACCGCCGCCTCCATCGTCACCGAGTCGCCGTCGGGAGCCTCCACGTCCAGGCTCGTCACCCCGCGGTCCCTGATCCCGCACGGCACAATCCACTCGAACTCCCGCAGGTCCGTCGTCACATTCAGCGCAAACCCATGCGACGTCACCCCCTGCGACACATGCACCCCAATCGCGGCCAGCTTCTTCTCCATCCCAGCCTCACACTGGCCGTCGCCCGCAACCTGGGTGCCCAGTCCTGGCTCCGCAAGGGCGGGCCCCCCATCGCCGCCACCAAACGTCCACACCCCCGTGCACTTCGGAATCCGTTTCGCCATCACACCGAACTCCCCGCACACCCGGATCAGGCACTCCTCCAGCATGCGCACAAAGTCCACCGGACCAAGAAACGGGCCGCGCTTGCCCGGCCACTCCCCGCGCAGATCCACCACGGGATAGCCCACCAGCTGCCCCGGCCCGTGGTACGTCACATCCCCGCCGCGGTTGATCTCATGCACCTCCACGCCACGCCCGGCCAGCAGTTCATCGCTCGCCACCACGTGCTCCCGCCGCGCATTCCGCCCCAGCGTTATCACCGGCGGATGCTCGAGCAGCAGCAGCGTATCCCCAATCGCCCCCGCCTTCCGCGCCGCCACCACGCGCTCCTGCACGGCCAACCCCTCGGCATACCCCACTCGCCCCAGAAGTAAAAGGTTGATGTACATCAGGCACCTGCTTGGAGCAGCTCGCGGAACTGTGCCACGGTAGGGCCTGCGGCTCTCACAATCGCGAACATGGTGGACGCGTTCACCGGATTCGCCCTCGGCACCACAACGGTAGCAACGCCATCGGACAGTATGACGTGACCGCTCTGCCGGATGACCTCAAACCCGCCCGTTGCAGCGCTTTAATCGCCTGCATCCCTCTTCATACCCCCGTATGGCCTCCGTCGTGAATCACGGCCAATTTCGAAACAGGTAGGTCAATCAGAACCCTAAACATCAGAACCCCTAAACGTTGATCGCCTTACCTTCCACGCTGCTGAACCCATCCAGCAGCGCCTCGGCCACGGTGGGGTGCGCGTGGATGGTGTTCATCATCTCTTCCACCGTCGCCTCGAGCTCGATCGCGGTCACGCACTCCGCGATGATCTCCGTCGCGGCCGGCCCGATGATGTGCACGCCCAGGATCTCGCCATACTTCGCGTCCGCGACCACCTTCACAAAGCCGTCGTGCGAGTCCAGAATCGTCGCCTTCGAGTTCCCCACAAACGGGAACTTGCCGACCTTTATCTGGTAGCCCTTCTCCTTCGCCTGCGCCTCCGTCAGCCCCACGCTACCGATCTGCGGCTCGCAGTACGTGCAGCCCGGGATACGGTTCCGCGCGATCGGCTTGGCGTACTTGCCCGCCAGGCGCGCGGCTACGATCAGCCCGGCCATTCCGCCCACATGCGCCAGCTGCGGCAGCCCGCCCACAATGTCGCCGATTGCGTAAATGCCCGGCTCGGTTGTCTCATGCCACTCGTTCGTCATGATGAAGCCGCGATCCGGCTTGATGTTCACCGTGTCCAGCCCGATGTCGTACGTCCGCGGCGCGCGGCCCACAGCCACCAGCACCTTCTCCGCCTGCTTGGTCTCCGACTTGCCGTCGGCCTTCGTGAAGTGCACGAGCGCGCCGTCTTTGTTCTTCTCGATCGTGTCCACCTTCGCGCCCACGTGCACATCGATCCCGCGCTTCTTATACAGCCGCAGCAGCTCCTTCGAAATCTCCTCGTCCTCGGCGTTCACAATCCGCGGCAGAGCCTCGAGGATCGTCACCTCCGCGCCGAAGCTCTTGAACACCGACGCAAACTCCACACCGACCGCGCCCGAGCCCACCACCACCAGCGACTTCGGCATATGATCCGTCTTCAGAATCTCGATGTTCGTCATGATCGTATCGTCGGGCGTATACCCGGGCAGCATCCGCGCGTCGGAGCCCGTAGCCAGCACCAGCTTCTTCGCCTGCACCGCCTGCTTCTTCCCGTCGACCGACAACGTCACATCGACCGTGTGCACCCCACCCTTCGCCGCCCCGGTCAGCCGCCCGTAGCCCTTCAACACCGTGATCTTGTTCTTTTTCATCAGGAAGTCCAGGCCCTTGGTGTGCCGCAGGATCACGTCGTCCTTGCGCGCGAGCAGGTTCTTCCAGTTCAGTTTCGGCGCCGGCGCATCGATCCCGTAGCTCGCCGCATGCTTCATGTGGTCCCACACCTCGGCCGAAAACAGCATCGCCTTGGTCGGGATGCAGCCCCACAGCAGGCACGTTCCGCCCAGCCGCTCGTTGGCATCGATCAATGCCACCTTCAACCCATACTGTGCGGCGCGAATCGCGCATGTATATCCCGCAGGGCCGCCGCCCATCACCACCACATCGAAGATCGTCTCAGCCAACGTCAGCTCCGTTCTGTTTCAGAGATCCCTGCTGCACCATGTCAATCTTACGCTGAGCTGCGGTTGCGCCGGGCCGCGCCCCGCCGCATCCCGACCCGCCCCGCGCATCACGGCCGCGCACGGCGCATGCCCGCCACGCCACCTGGATCGTGCCGTGCGCAAGAATTGGACTTTGCGGCCGTCTCACGCTCCCAGTTGCCTGCCCGGACGACAGGCTTTGCCCTTCGGCCCAACCGCCCCCGGCCCGGTTATCCAACGCACGCCCCCGACCCTGTCTAAAACGCGCCCATCCTAAATCGATCGAGCGCCACGGGATAGCGCGTTTCCCACTCATTCACCCACGCCCGTACCGCGCGTCGTCCGCTCGGCTGTGCACAAAGACGAAAAGCAGGCGAGGGATTCGGCGGCCCTGTCCCGTCTTCCCACTCCTCCGTCTCACGCTGCCGGGTTTTGGAAAGCGCGTCCTGCCCTCAACCCGCTCACTCCTCCGTACATAGCCCGGTCTTCCACTTTTCCAGCGCAAACGAGTACTACGACTGGTTCTTTCTATCCTTTTTACCTTCGTTCTATAGAAGCCTCTCGCCGCACGCCCCGTCAGCACAGCCCACAGAACGGAGCTCCTTTCCCACAAAGAAAACCCTCGCCCCCAAACGCGCCGCTCCGTAGAATCGAGCCTGTTCGTGCAACATGGTGTGGGTTCGGTGTACAGTTTGGCCATCAGGCCGCGCCACACCCAAGAGCCGCGATTGGAGAGCCACAGCCGTGACCACAGCGACCGTACCCAACCCGGATCTCCGGAATCAGGAGCAAGCCCAAGCCATGACACCGTCCCTCGCGCCCACCGGCAATCTCGAGATCACTGTCTCCCGCGCCGAGCTCCTGCGCGAACTCACGGCCGCTCAGTCCGTCGTCGAACGCAAGACTACCATCCCCATCCTCTCGAACTTCCTGTTCGAGGCCACCCAGGGCGCGGACGGCGCAGCCGACACGCTCACCATCACCGCTACCGACCTCGATCAGTCGGTCCGCACCTCCTGCGCCGCCAAGGTCAAGAAGCCCGGAGCCTGCACGATCCCCGCCCGCAAGCTCTACGACTACATCAAGCTGCTCCCGGAGGGTGAGATCTCCCTGAAGCTGATGGACAACCACTGGGTCCAGATCCGCGCCGGCCGGTCGAACACCAAGATGGTCGGCATGGCCCGCGCCAACTTCCCCGCCGTACCCGAGTTCCCCGCCACCGGAGCCTTCAAGATCGCAGCCGCCTCGCTCAAAAACATGATCTCGAAGACCATCTTCGCCATCTCGAACGAGGAGTCCCGCTACACCCTCAACGGCGCCCTGCTCGTCCTCAAGTCGGAGTCGATGGCCATGGTCGCGACCGACGGCCACCGCCTCGCCCACGTCGAGAAGCTCGGTGAAACCCTCGAAGGCATCTCCGGCGAAAAGAAGACCCTCATCCCGCGCAAGGCCCTCGCCGAACTCAACTCCCTGCTGAACTCGTCGGACGTCGAGACCCTGGACTTTGCCGACGATGAGCAGACGCTGTTCTTCCGCGTCGGGGGCCGCGTGCTCACCTCCCGCAAGCTCACCGGCCAGTTCCCGAACTACGAGGCGGTCCTGCCCCGCGACAACACCAAGTTCGTCATCGTCCGCTCCGAGGACCTGATGGGCTCCATCCAGCGCGTCGCCCAGTTCGCCGACGAACGCTCCGGAGCCATCAAGATCCGGCTGGAGCAGAACGAGCTTCGCCTCTCCTCCCAGTCCACCGACTCCGGCGAATCCGAAGACACTATCGAGACGCCGTACAACTACGACCCCCTCGTCGTAGGATTCAACTCCCAGTACCTGATCGACTTCCTCAAAGCCACCGGAGCCACCGGCGAGGTTCGGCTTGAGTTCAAGGACGCCCAGTCCGCCGGCCAGATGCGTCCGGAAGACGGCAACGAAGACGTCAAGTACCGCTACATCCTGATGCCGATGCGCATCTGAAGCCGGCCGTAATCATCGCCTTCAAACCGAACACGAGCGCGGAAGGCCCGGCAACGCTGCCGGGCCTTTTCGCTTAAGCAAACCTCTCGATCGACATGCGATACGATGGGGCAATCAACGCCACGTCCAGGCCCCAGGTTCCACATCCCAGCATCGCAGGACACCCATGCTCGACGTCCACCCTCCGCACCACGCCGCCTCCACCTGGCGCGACTTCTTCATCCACATCGCCACCATCGTCCTCGGCCTGCTCATCGCCATCGGCCTCGAACAGACCGTCGAACACTTCCATCGCCGTCACGAGCTGCAAAAGGCCCGCGAAGAACTCCGCGAGGACGTCAACGCCGATCGCCGCATCGTCACCCAGCAACTGGAATGCATCCGCCAGGTCGAGGCCGAGTTGAAGGCGGACACCGCCATCCTCCTCGCCCATCGAACCACCGGCAAGCCCCTCTCCACGCCGCTCCACTTCGACTGGAACTTCCGCCGCACGCGCTCCGTCGCCTACAACGTCAACAAGCAATCCGGCGCGCTCAGCCTCATGCCTCACCCTGAGCTGGCCCACTACGACTACACCTTCACCGTCACCGACATCATCATGGACTCCGCCGAGAAGTGGCAGGTCGAGCTCGAGACCGCCAAAGCCATCGCCACGCGCTCCCCCGACGGTAACCTCTCGCCCCAGGACACCACCGAGCTCATCACCGCCATCTCCGACACACAAGGCAAGCTCAACCGTACCGAACGCATCATCGCCTTTGCCCAATCCGCCCTCGACGACGGCCGGTTCGACTAACCCACGCAGTTAGCTCTCGAAGGAAACCGCATGCTCGACGATCGGTTCATCGAAAGCAGCGAACGATCCCGTAAAGAGCTGCAACGTCTCTTCTCCTCTCTGCCCGCACTCCCGAACGCCCACCCTGACTTTCGCAAGGCCCGCGCTGAAGACCTCCACCACTACCTCGATCTGCTGACCGGATCGCGCATGGAGACGGCGAATGCCCTTGCCCGCAGCCCACACGCCCAGAACAGAAGCGTCAATGCCCCCACCCGCCACCGTTTCATCCCGCCGCCGTTCCGCGCCCGTCCACGATCACTCCTGTAGACCCTCCGGCCTGCAACTTTGTTCCCGCCGCTCTTTTTCTCCTGGGCGGGATCTGCGTTTGCGCCCGCCCCGCTCCTGCATTCCATTCACCAGACCGGGCACTGCGAGTGCATACTATCCCCATGGCCACCGCATCCCTCATCCCGGTCCAGGAGTACCTCTCCACGGTCTACCGGCCGGACTGCGACTACATTGAAGGCCAGGTACAGGAGCGCAATCTGGGAGAGTCCTCGCATGCCACCCTCGCGTTCATCCTCGCAAAAATCCTCGACGCCAACCGCATTGCGTGGAATCTGCGAGTCATCCCCGAGGTCCGCGTACAGGTAGCCGCCCAACGCTTCCGCGTCCCCGACATCACCGTCCTGCGTCGCTCCGACCCAAGCCAAGACATTGTCAGCACCCCACCTCTCATCTGCATCGAGGTTCTCTCCCCCGAAGACCGCATCTCCCGCATGCAGGAGCGCATCAACGACTACCAGCGCATGGGTGTCGAGCACGTATGGCTGATCGATCCGATCACCCGCGATGCCTGGATCGCCCAGCCTGACGGCTCGCACCAGCACATCTCCACCGAGTTCACCGTCCTTGGCAGTCCCATTCGTATCTCCCTCGCAGAGGTCTTCGCCGAGCTGGACGACAGGCTCACTCCAGCCTGACTCCCTTCGCTCACCAAAGCACCCGAGCGGCAGATCGCCGGCAGCTTTCCAGCCGCCACAAGACCCTCTGTGCTCTCCCACTTCAACACTGTGTCCTCTGTGAGCCGCTTCCCTGTTACTGCTTCAGCCGGACCTCCGTAGCTCCCTGCCCACCCTGGCTATAAGCCGGCTCCGAGACCTCCGCGACGTTCGGGTGCCGCCGCAGAAACTCACGCAGCGTCCGTCGCAGAATCCCCATCCCCGTCCCATGCACGATCCGAACCCCCGGCAGCCCCGCCAGAAACGCCCGGTCCACAAACCGCGCCACCTCGTCCTGCGCCTCGTCCGCCGTCTTTCCGATCACATTGATCTCCATTGGCACATCGCCGGAGTCATTCGCCGTCTGCACCGTGATCCCTCCGCGCCGCCGAGCCTCCTGCAACGGCGAAGCCGTCTGCCCCACCGTCACATCCGAGATATCCCCGGACCCCACGCGCATCTTCATCACGCCCGCAGACACCTCAAACTCCCGCGCCCCGCCCACCGCTTTCGCCTCAAACACCCGCTCCACCCGCGCCGGACGCCCCAGGCTCTTCACCGTCACCGTATCCCCCACCTTCACCGCCGCCACCCGCGCCGCCAGCTCCCGCCGCCGCGCGGCATCTCTGCTCAGGCCCGGCTGCGCATTCGGATCGCTCTTGTCCGCGCCCGTAGTGTGCGCCACCACCGTCTGCCGGAACTCCTCCGTCACCTCCCGTTTCGCCCTCGCCTTCCGCGTCAGAGCGTCCCGCTGAATCCGCTGCGCCAGGCTCTTGTCCCCGATGCCCTTCACGATCTCCCGCACCTGGCCCTCAAAATCCTCCAGTAGTGAGTCCAGCTTCGCCTCCAGCTCCTTCGTCCGCGCCCTCTGCTCGGCCCTGCCCTCTACCTCCAGCCGCAGCCTCTCCCGCGCAATCACCTTCTCGCGCGCAGCAAGAGCCTCCCGCTCGGCCCCCACCGCCGCAAGCTGGTCATGCAGGGAATCCAGCAGCGCCGCGATATCCGCCGTCTGCGTCGTCATCTGCCCACGCGCCGCCGCCACAATCCCGGGATCCAGCCCCAGCCGCTCCGCAATGTTGATTCCCGCCGAAGCCCCCGGCACTCCCAGCCGCAGCCGGTACGTCGGAGCCAGCGTCGCCGGATCGAACCCCACCGCCGCATTCAACACCCCAGGCCGGCTCGCCGCATACACCTTCAGGCTCGTCAGGTGCGTCGTGATCACCGTCCACGCGCGCATCGCCAGAAAACGCCCCGCAATCGCCACCGCCAGCGCCGCCCCCTCCTCCGGGTCCGTCGCCGACCCCAGCTCGTCCAGCAGCACCAGCGACCCCGCATCCGCCTCCCGCGCAATCCGGTTCACGTTCACCATATGTGCCGAAAACGATGACAAATTCGCCTCGATCGACTGCGCATCCCCAATATCCGCATACACCGCATCGAACACCGGCAGCACCGCACTCTCCGCCGGCACCGGCATCCCCGCCTGCGCCATCAGCGCCATCAGCCCTACCGTCTTCAGCGTTACCGTCTTGCCGCCCGTGTTCGGCCCCGACACAATCAGCTGCCGCGCCTCATCCTCGAGCGCCACCGTCAACGGGACGGGACCGCCCTTCCCCCCCGGCCCCGCACGCCGCATCCGCAACTCCAGCAAAGGGTGCCGCGCCTCCACCAGCTCCATCCGCTGGCCCCGCGCGGAGGCCTGCCCCTCCCCCGCCGTGCCCTCGCCCTCCGCCGATACCGCGTCCCCCTCCGCTCGACCGTTCCCC
>JALYIA010000024.1 GCA_030776065.1 Acidobacteriota bacterium
GCGCCGGGGCGCGTGCGGCGGTGTCGCGGACGGAGCATGATCTGCCGCCGATTGTGGTGTTCGGCGGAAGCGGCTTGCTGATCGTGCTGATGTTCTTGTTCCTCGAGTTCAAGCCGGTCCCGGGGGCGTATGTGGGTCCGCTGGCGAATTTGGCTGCGGCGCTGCTGATCGTGGTGTTTGGATTTCTATTTGTAACCGTGAGTGCCCGGATAGTGGGGATTGTGGGTTCGAGCGCGAGTCCTGTGAGCGGGATGACGATTGCGACGCTGATGGCGACGGCGGCGATCTTTCTGGTGAAGGGGTGGACGGCTCCGGCGTTTGGCGCGCTGGCGATCACGGTGGGCGGGGTGGTGTGCATCGCGGCCTCGAATGCGGGGGACACGAGCCAGGATCTGAAGACGGGATATCTGATTGGGGCGACTCCGTGGAAGCAGCAGCTGGCTCTGATGGTCGGCGTGATCGTGTGCATCTTCTCGATCGGGGCGACGTTGAATGCGATGAATACGGGGCTCGAGCAGTTCCAGCGGATGGCGCGGCCGATTGCGTTTCCGCTGAGCGCGCTGCCGGATGGAGTGCAGAACAAAGGCCAGTTTCCGCGGGCTCGGGTGGCGATGAGCGGCGAGGCGGGTGCGGCGAAGACGGAGCTCGAGAATGCTTCGAGCTATGTGCTGCTGAATGCGATCGGGTCGACGACGGTGGCGGATGGGAAGTATCTGTATAACCCGGCGAGCGGTGCGGTCGAAGTGCAGTGGATCCAGGGGATCGGGAGCGAGAAGGCGGCGGCTCCGCAGGGGCGGCTGATGGCTACGGTGATCAACGGGATCCTGTCGCGGAAGCTGCCGTGGACCCTGGTGCTGCTGGGGGTGGCGCTGGTGATTGTGGTGGAGCTGCTGGGGGTCCGGTCGCTGACGTTTGCGGTGGGGGCGTACCTGAGCATCGCGACGACGCTGGCGATCTTCGTGGGCGGCGTGGTGCGGTGGATGGTGGACCGCGCGGCGGCGAAGGCGCGGCTGCGGGCTGCGGGGGAGGCGAATCGGGAGCGGGTGGATCCGGCGACTGGACTGGTGGCGGCGACGGATGTGGAGTCCCCGCTCGACGCGGAGAGCGAGATCTCGCCGGGGAGCTTGTATGCTTCGGGGCTGATTGCGGCGGGCGGGATTGTGGGGCTGATCGGGGTGTGCGTCCGGCTGGTGGAGGGGCTGAGCGAGCAGCGGGGCGGGCACTGGCAGATGTTTCGGTTTACGGCGGCGAATCCGCTGTTTCACGACTGGGTGAGCGTGTTGATGTTTGGGGCTCTGGCGGGGAGTCTGTACTACTTTGCGCGGAGGCCTCTGGCAACGGGAGGCCAGGGGTAGGGAGGCCAGCGAACGGGAGGCGAGCGGTAGCCTGATCGCGTGGGGAGGGCCGCGCGGCTGCGGCGGTGGGGCGGCAGGCGCCGGTTGAGTGGGGCCCAGGAGTGGGTGGGGCACCGGGCTTTGCGATGCTGTGTGCGGCCTCCCGCGTAGCAGTGTTCCCGTCGAGCAAAGGGGACGGTGTTCCTGGGCGCTGCTTGGGAATTGTGGGAGGGTTCTCGGGGTTGGCCGCCAGCTTCCTATTGATAGGGAAGGAGATACTCTTCCCGAAAAATTCTGATTGACATTCGTGTGCTCGTGCTTTTAGAGTGGTTGTGGGCAACCTATCCTCAAAGGAGAAAAAACATGAACCGAACCATGGTATCTGCACTTGTTCTGCCTTGCGCTCTCGCCTGTGCGGGGGTTGGGATGGCGGTCGAGCCGAAGTCGATGAGCTCCTCGGGGACGGTGGTTGCGGAGGTGCGGGAGCCTGCGGGGCTGGCTGAGGTTGCGCTGGCGGCTGGGGGGTCTCATGGCTCACTGGTGGCGGCGAATGCGGCGACGCACGCTGTGGTGAAGGAGTCGGTGAAGGCGGTATTTACGGGCCAGGATTTTATCGAGGCCTCGCTGCGGCAGGGTGGGACGCTGGAGTTTGCGATGAAGGGCAATGCGCCGATGACGTCGCAGGCGCCCAAGGTGACGAAGGCTGTGGAGGTGGACCTGACGCCGGAGGATCTGTCCCAGACGGGTGCGGAGACTACGGTGACGCTGCACGCGATTGTGGATGAGAACGGCTTTGCGCGCAATGTGCAGGTGACGAAGTCCGCCGGTGCGGCGGTGGTGGATCGGAAGGCGATTGCGGCGGTACGGGAGTACCGGTTCAAGCCAGCGATGGTGGATAACGTTGCGACGTGGTCGGGTGTTTCGGTGACGATCAAGATCCAGAAGTAGGGTTGGGTTCGGCGTGAAGCGGCCTTCCTTCGGGGAGGCCGCATTTTTTTGTTCCGTGGCGAGCGGAGGGTGGAAGGAAGGCGAATCCGTCGGCTCTGCCGCGGGCGGGACGAGGGTGGGGAGTCTTGCTCAGTGGTGGGCGGAGTGCGGCTCAGGGCCGGACGGGCGGACCTGCGACGGCTTCGTGGGCGGCCTGGCGGGCGGCGATGCGGGCGTCGCGGATGACGTCGGGGAGGCCAAGGCCGTGGAGGGGGTTGCCGAGGATGGTGAGTGCCGGCAGGTGGGTGGTGAGGCGGAGTTCGAGCTCCGCGACGCGGTCGAGGTGTCCTACGGCGTACTGGGGAAGGCTGTAGGGGAGGCGGCGGACGACGGTGATGAGCGGCTCGGGCAGGGGGGACGGGGTGGCGGCTGAGGCGTGGGGGCCGGTGTGGAGGACACGGGCGAGCTCCAGGCGGGCGATGGCGGCGATCTCGTCGTTGTTGCAGGGGGAGAGGCGCGCGGCGGCTGCTCCGGAGAAGTAGGCGCGGAGGAGGCGGGCTCCGGGGGGGGCGCGGTGGGGGAACTTCTGGTCGGCGA
>JALYIA010000025.1 GCA_030776065.1 Acidobacteriota bacterium
TGACTTGACCCCGTTTCCTGTCCCCGCTCGTCAAACCGGACATGCAGATTGCCCGCATCCGGCTTTCTCCCGCTCCGTCAGACCTTCGCTCTCGGCAGGTCGACACGCCGTCGCGGGACGCTGTAGAGGCCGAGCGTCCCATAGAGATACTCGTCCGGGATCTGGCGGAACCCAACGCCTCGTCGTCCTGTCCGGCGCATCAACCAGCGGCGGACCCGCCGTTCCGTGTATGCGCGGATAAGGTCATAGATCTCCATGACCGGACCCTGGTCAAAGTAGCCACACCAGCCGCGAACCATGCTGCTGATGCGGGCCACCGTGCTGCCGGGATCATCCGGATACCACTGGGGCGTGGTCCGTCCGTGGATACGTCTGAGCAGGCTCTTCACCGCCTTCCGCGACGGCCGGGTGCCGATGTAGGGGCGCCCGTCCTTGCCGTAGAAGCGACCGACCGTGTAGCCCAGGAAGTCGAAAGGCTCCTCAGGCAACCGGGCGATCCGGGTCTTTGACGCGTTCACCTCCAACCCGAGCCGCGTCATCAACGCCGCCATCCGCGTCATCGCCGCTTCTGCGTTGCCGGGTCGGCAGCAGATGACGAGATCATCGGCATAGTTGACCACTTGGGCATCAAGTTGGTCCTGGTGGCCGTGAAGCTGCCACGCCAACAGGAAGCGCCGGAAGTAGCAGTTCGCCGCCAAGGGCGAGATCACCCCGCCCTGCGGCACGCCCCGCTTTGTCCGTCGCGCTTCGGTGGTCTGAACCGGGCGCCCTCTGATGACTTCCGCC
Organism: Acidobacteriota bacterium; assembly: GCA_030776065.1. Classification (GTDB taxonomy): domain Bacteria; phylum Acidobacteriota; class Terriglobia; order Terriglobales; family Acidobacteriaceae; genus Edaphobacter. Next base: position 787 of record JALYIA010000025.1, read on the forward strand.
ACTGGAGCTGTAAGCCAGCCTTTGATGGTGTGAAGCATACGCCCATCGGAGATGCGCCGGGACAGGCTCCGCATCAGGGGCGAATGCGGGATCGAGGTGAAGTAGTCGCGCAAGTCCGCGTCCACCACCTCGCGCCGCCCATGCTGCGTCACGTGCCAATAAACCCGTCGGAGAGCCGTCTTGGCGTCCAGTCCGGGGCGGAAACCATACTGCTGGGGCAGCAGGTCCGCCTCGAAGATAGGACCAATGACCAGCACCGCCGCCATCTGGACCACGCGGTCCCTGATGCACGGAATGCCGAGAGGCCGCTGGCCTCCATTGCTCTTCGGTATCCACACGCGCAGGAGGGGCTTGGGAACGTAGCGTCCCGAAGTCAGCTCCTCCCGCAGCGTTTCCAGCCAGCGCTCCTGTCCCTGGGCATCGATCTGGCCGAACGTCTCGCCGTCAACCCCCGGCGCTCCCGCATTCGTGCGGCAGCGGCGGTAGGCCTCAAGCAGGATGTCCTTTCGGCAGACCTTGTCCCATAGGGCATAGAAGCGGAAGGCCGGTTCAGCCTTAGCTTTCGTCTGTAGCGAGGTCTGTAGCGTCTCAACCGTTTTGGATGGTGTTGGTAGACTCATCGTCAATCACCGGGCTGTCAGCCCTTCCCTCGCCTGGAATGGGTCAGGGCTCCTTCCCTCCGCCGGCGTTACCCGGCCTCAACGGTACTACGAACCCATCCGCCATCTGCGTCCGCCGGCGCTGGCCCTCACGGGTTCGCCGTTGGCGGGGAGTTGCCACTCCACACCACGGTCGCAGACTTCCCTTGTTGCGCACTGTCCATGTCCCGTGCGTGCTGCCATCACTACCCCGGTGGGATCGCCGGCTGCGTATCTCGCTCGCTTCACCGGCGACGGCGACCTTCCCCGTTTGTGTGGCGGGTCGGCTCCCACATTGACTGTTTCGAGGCCTACTCAATGTTCACTCGCGTTGCGGCCCGCACGGTCCGCTGTCCCCCTAAAGGGGTCTTTTCTCGAAGTGCTTCAGGCCATTCGTCGCCTCCTGACCCGCCCCGAGTGCTTCCGGCTGGAGCGAGAGTTTGCCGGCCTGGATTTTCACCAGGGAGAACAGTGCACCTTGCCAAGGCACACACACGAACGTGGTCGAGCGCGCCATCCGCCCCCACGCCCTGACCCGCAAGAACGCGCTGTTTGCTGGCTCCGACGCCGGGGCGAAGCACTGGGCGGTCGCGATGACCTTGATCCAGACAGCCAAGCTGAACGGCGTCGATCCGATGGCTTGGCTGACCGATGTGCTCGAGCGTATCGTCAACGGGCAGACCAAAGCCCAGGACCTGCACACGCTGCTGCCTTGGACCTGGAAACCCCTCCAACCCACCCTGGCCATCCAACTGGCCGCCTGACGCGCTCTCCGAACTGTTCAACTGCGGAGTTGTGCGGCCGACAATTGATCCGCGGCAACCCAGAAGCCTCTGACGCCAAGCGTAGATCTGACCCGTGGTGACCCGGTGTTTGCGGGCGACCTCGGCCAGCGTTAGATCCGGGCCAAGGCTCTCGCCGACAATCGCCAGCTTCTGCTCGGCCGTCCATGAGCGCCGGCCCTCAGTGCGGGGGAAAGCCTCGACATCCGAGATGCGACCGCACGTACGACCAATCGTATGCCTGCCCTCTACACTGTCGCCGAAATCCGGTGCCATCTTGTCCATGCAGCCAGAACATCACAGGCCGACCGCCACCAGCCAGATGCCGCCGCCGCGACGCTTACGGAAAACCAAAGCGCACGAGCTGCACAGCCTGCTGCCCTGGAACTGGCGCGCAACCAGCGAGGCCGATCTGCCTGAAACGGCCTGACCAAACAACCGCCAGCACTCAACACAGGTTGAGCGAACCCAGTCAGATCAAAACGCCAATGAGCCTGCCGCCCTACCCACATCCGGCGTCGATCGCCGTAGGTGATGAACCCGATCAGACCACTCTGCATGCTCCTACGACCACGCGTACGAGCGCCTTCAACGTCATCAACCTCGAACCCGAGCAGCCACACATCGTCCATCGCCTCAGTGCAGCATAGTCAACCGACCCAGGGGAATGTGGCGCCGCCGCTCCGCTTACTGCTCATCTACGTCTTTCGCAACCGCGGCCGCCACCCGCGCTGCATATTCGCGGGTCGGGTTCAAAGGGTTTTTCCGTGGGCACTCAAGCTTGCCGGTAGTACTATTGTGGATTTTCTCGACCGAGCCGAGACAGTCGTCGGGCGGCGCGTAACGTGAGATCATGAGTAAGGCCGTGTCATTGCCCTCTTTGCGCCGACGCTCGAGCCAGTTGAGCACTTCGCCGATGCCGCTCTCAATGGTGTCGAATACCGCGTGACCGTGCGGATCTCGGCTGATCTGGCCGTGCGCATGCA
>JALYIA010000026.1 GCA_030776065.1 Acidobacteriota bacterium
GTCCTGCGGGGCCGCAGGGGAGTGCAGGGAGTGCGGGCGCGCGTGGGGCGACCGGCCCGGCGGGGCCCACTGGGGCGACGGGGGCTACAGGCCCTGCCGGCCCACAGGGTCCGGCAGGCGCAGGCAGCTTCGCGTACCAGGGCGCGTACTCTTCCGTCACGAACTATGCCCTTGGGGATGTGGTGGTGTGGCAGGGTTCGAGCTTTGTTTCGCTCACGGCTTCGAATCACGGAAACACTCCCGGCTTGACGGTAGGGAGCTGGGGTGTGCTGGCGTCGCAGGGGAACCAGGGCGCGACCGGTGCTGCGGGAAGCCCCGGGCCTACGGGGCCGCAGGGGCTGCCCGGCAGCGTGGGGCCGAACGGTCCCCCTGGCCCGCAGGGTGCGCAAGGGATTCCCGGACAGGCCGGTGCGCAGGGCATCCCGGGAACGACCGGCGACACCGGGTTGCAGGGGCCCATGGGACCGCAGGGGCCGGCCGGGCCGGTGGGCATTTCGTTCCGGGGCCAGTATCAGTCCACTGCCAACTACGCGCTCGCCGACGGGGTGAGCTACAACGGCTCGGGCTATGTTTCACTGGTTGCCGGCAATCATGGGAACACCCCGGATCAGAGTCCGGCGCTGTGGGCGTTGTTTGCGGCTGCCGGCGCCACAGGTTCGACGGGGCCGGCCGGGGTTCAAGGCGCCGCAGGGGCGACCGGCCCGGCCGGGCCGCAAGGAGTCGCCGGACCAACCGGAGCGACGGGGGCCACGGGAGCACAAGGCCCGGCCGTGGCGAACTACCTTGGGGCGTACCAGTCGGCAACGAACTACGCACTGCACGACGCGGCAAGCTGGCAGGGATCCACGTGGGTGTCGCTCGCAGCGGGCAACCGCGGAAACACACCGGACCAGAGTCCTGCCTGGTGGGCGCTGCTTGCGGCCCAGGGGCCAGCGGGCGCCGCCGGCGCTTCGGGTCCGCAGGGTCCGGCAGGCGCGGCCGGGACACCGGGAGCTACCGGAGCCACCGGTGCCACAGGGCCGCCCATCACATTTACCGGGCAATGGCTGGTGGGCGCCTCGTACGCGTTGGGCGATGCCGTGGGGTACGGCGGATCGGCTTACATCGCGCTGCAAGCCAACACAGGGCGCGAGCCCGACCTGAGTCCGCAATACTGGGGTCTGCTTGCCGCGGCGGGCGCGGCGGGTGCGACGGGCCCCACTGGTCCGCAGGGCTTGCAGGGTCCCCAGGGACTGACAGGTTCCGCCGGAGCGACCGGGGCAACGGGAGCGACAGGACCCGCGGGCGCGACGGGAGCAGCGGGAGCTCCCGTCAGCTTCCTGGGCGCGTATGGCTCCGGCACAAACTACGCTGTCGGCGACGCGGTGAGCTGGCAAGGTTCCAGCTATATCTCTCTTGTCGCCGGGAACCGGGGCAACACTCCAGACGTGAGTCCCACGCAGTGGGGCCTGCTGGCTCAGCAGGGATCGACCGGTTCCGCCGGGCCGACGGGAGCCACGGGTGCGACCGGCGCTACCGGGCCGGCTGGTCCGCAGGGACCGACCGGAGCGACGGGGCAGGCCGGTGCGGCGGGCCTAAACTTCCGTAGCGCGTGGGCCAGCGGCGTCGGCTACGCGGTGAATGACGCGGTGACCTTCGGCGGGTCCACGTATCTTGCGCAATCGGCCAACAGCAACTCCGAACCCGATCTCTACCCTCAGCTTTGGGCGGTGCTGGCCGCGACCGGTGCTGCCGGCCCGACCGGCCCGACCGGCTCTGCCGCTACGGTCGCGGTCGGCAGCGTGACCACGGGCGCGGCAGGCTCGCAGGCGACGGTGACGAACTCCGGAACATCGTCCGCAGCTGTGTTGAACTTCGTGATCCCGCAGGGCGCCGCAGGGACCGGCGGCGGTGGAGGGGGTACAGGGACGGCGAGCGGTGTCTCGGCTGCCTCCCTGTATCACGCGGTCTCCTTCAACAGCACCTACTACTCGGTGAACAGCGCGAACGCCAGTGCAAGCGAGGGAGCCTCCGTGCTGACGTGGGTGCCGACGGCATGCACGGCTACAACGCTGAGCGTTTTCTCGCAGCAGACGAATACGATCACGGTGACGCTTCGCTCCGGCTTGCCTGGAAACATGGCCGACAGCGCACTCAGTTGCTCGGTCAGCAACGGGAGCTCCTGCAAGGTGACGGGGAGCGTCAGCGTAACCGCTGGCAGCTTCGTCGATTTGAGCATCACGGGCGCGAACGGCACGGCGTCCGCTGTGTGGACCTCCGTAGCCTGCAATTAGTCGGTCCGCAGGACGGGATGGCTTGAACGATCGCAAGGTTTGCGACGTATGCTGGGTGCGGTTCCGTTTTGTGGACGAAGGAGTAGGGACGTGCGCGGAGTTCGCTCGATGGCAGGTTGGACGGCAGGGTTGATGGTGGCGCCGATCGCTCTTGGGATGGCGTTGATGGGCGAGGCAGGCGCAGCGCAGCAAAGGTCCTCCCCGGCGCATCGGATGGCCGAGACGGTGATGCGCGAGTGGCCGGCCGGCGTGATCTCCACGATCAAATCTCCAGGGCAATGGGGGTATGAGGAGGGTGTGCTGCTCGACGGCCTGATCGCGGAATGGCAGACAACGGGGGACGGGAAGGAGTTCGCCTACGTCAAGGCAGCCGTGGACAAGTATGTAACTGCCGAGGGAGCAATCAGGGGCTACAAGGCAGAAGGGCACACGCTGGACGATATCGAACTGGGACGTGCGGTGCTTGTGGTCTATCGCGCCACGCAGGACGCCCGATACGCGAAGGCTGCCGGGTTTCTGTACGACCAGCTCGCAGCCCAGCCACGAACGCCAAGCGGAGCGTACTGGCACAAGGCGATCTATCCGAACCAGGTGTGGCTCGACGGCGCGTACATGGCGGAGCCCTTTCGGGCGATGTACGCAGCTACGTTCGCGCGACCGGCCGAATGGGACGACATCGCAAAGCAGCTGCTGCTGATGGACGCGCACATGCGAGCACCCAAGACCGGGCTGATGCTGCACGGCTGGGATGAATCCCGCACGATGCCGTGGGCGGACCCGAGGACGGGTCTGAGCCCGGAGGTCTGGGGGCGGGCCATGGGGTGGTACGCGATGGCGCTGGTCGATGTGCTCGAGTGGTTCCCGCGCGAGCATCCCCTGCGCAAGCTGCTCGAGGACGACGTGCGGCGCACCATGGCGGCTATTCTGCGTGTCCAGGATCCGCACTCCGGCCTGTGGCTGCAGGTACTCTCCAGACCCGGAGCGGCGGGCAATTATCCAGAGGCTTCGGCGAGCTGCATGTTCGTGTACGCCCTTGCGAAGGCAGTACGGATGGGTTTGGTCTCGAAGACCGACGGCGCTGCCGCAAAGAGAGGCTGGGAGGGAATACAAAAGCAATTCGTGAGCGCGTCGGCGGGCGGGGGACTGGTGCTCCACGGGACCGTGAAGGTGGGCGGCCTGGGCGGCTCTCCCTACCGCTCAGGGGACTACGCCTACTACATCGGGGAGAAGGTGGGTGACCAGGACGCCAAGGGGGTGGGCGCGTTTCTGCTTGCCGGGTCCGAGATGGAGCAGGCTGCCTCCCACGCTGCGGGGCGGAGCGGGACGCGCTGATGGAGTGGCACTGCTGGAGTGGGACTGGGGCCGGCCTGAGCCGTGCCGCTCCGGGCTCTCTTCTAGCTCGAGTGCGGAGCGGGAGACGTGATCGCCTGGCGAAGCTCCGTGGCGAGTGCGCCTAGCCGATCCGCGTCCGGACTGGCGTAGTCGAGCAGGATCTCCAACTGCCGGGCCAGGCGGGAGCCTTGATCGTAGCCGTACATTCCGAGTGAGCCTGCGAGTTTGTGAGCCACGTCCGCGGCCTCTTCCCGCGAATCCACGTCGAGCGTATTTGCCGCGGCAGAGGCAGCGGCGCGATCGAGCAGCGCAAGGCGCTCGTCGACGAGGGGGCGATACCGAATCCACAGCGAGGCAAGCAGGGCCGTGGTCGTGTCTTCGATTTGTTCCGTGGCAGAATCGGGCAAAGTAGTCATCTCAGCGGAGGGAAATCGCTCTGGCCAGTCGTGCCATTGTTTGTCCAGCGCAGACTCAGCATGCCAAGAGTTCGGCGGGATGGCAAGCTATTTGTGGCAACGCGCCGCAGCTCTCTGCTGCGGCAGCTCGGTGGCCGGGAATCAATCCTTCCATCCCAGTACATCGGCGATCTGCGATGCCAGCGTGAGCGGATCGAAGGGCTTGAAGAGCACGGCAGCGACGCCGAGGCCGGCGAAGCGGCGCTGATCGACGCCCTGCACCTTCGCGGTCAGAAGGAGCACGGGGATGTGTGAGATCGCGGGGTCCTGCTGCATCAGCCGGAAGGTTGAGGGGCCATCCATTCCGGGCATCATTACATCCATCAGAATCGCGTCGGGGGAGCGGTCAGAGGACGCTGCCGCCCGGATGCCTGCCGCGCCGGAGCTGGCCGTGATCACCTCCCAGCCCGCGATTGCTTCCAGGGACAAGGCCGCAACTTCACGGATGTCGTCTTCGTCGTCGATGATGAGGATGCGGCGCATGCGGGGGGGCGGGCTGACCGTGATCAGTCTCTCACGGGCCGACCGTGGAGAAGGAAAAAAGCCGCTGCGCCTTTCGGGTGAGAAGGCACCTAGCGACCCGCGGCCAGCTCGGCAGAGCCCGTCGGCACGGGCTTGCGCAGGCGCTGAACCATGGTGAGCACAAGCTGCTCGATCTCCTGCGGGTTCACACGGGCCTTGGTGAGGAACTGCGTGGGGCCCAAACGGAGCTTGACCATCTCGTCCTCAGAGATCTCGCGGCCCGAGTAGACGATCAACGGCAGCGAACGAAGGGCGGGCTGACGACGAAGCCAGTCCACAAACGAAAACCCATCGCCGTCGGGCAGGTTCAAGTCCAGGATCAAGAGATCCGGCGGTCCGGAGAGGCATCGCTCGACGGCGCGTTGCCGCGTAGCGGCGTGATCCACAACCAGGTCGCAGTCTTCGAAACCGGCCAGGATGACACGCGCGAGATCCTCGTCATCCTCGACCAAGAGCACCTGGCCCGGGCCGTCCCGCTGTTCGAGTACACGACCGAGCTCCGCGAGCAGGAGGTTCTTGTTGAACGGCTTCTGCACCCAGCCCTGATGCTCCGGATGGCTCCTGCCGGGCGCGGGAAGCTGGGTGGTGGACGGCGACATCACGGAAAGAATCACCACAGGGATGAGCGCCGTGGAAGCCGACTCTCGCAGCTTCTCGAGCGTCTCCCACCCGCTTAGCCCGGGCATGGTGAGATCGAGCAGGATCGCGGAGATCGGCTGGCCATCGGAGAGACGGCTTGCGATGGCGATCGCCTCTTCGCCCGAGCGCGCCTCCAGGATGTCGTAGCCATGCTGTCGGAGCTGCTCGGCAACGACGACACGAATGCCGGGGTCGTCGTCACAGACCAGGATGCGTCCGCTGCCGCGCTGAACCGGTGTGGCGAGCAGTGTGGGAGCGGTTGCATCGGACGAGCGCGCGGACCGCGAGAACTGCACCCAGAGGGTTGTGCCCGGAGCGCCCTGATTTGGCTGGGCCCAGATCGCACCGTTGTGCTGCTGAACAATCGAGCGGCAGATTGCGAGGCCCAGGCCTGTGCCGCCCTTTCGGCTGGCGTCTGCGGACTCCACCTGCTGAAAGCGATCGAACACGCTCTCGAGCTTGTCCGCAGGGATTCCGCGCCCCTCGTCCACAACCTTCAGAAGAAGAGAATCGGCATTTCCGTCGATCTGGATCGACACGGTTGTATCCGCCGGTGAAAACTTGATGGCGTTCGACAGAAGGTTGGTGAGCACCTGAAGGATACGGTCGGGATCAGCGTCGAAGTAGATGAGGTCGCGCGCCGCATAGCAGTGGAGATCGAGCCGGATCTGGGCTCCGTCGGCCATGGCCGCCATTGTCTCGACAGCCTCGCGCGCCAGATCGAGCACCGAGCAGCGCCGCACCGCAAGGGGAGCACGGCCGGACTCCATGCGCTCCAGGTCCAGGATGTCGTTGATCAGACGGATCAGCCGCTCCGTGTTGGTGGAAGCGATCCGCAGGAGATTGTGGGCCTTCGCATCCACCTCGCCGAGCAAGCCCGCGGAGAGCAGCCCCAGTGCGCCCCGAATGCTTGTGAGCGGCGTACGCAATTCGTGGGATACGTTCGAGATGAACTCGTCCTTCACCGTATCCAGGCTTGAACGTTGCGAGAGGCTTTGCTTGTAGAACGCAGCGTCCTGGCGGCTTCGCTCCAGCTCTTCGGTCAGACGGACAAGCTCGTCCTGCCGCCGGCGAGCCTGGCGGACCAAGCGAAGCGCCACAACGGCGAACAGTCCGACGCAGAGGAGCAGAGCTCCGAACAGTAGTGCGGGGAGGACACTCATGTCACAAGAAACCATCGTACAGGGGCGCAGCCGCATGCGACACACTGTTTTCGTGAATGCCCGATCGATTTCCCCCTTACCGGCTCGCTCCCCCGCAAGGAAGATTGCCGCGGACGCAGATCCAAGGGGGCGTTCCGATCGGGATGAGCGGTCGCGCGGCCAGCTTTGGCGGGCCCGCACGACCGCGTGTGCTCAAGCCGTGACGGGCTCCACGGCCTGCGCCAGAACGTCTGCCCAGTTCTTGCCCGTGCGCGCCGCGGCGGCATGCTTATGGTAGGCATAGGCGGCGATCAGCGGGAGCGCGAGGGTAGCCTCCGCATAGACCATCTGTTCGTACGTGGTGTCCACCTTGCCCCAGGAGCTCGCCTCTTTGAGGGTGGAACCGGAGAGTGCCCCGTCGCGCGAATCGGCAACCGTCACCTGGATCGCATACTTGTGCATCGGCGCGTCCACGCCAAGGATCTCCGCGGCCACCACGATATCCTGCGCGAAGTTCTTCGGCACACCACCACCGACCATCAGAAGGCCGGTTGTGGGATTTGCGATCTTCAACTGTGTGAGCTCGTAGAAATCCTTCGCCGAATCGATGGACACCACCGGTTGACCGCGCCGCGCATGCTGATGCGCCACGAACCCGAAGCCTGCGGAGCAGTCCGAAAAGGCGGGGCAGAAGATCGGCACTCCCATTTCATAGGCAGCGTAGACGATCGAGTCCGGGTGTCCATGGGTGGGCGTGCGACCTTCCCGTTCAAGATGCGCACCCATCTCTCGAATCAGCTCGCGCGAGGAGTAAGGACGCGGAGCGAGCGAATTGAAGAGCCGCTCGGTGGTTTCATCGCAGATTCGAAGCTGCTCCTCGTCGATAAACGTGTCGTAGATGCGATCGATCATCAGTTCGCGAAGTTCGGAGTCACCCTGCCCGTACTTGTACTCGTCTCCCGCAACGTAGTGGCGGAAGCCCAGGGCCTCGAAGAAGTCCTGATCGACGATGTTCGCTCCGGTGGAGACGATTGCGTCGACCATGTTGTTGCGGATCAGATCGACAAAGAGCTTCTGGAGGCCGGCGGAGACGAGCGAGCCCGCCAGGCAGAGGATGACGCCACACTCGCGGTCGCGAAGCATCATCTCGTAGATGGAGGCGGCGCGAGCGGTATCCCGCGAGGAGTACGCCATCTTGGCCATTGCATCGACCAGCGGGACGACGTTGTGCGCAGCGATGTCGATGTGCTGAATCGGCGTGGAGAGGAGCTCTTGTTTGGTTGCCATATCCCTACCAGTTTATCGCGTATGGCGCGGCGCAGCAGCGCGTTTGAAGGCGACCGGCGGTTTTGAGCGAGAAATTCACGGCTGAATCGCACACGCCCCGGCCGCACCGGCGCACAGTCCGACGGCAAAAAGCGCGGCCACGCACAGTGCGTGGCCGCGCTCATCAGCATTCCAGGAAGGTTAGAAGCGGAACCGGCCTGAAAACTGCCAGTCGCGGGGGGGAATCTGGTTATTCTGCCCCCCGACCGCACCGAACGCCAGGTTGCAGTTCGACGACGTGGATTGCGGATTGCAGTTGTTGTTCCAGGAGGTGGACGAGACGTTGAAAAAGGTGGAGTTGGTGGCGTTGATGACGTCAGCGGTGAGCTGCATGGTCAGGTGCAATGTAGGCCGCTCGACCAACGTAAACGTCCGGCGAACGTTCAGGTCGATGTCCCACCAGCCCGGACCAACCAGCCCGTAGGGAGCGTTGCTCGCCACATTGCCAAGCTTGTAGGTTCCATACGTGGCGCCCGTGCCGCAGGTCAAGGTGGGGGTGGCGACCGGGGAGTCGGGACAGACAAACGCTGCGGGGTTGAGGTACTGGATGGACTGGATGTTCGACGCATTCGCCCCAGGACCCCGACCCCAGCGGCCGTTGATGCGCGCCGCCCGCTTGTCGAAGCCCGGCGCGTAGTCCGGCATGCAGGTGCCCTGCCCGAGCGGAGAGGTGTTCGTCTGGCAGCCGGCGCCGTTGGTGATCCGCAGCGGGGTTCCGTCACGGTACTTGTAGATGCCTGAGAACTGCCATCCTCCGGCAATCAGGCCGGCGATGCGATTGGTGGCGAAGAAGGCCTGGCCGCGGCCGAAGGGCAGAGCATAGGTCCACGTCAGGTTGAACGCGTTGGTCTGGTTGTAGGTGCCCAGACCGCGATCGATGGCGTTCGCGCTGTAGGTGCGAGTGAAGTTGCCGTCCTGCGGTCCCACGGGGTACTGCGTCCGGTGTCCGTGCGTGTTGTCGATCGACTTCGACCGCGTGTAGTTCACGAAGCCGGAAAGATTGTGCCACGGCCTCTGAATGACCGAGATCTGGAGCGAGTTGTAGTTGGAGTTGCCCGTCGAGCCCCAAAGGTCCGTGAAGGTGCCGTACTGCGGGAACGCCGCCAGTGACTTTGCAACCGTAGCGTTGGTGCCCGTAAATCCGGGATACGGCAGCTTGTAGTTCGGAAGGATCGCCTGCACCGAGGGGATCAAGCTGGAAGCTACGCCTCCTAACAGGCTGCGGAGCTGGTTGGCGTAATCGATCGGGATGTTGTTGGTGGCCGGGCCGCGGCCCGACCCGCCGGGCAGGAAGTGAGTCTGCGACCCTGCGTAGTTGACGCTCAGCACAGCCTTCTTGTTGATCATCTGCTGGATGCCGAGGTTGTAGTTGATGTACTGGGGCCCGCGGCCACCGTAGTACGGATCGGAGTAGTTGATCGCTCCCGGGTTGCAGGTCTGGTTGTCCGACGTACCGCATTGGAAGGGATTGGTGAAGACAGACAGCCCATTCGCCACGTCGTAGTTCACGTAGTTGTAGTTGCCAGTCGATTGCAGCGGATTCACGGTTACGCCCGGGCTGGTCCAGTTGTATATCGATGAATAGTCGGGCTGCTGGCCGATGTTTGTGCCAGGTCCGGCAAGCCCGATCCCGGTGGTGCTGCTCGGAATGGAGGGGTTCAGGAAGAATCCGGGGAGCCCTGTGCTCCCGTTCTGCGAGACGCCCGTCGTCGCTCCGTACTCCCCGTTGTTTCCGGTGCCCTTGAAGTTTGATCCTCCGCCCGTACCTCCGTTGTGGGTGTACTGCATGCCATACCCGCCGCGGATCACAAACGTCTGCGTCATCGCATAGGAGAAGCCCAGCCTGGGCTGGAAGTTCAGGTTATACGGCTTCACGGGGACAGTGCATTGGCAGATGTACGGCGAGTAGGCCGGATTGGGACCCGCGCCGAAGCCGGCGTATTCGAGCACGCCCGGAACGCCGACGATGGGGTTGATCAACGTCGGGTTCAGAAACGCAATCCGGTTCTTGGCTTCGTGGTACGGCTGAAGATAGTCGTAGCGAATGCCAAGGTTCAGCGTAAGCTTCGGGCTGAACCGCCAGTCGTCCTGGATATACAGGGCATCCGGACGAAACCGTCCGCCTACGTCGGTGATCGACTGGGTCTGAACGCTGCCGCTGTAATATGCGCCGATAAGGAAGCTCGCGTACGGTGAGCCGCCCGCAAACCCGAGTGCGTTGAACCCCGGTGGCACTGCCGTGCCGGGTGGCAATGTCCCGGCTGTATCGTCCCCATGTGTCCGAAGCTGCAGCACATTGCTGAATCCGCCGAACGGGCCCGAGTTGGTCTCCAGCCACTGCACCTGCAGGCCGAAGGTGAAATTGTGCCGCCCCTTGATCCACTGCAGGTTGTCGATCACCGTGTAGCTGTTGGTCGCGACGGAGCCGCTGCTGGGCTCGCCGGCCCCACAGGATGTCAGGTTCGTGGTGTTCCAGCAGAGCGGGGCCTGCGCCCCCAGAGAGTTGGAGCTCGTGCTGAATGTGATCGCCGGAAACGTGTCGGATGCCTGGCCCGGAGGCAGGTTCTTGATTCCCGCGCTGGCCGCCGTGATGCTCTGCTTAGAGGACGCGTTGAAGGTCCTGCCCCAGTTGCGGGTAAAGCCGTACTTGAGTGAGTTGATCAGGGTCTGGGACGCCACGTAGGTGTAGGAGATGGCCCCCGTAGCCGTCTTCGAGTTCGTAAACACCGCGGCGCCATACGGGACCGGAAGCTCCTGCAGGTTGTTGTAGTCCGGCTGAGATCCGAAGCCGCGGTTGCCCCCTACACCCGTGACGGAAAGCTTGTGGCGCGAGCTGATCGTGTAGTCGACCCGGCCGTCGATGGTGTAATCCTTGTTCTGCAACGGAAGACCGGCCAGGTAGTTGTTGACCGTGGCCAGATTGGTCGGCGCGGGAAGGGCCTTCTGCAGGTTCTGCGAGATGCTGGATATCTCCGACGCCGGGATGACGTTGTAGGTCGGAATCCCGTTCAGCAGCCCCTGGAACGCCTGCCGTCCGTTGCCGATGGGGTCGAAGATGCCGGGCGACGTGGTACCGAACTGGTCGGTGAAGTCGCCCGTGCGCTGCTGCAGCGTGGGAATGGTGATGTACTGCGGCGTGTTCGACACCTTGGTATAGCTAAAGCCCTCGTACGTCCCAAAGAAGAAGAGCTTGTCCCTCAGGATCGGGCCGCCGAGGGAACCGCCGTAGGAGTTCTGGTGCTCCGCCGGCTTCTTCGCAAAGCCGTTCGGCGAAGGCACCTTGGCGAAGTAGCCCCAGGTATCGAACGCCGTGTTGCGCACATAGTCGAAGACCGTGCCGTGCAGCGTGTTTCCACCCGACTTGATCGTGTAGTTGGTTACCCCGGCGCCTCCAAACGCGGTCGATGCGCCGTTTGTCTGCACGGAGAACTGATCGACCGCATCCACCGAAACTGCCTTGGAGACGGGAGAGTTATCGCCGCCCGACTGCACGTTGGTGACCGGGATGCCCTCGATGTAGTTCTCGTTCAGGTTGGTCTGCCCCGTTCCGCCGTAGACGCCCTGCTGGATACCGCCCGAAGACTGCACCTGCGGGCCCTCCTGCACGCCGGGCATCAGGTACTGGAACGCGGTGGGATCGCGTGGCGACCCGCCCATCGAGAGCGGCAGGTTGGTGTAGAGCTCATTCTCGATCGTGCCGCCGAGGGTCGCGTTGGTGGTGTCCAGCTGTGCGGGCTGGTCGCTCACCGTGATCGTGGTCGTGTCGCTGCCCACCGTAAGCTTCACGTTCACCGCAACCTTCTGCAGCGAGTCCACCTGCACGTTCTCCTGCAGCACGCGCTGGAAGCCCTTGGCGATGATCTCGACGTTGTAGTTGCCGGCCTGAAGAGGCGAGATGGAAAACGCCCCGGCGTTGGTCGTCGTGCGGGTCGTTTGCACGCCGGTCTCCGTGTTGGTGGCGGTAACCTGCGCCTTGCCGACGACGGCGCCGCTGGGGTCTGTGACCAGCCCGTCGATCTCACCGTCCCCCGCAACCTGGCCGTACAACGGCAGGCTGCCCGCCAGGACAAGGGCGCAGAACGCGAACGCCAGCATGGAGCAGAGGGCAAGAACGCTGTGGGAAAGTCCGTGTGGCAGAGACCCGAATCTTGTGCTGCGAGACATAGTTTGCTCCATCTGAAAGTTGCGCGAAGAGGCGCGTGCCATGTGCCGGTCCATGTCTCACAAGGCATCGTGCCAGGCTTCGCGCCTGTGACTGGGGACCGAAACGAGTGGTAGCCGGAACGCGAAAAAAGTATTTGTTTGCAGGCTCCATTGTCAATAAGAAAATGTTTTGCGATTGAAACGGAGAGCGGTCTTTCCTGCGGCTTTTCAGCAGATAACCGCCGCCTCGGCCTCCCCGGGCTCACCCGAATCTGCCCCCAAAGCACCCCGCTTGCGGCCTGCCTGGGTAGGGCATCCGCTCTCACGCGGTCGGTCGCGGGCCGGGTGAGTTCCCGGGTGTGTTCCCGGGTGAGTTCCGGACGGGTATCTCGCGCGGCGACGATTCCCTTCGGACGGGGAGACCGAGGTCGGCCGCGGGCCTGATCGGAGGCGGTCAGCATTTGCCTCCGGCCAAAGCGAACCGGCAAAAAATCCTCTTGCATATCGCTCCAGCAAACCCATATGATGCCGCTTGTTTTTTGAAACCATTCCAATAGATATTCAGGCGGCCGTTTGGATGCCTTTCATCTGGCTCCCCGGCGCGCCAACGCAACTGAAGAGGGACCAGTGAACCCAATGCACTACGGCAGAAACAACGTTTCCACGCGGACGCTCTTCAGCTTGCTCTTCCAGCTGGTTCTTCTGTGTGCGGCGGCTTCCGCGTTTGCGGCCAATTCGGGTGCACCCCCTCAACTCGTTCCCTTTACGATGAGCCTTCTCGCGGGAAATGCCAGCACCCAGAGCACCGGGTACGGCGGGGACGGCCAGCTGGGCTCGTCGGCCACCCTCAACAACCCGTACGTGCTGGCGGTGGATGCGGTCGGCAATGTCTACTTTCCCGATCGCGGCAACGATGTGATTCGTGAGATCAGCGCCCAGACCGGCATCATCACGACGATCGCCGGCGTGCAGCCCCCGGGAGGCCACGCCCAGTCCGGTTGCTCCGACGGGGTAGCGGCGGCCGGCAATCCGATCGGCAGCTCCATCCTTGGAATCGCCGTGGATGCGTCCGGTAACATCTACTTTTCGGATACGACCACAGGCACGATCTCGGTGATCTATCGGGGCGGCTCCCAGGTCGCCAACCTGATCAAGCTGGAGAACCCCGGCGGCGTAACGAAAGCCGGGGGCGTGCTGCCGGGCTACGTCTATCACATCGCGGGTACGGTCAACCTCTCCACCTGCGCGGGCACCCGCAGCACAGCGGGAAGCGCCACGGCCGCCGCTGTTCTCGCGAATGACGGCAACCTCGCCTTCCAGTCCTCCACGCTGGGCACGGTCGGCCCACTGGCGCTCGATTCGGCGGGAAACCTCTACCTGGGCGACGTAAACCCGAATAACACCATCCGGGTCATCAACACGCAGTCGACCACGCAGACGTTCTTCGGGGTGCAGGTCCAGCCGGGCTATATCGCGTCCATCGCGAACTGCGGTGCGCTTACCACAAACTGCCCCCCGAACTATGGCGCCAACCCCGCCACGCTGGCCAACACAGGCATTGGAGGACCGCCCACCGCAGCCGTGTTCAACACCCTGGCAAACGGCGCAGGGCAGTGGATGAATGTGGATGCGTACGGCAACCTCTACGAGCTGAACACCAGGAATGCCACCCCCAGCATCAACCTTGGCGTTGCGTACGCAGGGGGCGCCGGAAACACTCTGGGCAACCTGATCAACAACGCGAACCTCGCCGACACGTTCGTCATCGGCGCCTCAGGCCTCACCGCGCAGCCGGGCGCCTTCTACTATCTTCTGCAGAGCATTACCCTCCGGCCCAGCTCCATTGCGGCAGATCCTGCGGGAAATCTCTACTACCAGGATAACCACTACGGCGAGACCTACCGCATCGACGTGAACGCAAGGCCCAATGCGTCGAACTTCCTCGGCATCATGAACCCGAGCGTTGGGATGTTCGGCACCAACCGCACCAATACCGTCAGTGCCGGCGGGTCCGTCTTCTGCTACCCCATCAACGCCAGCACAACCACCATCGCGGTCGCAGGCTACAAGACCAACGACCAGTGGGGAGACGGATGCCCGGGCTCCTACGCCGAGGGTCCAGGCTCGCTGGCCGGGGTCAGCGGGTTCGGGTCGACCATCACGGACGGCCCCGGCAATCTCTTCCTCGCCGACGAGAAGAACAATCTGATCCGCGAAGTCTCGTTGAACAACCTCTTCCCTGTCACACCTGTGGGGCAGCAATGGAATCCGACGACCCTGGTGGGTGAGCAGGAGCTCCAGTTCCACTTCGACCAGAACAACCTGCCCGTTCAGGTCACTCCCACGCCCTTCTATACGACGTCCTCGTTCGCGATCGCGCCGGGCATCTCGGATTTCTCGATCAATCCGATCAGTTCGAACTTTACCGTCACCACGTCCGGCGGACCCAGCTCCGGAATCGTGCTTGGTCCCACCACGTACTCCCAGGCAGTGGGCGCTCCGGGCATCACCAGCGCGCCCATCTGCGGCAATGAGACATCCTTCGCCGACTCCAGCCTGGACTGCGTCGTCAACGTCATCTTCAGCCCCAAGGCCCCGGGCCTTCGGCAGTCGCAGCTGGTGGTGACGACGCAAAACGGCTCGGTCTACCACTTCGGGCTGACGGGCGTCGGGCAAGGCGGTCAGCTTGCCATCGATGGCGGCGCCGCCACGGCTCTCGCGGCCACAGGGCTGGGCAATCCCGGACAGGTCGCGGTCACACAGAGCGGCACGGTCTACATCGCCGATCCCACGAACAACCGCGTTGTGGTGCTGCCCGCGGGCGGAGCGCAGACCACCGTGGGAACGGGGCTCAAGAGCCCGATGGGCGTCGCGGTGGACGCTTCCGGAAACGTCTACATCACAGATACGGGCAACAACCGGGTCGTGAAGGTGCCGGTCGACGGCGGCGGCTCGCAGGTCACGCTCGGCGGCATCGTAGCCACGGGAAGCCCGGCCTATGTGGGCTACACCTTCAACTCCCCGCAGGGCGTGGCGGTGGACGCGCGCGGCAACGTCTACGTCGCCGACACGGGAAATGGCAAGGTCGTGGAGATCCCGGTTCACCCGGCGCTCGGTGGCGCTACGCCGCTGCTCCAATACGCCGGCGCCCCCGCGCTCGTCAGCCCGGTCGCCGTGACGGTTGATTCGAGCGGCAACATCTTTGTCGCCGATCCCGGCCTGTTCCAGATCCTGGAGATCCCGGCAGGCGGCGGCGACGCGCAGACGCTGATCGCGAACGGCCCCGGCCTGAAGGGCTTCCAGGCGCACGCCGCCGCGGTGGGTGTGTACCGCGCGCCCAGCGGCGTCGCGGTGGACGCGGCCGGCAACCTCTATGTCTCGGACAGCTCCAGCAACACCGTCTTCATGCAGCCCGCGGGCACGGGCCCGGGCGGAAGCACCGTAACCCTCAACTTCACTGGGCTCAACCTGGCAGGCACCGCGCCAGCCGTCAACTCGTTCAAAGGCGGATCGATCGCCATGGACGCGAACGGCAATCTCTACCTGGCCGACTCCGGCAACAACCGCGTGCTGTTCAGCAACCGCCAGAATCCGACGGTCGCGTACGGTCTCGTCGCCCAGGGGCAGCCAGCCACCACGACCACCTTCAGCCTCACCAACATAGGCAACAAGAATCTCACTCTGACCACGCCGTTCACGACGGTAAGCGCCACCCCATCCGGCAACACGGCGTTCACCGCGTCGGACACCTGCGTGAGCGCCGGCACCACGCTTGCCCCCGGAATCCACTGCACGGTGACCACCAGCTTCCTGCCCACCGCAAACGGTGCACAGTCCGCCGTGGTGGCCGTAAACGGCGGAGCGTCAAGCATCAGCCTCACCGGCACGGGAGAGCAGCCGCTCGCCGGAATCACGTTGAGCGCCACCACGCCGACTGCAGGCAGCTCCACCACGATTACCGCCACGTTGAGCCCGCAGAGCGGCTCCCAGGTGCCCACCGGTACGGTGTCGTTCAGCTACACCGTGAACGGAACCAGCGCGGGCTCTGCCACCGTGGTTGCATTGCAGTCCACGGGAAGCTCGGCCACGGCAACGCTTACGATTCCCAACCTGCTGCAGGGCCGTTCCTACGTGATCAGCGCGGTGTATCAGGGCGATGCCTCCTTCAGCCCCACCACGGCGACCCCGCTGACCGTGTACGTACCGGGCATCCCGGTCACAGCCACGGCAACGTCCGTGACGTATACCTACGGCCAGGCCGTTCCCAAGATCAATGGCACGGTCACCGGCATCAACGCAGCGGACAACGTAACGTACACCTTTACGACAGCGGCCACCCCGACGAGTCCCGTGGGCGTGTATCCCATCCAGGTGGTCTTCAGCGGAGGCAACTACCTGAACTACGGTTCGCCCACCGTGCTGACGTCGGCCGGTGCTCCGGCGACCGTCACCGAACTGAAGGCGCCGCTGACGCTGACCGCGAACAACGCCACCACGCTCTACGGCGCGGTCGACATCAGCCCAACCTCCACGCTCTCGGGCGGCGTGAACAACGATCCTTTCGCGGAGAGCTACACGCCCGCCTACTCCTCGATCCTGAACGTCGGCACATACCCGCTTGTCCCCACGCTGCTAGGCAGTGCGGCGGTCAACTACAACGTCACGGCGGTCAACGGTACTCTGACGGTGACGGCGGCGCCTGCCGTCATCACGTCCACCTTCACGACGCCCACCGTGCTGCCGACCGCCCTTGCCAATGACCCGCTCTTCATCCAGGTGGCGACCGGCGTCTCCGTGGGCAAGGGAACCCCCTCTGGAACCATCACGGTGATCGACACCTTTACGCCCATCATCGTCACGGCTCCGGGTACTGGACCCGCGGCCGCGCCGGTGGTGCTCGGGCCGTTCCCCCTCAACAAAGGAACGTACAGCTACACGGCGACCAGCCAGACGCCCGGCACCCACGTGTACGCCATCGCCTACAGCGGCGACGGGAACTTCCTGCCCACGCTCACCGGCACGATAACCAGCGGAAGCGCTACCCTGACCAACGTCTCGCGCACCGGAGACGTGGCCGTGGGCCAGACCATCAGCGGTCCCGGAATTCCGCCGTCCACCACCGTGGCCTCGATCGGCTCCGGCACGATCACCATGTCGCAGGCGGGAACCGTCACCCTGGCGTCGATTCCCATCGGAACCCTGAACGCCCCGCTGGCGACGGCCAGCCTCACGGTGGACACCGCGGACTTCACGGTCTCTTCGACCACAAACCCGATCCAGATCGCTCCCGGCGTCCTGCCCGGTGGCAACAACGCCATCTCGGGCGAGGCGGCCTCGACTCCCGAACAGGCAACCGTCACCCTTACCTCGCTGCTCTCCTACAACACGACCGTGTACCTCGCGTGCCAGCCGCAGAATCCCAGCTACGTGACGTGCACGATCGCGCCCACAGCCGTCACGTTGCCGGCAAACGGAACAGCCGTCAGCATCCTCTCGATCCAGACGCCGGCGACTCTTCCGCTCGGCTTCTTCACCAGCGAGCTTCGGCATCCCGTATCGAGCACCGTGCTGGCCTTCCTGCCGGTCGGCGTCCTCGCCTTCTGCTTCCGTCGCCGCAAGCGGCTGGCGAGAGTGCTGTGGATGCTGCTGGCAATCGGGGCGATCAGCACAGGATTGAACGGCTGCGGCGGCACCTCGGTCGCCTTTTTCACACCTGTGCCGGCAGGCCCCCAGACGGTAACCATCTACGCCTGCTCGGTTCAGGCCTCCTGCACGACGGCCGACGCGGTCAAATCCCCGCTCAACGGTACGGGCGCCGGGCTGATCCGGTCGTTCACCGTGAACATCAGCATCCAGTAGGGGCCCCACTGCACCACCCCACAGGGCGCAGCGCCAGCAGGAACGTTGCCGGCGCTGCGCTGTGTTGCCGGCGCTGCGCTGCAGGGAGAACCCCGGGCGGGGCCCTGCAACCCAAGCTCCCCTGTCCCCACGGCCCGTTCCCACAGCTGCGTTCACACGGCCCCTGTCCCCACGGCCAATTGTCCCGAAGATCCGGCCCGGTGGCGTTCAGTCGGACTTAAGGCTCGCGGCATACCATGGCAGCATGGCCGGGCTCCTCCGCTCCCTTCTTCTTCTGCTGTTGTCCGCCCTCTGCCTGCAGGCCGTGGGACAGCAGGCTCTCTCGGCTCGCGGCATCCTCGTCGATCCCTCCGGCGCAGGCATTGCGGGGGCCGTCGTCCGGCTGGAGACGCACACCGGAGACCTCGTGCGCAGTACGGTAAGCGAGGGTCAAGGAGCCTTCACGTTCACCAACCTCCCGGCGGGCGACTACACGCTCTCGGTCCCGGCGTTCACCGGATTCGCACAGCGCAGCCTGCCCCTCCACCTCACCGGCAACCTGTCCGGCATCAAGGTGCTGCTGAAGCTTCAGTCCGTTCAGCAGGAGATGACCGTCGGCGCCGATCAGGCGATCTCGACCGACCCGAGCGCCAATCGCGACACGGTCAGTGTCTCGACCGACGAGCTGCGCAAGCTGCCGGCGTTCGATCAGGACTACGTCGGCCTGCTGAGCTCCTTTGTCGATCCCGGCGCGGGTGGCGTCACCCTCGTCGTCGACGGGATCGAGATGAAGAGCGCCGGCGTCTCCCCCTCGGCGATCCAGGAAGTTCGCCTCAACAACGACCCGTACTCGACCGAGTTCACCAGGCCGGGCCGGGGACGAATCGAGATCACCACCAAGCCGGGCAGTCCGCAGTTCCACGGCGAGTTCAACTTCATCTTTCGCGATGCGGTGTTCAACGCCAATAACGCATTCGCCACCACCCGGCCGCCGGAGGTGCGTCGTCTGTTCGAAGGCCATCTCTCGGGGCCGGCAGCCCGCGACCGCCACACCGACTTCATCGCCTCGGGCGAGTTCGGCCAGCGCAACACGGCAGCCATTGTGAACGCGCTGACAGCGGCGGGACCTCTGTCCGACACCGTGATCACGCCGCGGCGCAACGCGCAGGGCACACTGCGGGTCACGCACGACTTCTCCTCCAGCCACCGCCTCCAGGTGGGCTACAACTTCGAGTACGACACCAGCCAGAACGCCGGCGTCGGTGGCCTTGTCCTCCGCGAGGCCGGGTACAACAATGTCAGCCGCGAGGACGACGCCATCTTCAACGACCGCATCATCCTGAGCCCCAACCTGATCCAGCAGCTGATGGTCACCTTCGAGAAGGATGAAGATGTGATCCAAAGCGTGACGCAGGCGCCCTCCGTTCAGGTCAACGGCTACTTCACGGCAGGCGGCGCGCAGCAGGACGTCTCGCGCACCGAGAACACGGTTCATATCAACGAGGTCGTCAGCTGGAGTCACGGCCGGCACTACCTTCGGTTCGGCGGGCAGGCTCCGCAGATCAGCAGGCGCGCCTCCGACGATCGCACGAACCGCCTCGGAACCTACGGGTTCAACACTCTCGCCGACTTCAACAACAAGCTCGCACACACCTTCACCGTCCAGCAGGGCCCAGGACGCGGCCTTTACTGGATCAACGAGATCGGCGCATTCGTCCAGGACCAGGTGAAGGTCTCGCCCCACCTGCAGGTCTCCCTCGGTGTGCGCTACGACTGGCAGACCTATGTGGACGACGTGAACAACTTCGCTCCGCGAGCGTCTCTTGCGTACGCACCGGGTAAGGGAAAGACGGTGCTGCGTGTGGGCTCGGGCGTCTTCTACGACCGCACGGGCGGCGACTTCCCCATCACGGTCAAACTGCACAATGGATCCGTGCTGGACAGCGTGCAGCTGCTGGACCAGCCCTATCCGCTGGCCGCCGGCACACCGTTCGCCTCCGTCCCTTCCAACATCGTGCGCTTCGCCCCCAACGCCCGGTCGCCGTATACCGTGCAATCGAGCTTCACGGTCGAGCGGCTGCTGAACAAGAAGCTCACCGCCTCGGCCGGCTACCGCAACGCAGTGCAGGTCGGCAGCTTTCGTTCGCGCGATGCCAATGCGCCTGTTCTGCCGCCGAACGCGAGCCTCGGGGCGAACTATGCGCGCCCCAATGCTGCGTTCGGTCAGATCCAGCAGATCGAATCCGGCGGCCGGCAGACGCAGAATGCCATGGACCTCGCCCTGCGAGGACGCACGAGCCGCTGGTTCTCCGGTCAGGTTCAGTACACGCTCGGGCGCACCATGAACAACACCGGCGGCATCAACAGCTTTCCGGAGGACCAGTACCGGCCGAACGACGAGTGGGGCCGCGCCGGCTTCGATCGTCTGCACGCGCTCAACATCATCGGGACCATCTACCCGGACCATTGGCTCTCGCTCGGCATCAACGCGAGCCTCTACTCCGGCAGCCCGTACAACGAGACGGCGGGCGTGGACTACTTCCACACCGGCTTCTCGAACGCACGCCCCGCAGGAGTGCCGCGGAACTCGCTTCAGGGCTCCGGTACCGCCAACTTCGACGTGCTGTGGGAGCACGAGTTCCAGCTCACCAAGGCCAAGGGAGATGAAGCCAAGGTGCTCAGCACGGGGCTCGCGGCGTTCAACGTCCTCAACCATCCCAACTACTCCGGCTACATCGGCTCCCTCAGCTCCACCCGCTTCGAGCAGCCGACGACGGCGGCCGCCGGACGGCAGATCCAGTTCTCGGTGGGCTACCGCTTCTAAGGGCCCGCTGTTCCGACTATTCCCATCCGGTCCTATTCGTTTATGCTCGACTGAATACCTTCAGCCGCTGCTCCTCCTATGCCCGACCGTACGCCCATCATCGGAACATCGCCCATCCGCAAGGAGGGCGTCGCGAAGGTGACGGGCCGCGCACTGTACGTGGACGACGTCACGCTGCCCGGCATGTGGTTCGGCGCAACCGTGCGATCCAGCGTCGCACGCGGACGAATCACCGGAATCACGTTCGATCCGGCCATCGACTGGACGCAGTTCACCATCGTGACGGCGGCCGATATCCCGGGCGAGAACGTGATCGTTCATCTGACCAAAGATCACCCTTGCCTGGCGGTCGACCAGGTGAACCACTACGGCGAACCCATCCTGCTGCTTGCGCATCCGGATCGTGCGGTGCTGCCCGCCGCCGTTGCGGCGGTACACATCACGTATCAGGAGCTGCCCGGCGTCTTCACCATCGAGGACTCGGAGGCAGGCGCGCTCGGCGCGTCCGATCCCGCAGCCGGGGATGCGAGCAAGATCATCTGGCGCGGCGACGATCCGAAGCACCACAGCCCCAACACCTTCAAGAGCTACGTGATGCGGAAGGGCGACGAGCCGCTGGATGACGCGGCTCTCGAGGCAGTGTTCGCGGCGGCGGATTTCGTCGTTGAAGGCGAGTACAGGACCGGCGCGCAGGAGCAACTCTACATCGAGAACAACGGCGTCATCGCCGAGGCGTTCCGCGCGGAGGATGGCACGCTTGAGTCGCTGACCGTCTCCGGCTCCATGCAGTGCCCGTACTATCTGGTGCATGCGCTCGAGGTCGTCTTCGGGCTGCCCGGCGAGCGGTGTCGCGTGATCCAGACCGAGACCGGTGGCGCGTTCGGCGGCAAGGAGGACTTCCCCAGCGTCATCGGCTCGCACGCCGCGCTGCTGGCATTGAAGTCCGGGCATCCGGTGAAGATCTGCTACGACCGCGCGGAGGACCTGATCGGCACCACCAAGCGGCATCCCTCGCGCACGCGGCACCGCACGGCGGTCTCGAAAGAGGGCAGGCTGCTGGCGGGGGAGATCGAGGTTGCGCTCGATGGCGGCGCGTATGTCACGCTGTCCCCGGTTGTCTTGTCGCGCGCGTGCATCCATGCGCCGGGCCCGTACCACTGGCCGCACCTGACGGTGCGGGCGAAGGCGATGGCAACCAACATCGCGCCGCATGGAGCCTTTCGCGGCTTCGGCGCGCCGCAGTCGCTGTTCGCGATGGAGCGGCATATGGACCGCATCGCGAAGGCGGTGGGGTTGACGCCGGAGGAGATTCGGCGGCGCAACTTCCTTGCCACGGGCATGCACACGGCGACGGGACAGCTTCTGTCCGATCCCGTGGACATGCAGGGGCTGCTGACGCGCGCGCTGGCGGAGTCGAACTACCATGCGCGGCGCGCGGAGTTCGACCGAACGAATCCCGGCTCGGCCGTGAAGCGCGGGATCGGCTTCGCTTCCTTCATGCACGGCTCAGGCTTCACGGGCTCGGGCGAGCGCCGGCTGAACTCGCTGGCGACGGTCGAGATGACGGCCGAGGGCCGGCCGCGCATCCTGGTGTCGTCGACGGAGTTCGGGCAGGGAACCAACACGATCCTGAGCCAGGTGTGCGCCCAGACGCTGCGGGTCCCGTACGACGAGGTGCTCGTAGCGCAGCCGGATACGAGCGTGGTGCCCAACTCCGGACCGACGGTGGCTTCGCGCACGGCGATGATCGTGGGCAAGCTGGTGGAGCGGGCGTCGCAGACGCTGTGTGCGACGCTGGTTGCGGCGGGGCTCCCGCAGGAGTACACCGCCGAGGAGTTCAAGACGGCGGCGCGGGACTATGTTGCAGCGCACGGCTTGTGGCGTGCGAGTGCGCGGTATGAGCTGCCCGCAGGCACCTCGATCTTCTGGGACGACGACAACTACAAGGGCGATGCGTATCCGACGTACGCGTGGGCGGTGTATGTGGCCGAGGTCGCTGTGGATACGCGGACGTACTTCGCCGAGGTGACGGAGTTCCACGCGCTGCAGGAGGTCGGGCGGGTGATGCATCCTGTGCTCGCCAAGGGCCAGATCGAGGGCGGCGTCGCGCAGGGCATCGGATATGCGCTGTACGAGAAGTGCGTCTACCAGGACGGCCGCATGGCCAACAACCAGATGACGAACTACATCATGCCGACCTCGGCCGATCTGCCTCCGATCCACGTGCACTTCGAGGAGGTGCCCTCGATCCATGGACCGGACGGCGCGAAGGGCATCGGCGAGCTGCCGATGGACGGGCCGGCGCCGGCGATCCTGAATGCGATCGAACATGCGACGGGCCTGTCCTTCGATGAGATTCCGCTGCTGCCGGAGGACATCTTCGAGCGCATGACGCGAAGTGCCGGCGCGGGCAGCGAGGCGCTTGAACCTGAGGTGGACCTCGACACGGGCGTCGAGCCGGCGGAGGTTCCCGCGTGAGCGACGTGAAGCTGACGGTCAATGGTGAGATGCGGACCGTGAACGTGCCGCCGATGAAGCGTCTGCTCGATGTGCTGCGCGAGGACCTGCACTTGACCGGCGCGAAGGAGGGCTGCGGCGAGGGCGAGTGCGGGTCGTGCTCGGTGCTGATGGACCGCGGCGACGGACAGGTGGAGCTGGTGAACTCATGCCTGGTGCCTGTGCTGCAGGCCGAGGGCGCGGCCGTCACGACGATCGAAGGACTGGCGCGGACGACGCCCCAGGGTGAGAGGCTGCACCGGATTCAGCAGTGCTTTCTGGAGCAGGGCGGAGCGCAGTGCGGCATCTGCACGCCGGGCATGATTCTGGCGACGGAGCATCTGCTGCGCACGCATCCGCGGCCCACGCTGGCGGAGATCCGCGAAGGGCTTGCGGGGAACCTGTGCCGGTGCACGGGCTACATGCGCATCTTCGAGGCGGTGCAGGCGGCTGCATCGGGTGGGACGGTGGGAGGCTGATGCGATCCAACGTCACCGAATACGATCTGGTGGCTCCTTCTTCGCTGGGGTCTGCGCTGGGGATGCTTGCGTCGGAGCCCGGGCGGTTTACGCCGCTTGCGGGCGGGACGGAGTTGATGGTGGCGCTCGCGGCGGGACGGCTGCCGCAGCGGGAGATGCTGTCGCTGCATGGGGTGTGGGAGCTGCGGTTTATCGACTTCTCGGCAGAGACGATTGCGCTGGGTGCGGCGACGACGTTCAGCGACATACGGCGCTCGGCGGAGATTGCGCGGGAGCTTCCGCTGCTGGCGCAGGCGGCGAGCTGGACGGGCTCGGTGGCGAACCAGAACCGCGGGACGATCGGCGGCAATCTCGTGAATGCTTCGCCCGCCGCGGACACGCCCCCGGCGCTGCTGGTGTATGAGGCGCGGGTGACGCTCGTGTCCGCCGGGCCTTCGGGCGAGATGTCGCGGCGGACGATCCCGTACGGCGAGTTCCACCTGGGGTACAAGAAGACGGCGCTGCGGGCCGATGAGCTGCTGTACAGCGTCTCCGTGCCGCGGGCGTCTGGCGAGTACCGCGGCTTCATCCGCAAGGTTGGGACGCGGAATGCGCAGGCGATCTCGAAGGTCGCGCTGGCCGGTCTGGCGCGGCTCTCGGAGACGGCCGAGGGTGTGACGATCCGGGACGTTCGGCTGGGCGCGGCGAGCCTGCGCGAGACTCCCATGCGGTGCGCGGCGACCGAGGACGTGCTGCGCGGGCAGGTGCTCTCGGCGGCGGGGCTGCCGGCGCTGGTCGAGCGGGCGCGGGCGGCGCTTGCGGGGGAGGCGCGGCCGATCGACGATATTCGGTCGACGGCGGGGTATCGGGCGGCCGTTGCGGGGAACCTGCTGGAGGAGTTCCTGCGCGGGCTGTGTCCCCGGGACACCCCCCCACCCCCTATACTTCGGTCCTAAAGTACTTCGGATACAGGGGTTAGGGGTGGACTTGGAGTGTGGTGTAGCGGGTACTTGCGCCTGGGGCTGCATCGCTGCAGGCGGCGGGAGGCGCCGGATTTGCGGGTACCCCATCCCCCCTGTACTTCGGTCTTAAAGTACTTCGGATACAGGGGTTACGGGTGGGACTTGGACTGTGGTGTAGCGGGTACTTGCGCCTGGTGCCGCATCCGCTGCAGGCGGCGGGAGCTCCGGGTTTGCGGGTACCCCCTATCCCCCTGTACTTCGGTCCTAAAGTATCTTGGAATAAAGACTTAGGTCTGGACTTGGACGGGTGGAGTCGCGAATCCGTTGAGGGGGCCTGGGCTTCTCTGGACTTGTCTGGGCTTTGCCTACTACTTTAAGTATACGTGGACGAGTGAAACTGGAGTGACCCCCAGTTTTGAGACAGTAGGCGAAGTCCCCATTTTCAGTGGATGGAGGCTTTGATGAAGCGGACGTATCGTGCGTGGAGTTTGGAGGAGAAGCGTGCGGTTGTGGACCGGATG
>JALYIA010000027.1 GCA_030776065.1 Acidobacteriota bacterium
CTCCCCCCCCCCTCTACGCCCCCGCCGAGAAGAGACCGAAGTCCAGCCGCTGATTCCCGTCGCGACCTCCCCATCGCCGCCGGGCCCCAAACGCAGAGAAACCCTCCCGCCCCAGGGGCAGAAGGGCACCCTGCACTCCCCGATTCAGGCGACCGCGGCCTTCACACGCGCATTCAGCCGAGCCTTGTAGCGGCTCGCCGTGTTCTTGTGCAGCACACCCTTCTGGACGCTCTTGTCCAGCACCGAAACCGTCGCGCTGTACGCCGCACGCAGCGTGTTCTTGTCGCCCGCCGCAATGGCCTCGCGCAGGGTGCGCAGCGAGCCGCGCAGCTTGCTCTTGTTCGAACGGTTGACCGCGGTCTTCACTTCCGTCTGCCGCGCGCGCTTCAACGAAGAAACATGATTTGCCATGGATCGAAAACTCTTTCTGGACAGACCCCGGTTCCCCAGGGTGTCCCGCTCCGCGAATCGCGGAGACAACGATACAAAGTGTATCCAGCGAAAGCAGGACCTGCAGGCAGCGAGCCGTACAGTCACCCCACCCCAGCCGAAGAACGCACCGGACCGCGTTCCCTGCAAGTCTCAAGTCTACGGAGTCCGCCGCCCCCGGTCAACCCCCAAAGCCCGCTCCTCCAGCCCCCGCTCCGTCGCAATCGGCCCCCACTCCATCGCCCCCCACTCCGCACCCCTGTGAAACCGCATCCAACCTGTTAAGAACGAGGTGAACGACCATGTCCTTGATTCAGAACCCAGTGCTTCAGAACCCAGTGCTTCAGAAGACAGTGCTTCAGAAGACAGTGCTTCAGAAGACAGCGATTCAAAATACAGCTTGGATTCGGAATGCAGCCTGGGTTCGCCATGCCGCCTGGCCCCTCTTGGGTGTCTGCCTCAGCCTCCCGCTCAGCCTCCCGCTCAGCGCCCCGCTCGGTGCCCAGACAGTCTCGCAGCGCCGCCACGAGCGCGCCAAAGCCGAACAGCGCGCCAGTGACCACCAGCACCACACCACCGCAAAGGTCGTCGGCGGCTCGACCGTGGCAGGCGCCGTCATCGGCGGCGTCGCAGGCGGAGGCAAAGGCGCGCTCATCGGAGGCGCCATCGGCGCCGGCGGCGGAGTCGTCGCCAACAAAGCCCGCCAGCACCACGACATCAAGAAGCGCGAACAGCGCGACAGCTATCCCAGATAGCGTATCCAGATAGCACACCCGTATCCAGATAGCACACCCGTATCCAGATAGCACGCCCGTATCCAGATAGCACACCGCACAGCCCATGGCCTTCGCCAGGGATGCATCTCCGCATGGTCGAGCCACCCTCCCCAGCGCATCCCCGGCGATTCCCCAGGCATCGAATAATTAGCTTGACTGGGTACAGCGCGCGTTCTACTCTTTGCCCATCTTCGGCACCCTATTGGGAACCTTCGCCAACCCGGTCCTGAGCAGCCAGCCACCCGGCCAGCCCTGTCCCGATGGCCTAAACCGCCGAAGAACCCAGCCACCTCTTCTCCCTCGTCCAGCAGTCTCCAACCCCGCACGCCCTGACGGAGGTCAGCCCACAGCTTGATCAAGAAAACCCTCGAGATCACTCCTGGCATTGAGCCCCTGTACGGGACCCGCGACGAAAACCTCCGCCTCCTCGAAGATGGTCTGCACGTCACCATCGACCTCCGCTCCGACGCCATCCACGTCACCGGACCGCAACCCGGAGTTGACCACACCGCACGCATCTTCGCGGACTACGAAAGCCTCCGCCGCGGAGGCGTCACGCTCCAGAACGGCGAGCTCAAGGGCATGCTCAAGCTCGTCATCGCAGACCCCGACGTCACCCTGAAGTCCCTCGTGGACTCGGGCCGCCAGCGCTCCACCGGGGTCAAGCGCATGGTGCAGCCGCGCTCCCCCAACCAGCGCAAGTACGTCGAAGCCATCGAGCAGAACGACATGACCTTCGGCCTCGGCCCCGCCGGAACCGGCAAGACCTACCTCGCCGTCGCCATGGCCGTCTCCGCGCTCGTCGCAAAGAAGGTCTCCCGCATCATCCTCGTCCGCCCCGCGGTCGAAGCCGGCGAACGCCTCGGCTTCCTCCCCGGCTCGCTCCAGGAGAAGGTCGACCCCTACCTCCGCCCCCTCTACGACGCCCTCTACGACCTCCTCGACCCCGCCAAGGTCGACAAGCTCCTCGAGACCAACGTCATCGAGGTCGCACCCCTCGCCTTCATGCGCGGCCGCACCCTCTCCGACGCCTTCATCATCATGGATGAGGCCCAGAACACCACCGCCGAGCAGATGAAGATGTTCCTCACCCGGCTCGGCAACAGCTCCAAGGCCGTCATCACAGGAGACCTCACCCAGATCGATCTCCCCAACCCCAAGAAGTCCGGCCTGCTCGACGCCCTCAACGTCCTCGACGGCGTCGAAGGCATCCGCTTCTGCCACTTCGAAGATGTCGACGTCGTCCGCCATCAGCTCGTTCAGCGTATCGTCCGCGCGTACGACACCTTCGGCCGCGCCCAGCAGCAGCTCCCCCTCGCCATCGGCGAGTCCGTCTCCCCGTCGGAGCTCGACGTCGCGGTCGCCCCCGCGCGCACCGCCCCCAAGCCGTTGTCCAAGCCCCAGTAGCTCGCCTAGGGCGACGTGGTACGAACCTCGTCGCCCTCGCCCACCCTCTCCCATCCGCCCCCGGGCGTCGCCTTGAACTGCTCGAAGTGGATGTGGTCCCGATCCGTCACCACGTTATCCACCCGGAACGAAGGCTTGCCGTCCCCATCTTTGTTCAGGTACGTCCAGTGCTGCCCGGAGATCGTCAGATCGCCCGGCCGCGCCCCAGCCACCCCGTCCGGCATCACGATCGTGCTGTGGTACGTCCCCGGAGTCTTTCCCGGCGTAAACACCAGCAGAGCCACCGCCTTGCCGTTCACCACCTGCTCGCACGTGTAGAACGTATCCCCCATCAGGCACCGGTTCGTCAATTGATCCGTATGCGGAGCCTCCCCCTCGGCCGGCTTCGGCGTCACGAGCCAGCTCCCGCCGTACACCGAGAGCGCCTCGAGCGACCGCGCCGGGCTCGGCTCCGCCGCCCATACCGAAACACTCCCCAACAGCACACACGCCAAGCCGGCAAACTGTCCCATGGCGCTCATTCTCCTGCCTCCTCCCCCGCCCGTCAACCCAACCTTTCCTCCCCGGCTGCCCGGCAGATGCGATACCATCGCACACAGCAGCGCTCTCTCCGTACAGGCCAGCGCTCCCCGCCGATGATCGCCATCGACCCTCCAGGCAGCGCACTCCTCCTCTCCCCCCCAGACAAGGCCGTCCTCACGCGCTTCCTCAACCGCGCCAAAGCGGCCGTCGATCTGCACGGCGACGTCTCCGTCCTCCTCACCACGGACGCCGCACTCCGTCGCCTCAACCGCACCTACCGAGGAAAGAACGCACCCACCGACGTCCTGTCCTTCCCCGCCGCCGCACCTCCCGGAAGCCACCGGCCGAACCCCATCGCCGGCGACCTCGCCATCTCCCTCCAGACAGCGGCCCGCCAGGCCGCACGGCACGGCCACTCCCTGCGCGACGAACTCCGCATCCTCATCCTCCACGGCGCCCTTCACCTCGCCGGCTACGACCACGAGATCGACTCCGGCGAGATGGCCGCGCGCGAGGCCGAGCTGCGCTGCGAGCTCCGCCTCCCCCACGGCCTCATCG
>JALYIA010000028.1 GCA_030776065.1 Acidobacteriota bacterium
ACCGACGCCCCCGCCACCATGCGCGTCTCGATCACCTCGAGCTCCGGATCGCCCGCGGCCTCCCGCACCCGGGCGACCGCGGCCGCCGGATCGTTCTCCGGGTCCGCGATCACAAGCACGCCCGGCCCTGCTCCGCTCAGCGCGACGCCTGGAAACCCCGGCGTCCCGGAGAGTGGAAGCAGCCGCGCCAGCAGCGGGCACGCCGCCATCCGATAGGGCTGGTGCATGCGGTCCTGCATCGCCGTGTGGAGCAGCTCCCCGCGGCCCTGCGCGAAGGCCGCCACCAGCAGCGCAGTCCGCTGCACATTGGCCACGGCATCGGCGCGCGTGTACTCCGCCGGCAGAAGAGCCCGCGCCTTCTCCGTAGCCAGCGACGCGGAGGGCAGCGCAAGCAGCAGACGCCACGGCAGATCCTGCCCGCAGGTGGCCGCGATCACGCGCGTCCCCTGCCCCGGCACCGCCTCCGGCGTCCCGCACGAGACGGTCGTCCACCCCAGGGCGCACGCCGCCACGTTGTCCGGATGCCCCTCGCGCCGGCTCGCCTCCTCCATGCACCGGTAGAGGCTCCACCCAAGCCCGCCGAAGTGGCTGGCGAGCAGCACGCCGCCGAGCAGCGCAGCCGCGCTCGATCCGCAGCCCATCCCCAGCGGGATGCCGTTCTCAAGCGTCAGGTGAAGCGCCGGGGCGGGCGCCTTCTCCACCCGCAGCACATCCCTGTAGGTGTCGAGGATCAGGTTGCGTTCCAGGCTCGCGCACAGGGCAGAATCCCGGCCCGTCGCCGCAATCCGGAAGCCGCCGCCCTCGGGTGCGGCCGACGCGTCGATCTGAAGCCAAAGACCCATCGCCAGACCCACAGCATCGAAGCCGGGTCCGAGATTGGCGGAGGTCGCAGGAAGGCGCAGCCGGATCGCTTGCATGGGGTCGTATTCGATTGTACGTCCAACCCGGCCGCGAACCCGGTCTCAGAACGCGGCCCCCAAACCAGCCGCGAACCCGGCCCCGCCGGCACGCCGCCCCGGCTCCGTGAAGCCCCCGGCGCTACACCGGCAAAGGCGTCCGCATGTGCGCTTCAATCGTCCGCAGCACGGCGTCCGTATCCGCCTCGAGCACAATCGGCGGCTTGGCCAGGGCGGTGTGCTGGCTGCGCTCCAAAGCCGTCGCCCCCGCCAGCTCCTCGGGGGAAAACAGCGCGTTGCGGTGGTAGTCGATGGTGTACGCGGAGTCTTTCAGCGTGTGCCCCGTCAGCAGCAGCACCACGCGGTCCTCACGCTGCACGCGGCCCTGCGCCACCAGCTTGCGCAGCCCGGCGAGCGTCACCGCGGAGGCCGGCTCGCAGCCTACGCCCTCGGCCCCGATCTGCGCCTTCGCCAGCCCAATCTGCTGCTCGCTCACCTGCTCGCACCAGCCGCCCATCTCCTCGATGATGCGCGCCGCCTTCTTCCAGCTTGCCGGGTTGCCGATGCGGATCGCCGTAGCCCGCGTCTCCGCCGTCACCGGACGCATCTCCCGGCTCTCGTCGTTGTACCAGAGGTACAGAGGGTTCGCGCCCTCGGCCTGGATCACCGAGATCTTCGGCACCCGCGCGATCATCCCGATGTGCTTCAGCTCCTGGAAGCCCTTGCCCAGCGCAGACGAGTTCGCCAGGTTGCCGCCCGGCACCACAATGTGCTCCGGCACCTGCCACTCCATCTGCTCCAGGATCTCCATCGCCGGGGTCTTCTGCCCCTCCAGCCGATACGGGTTCACCGAGTTCAGCAGGTAGATGGGGAAGCGCCGCACCAGCTCGCGGAGCACACGCACGCAGCCGTCGAAGTCGGTCTTCAGCTGCACCGTCATCGCCCCGTAGTCCATCGATTGCGAGAGCTTGCCCCACGCAATCTTGCCCTCCGGGATAAACACGATCGACCGCAGCCCCGCGCGCGCCGCATACGCCGCCATCGCGGCGGAGGTGTTTCCCGTAGACGCGCAGGCCACCCACTCGAACCCCCGCGACACCGCAACCGACAGCGCCGCCGTCATCCCCGTGTCCTTGAACGAGCCCGTGGGATTCATCCCCTGGTGCTTGGCCAGCAGCCACTCGACCCCCACATCCGCCGCGCAGCGCGGCAGCTCGTAGAGCGGCGTATTGCCCTCGCGCAGGGTCACCACAGCGTCGAAGTCCGGCACGATCGGCAGCAGGTCGCGGAAGCGCCACACCCCGCTCTGATCCACCGCCATCGTGGACGTCCTGCGCTCCTGCCACAGGTGCCGGAGCCCCGCCGGATTCGGCAGCCGCACCGCGGCGGGCAGATGGAAGCCCTCCGCCGCGCCCTCGCTCCACGGGTAGATAATCTCGTACAGACCGCCGCACGCCGGGCAGCGGAAGTCGCTGCTCACGGCCGTGCCGTCGATCCGCGCACCGCAGTCTGTGCATCGAAGTTGGTGGGTCGCACTCATTCGCTTTACGGATAAGGGTATCGCATGGCAGGCATTCCGCCCAGGTTGGGGCGCAGCACGTGGCACCGGTTCGCGCTCTCGCACGCGCTCCGCATGGGTCTTCTAGGCAGCTCCCTGGGTCTTCTCGCTTGGTTCACGGCCATCGCCGCGCCCCCCGCGGCCGCGCAGACCCCCGCCCGCGAGATCCGTGTGCTCGCCGCGGCGGACCTCCAGACCGTCGTGCCCGCGCTCGCCGCCGCCTTCGAACACGCCACCGGCATCAAGGTGGTCGCGAGCTTCGCCTCCTCCTCCACGCTCGCCGCCCAGATTGAAAACGGCTCCCCCGGTGACCTGTTCCTGTCCGCCGACTTCTCCTACGCCGAAAAGATCGTCGCCGCCAACCTCGCCGATACGCCCGCGCCCCTGCCCTACGCCCGCGGCACCCTGGTTCTGTTCGCCCGCAAGGACTCCCCCTTCCAGCCCCTCACCCAGGACACCCTGCGCGACGGGCGAATCCGCTCCCTCGCCATCGCCGACCCCCTGCACGCGCCGTACGGATTCGCCGCCGAACGCGCCCTCTCCAAGCTGAAGCTCTACGACGCCCTCAAGCCGCGCCTCGTCACCGCGGAGAACGTCGCCCAGGCAGCCCAGTTCGTCGAATCCGGCAACGCACAGCTCGGAATCATCTCCCTCACCCTGGCCACATCGGAGCACCTCAAGCAGGTCGGAACCTTCGTCCGCATGCCCGCCGTCTATCCGGAGATACAGCAGTGCGCCGTCGTCCTGAAGGCCTCGCCCCACCGCTCCGACGCACACGCCTTCCTCGACTGGCTGCGCTCTCCTGCCATTCAGCGCAACCTGCCGCAGTATGGGCTGGAGCCCATACCGCTCTCCGCACACGGGCGCTGAAGCCCGCGCCCTCCCGCGGGCCCCCAACCCGCTACACTTGTCCCCACGATGGATACCCAGGCCCTTTGGCTGACCGTGCGCCTTGCGCTGAGCACAACCGCGCTGCTTGCGCTGTTCGCCCTCCCCCTCGCCTGGTGGATCGCCTCCGGCCAGGGACCTCTCCGGGCCGTCGTCCAGGCCACCGTGGCTCTGCCGCTCGTCCTTCCCCCCACCGTGCTCGGCTTCTACCTGCTGGTGGCGTTGGGTCCGCTGTCCGCTCCAGGACGCGCCCTCACCCATCTCCTGGGGCATCCGCTCGCCTTCAGCTTCGCCGGCCTGCTCGCCGGGTCCGTCCTCTACAGCCTGCCGTTCGCCGTGCAGCCGCTCGTCACCGGCTTCCGCGCCGTCGACCCCGGGCTGCGCGAGGCCGCCGCCACCCTCGGCGCCTCGCCCGCGCGCGTCTTTCGCACCGTCACCCTGCCGCTCGCCAGGGCCTCCCTCATCACCGCCGCCGTGCTCACCTTTACCCATACGGCAGGCGAGTTCGGCGTCGTCCTCATGCTGGGAGGCAACATCCCCGGAGCCACCCGCACCCTCTCCATCGCGCTATACGACCAGGTCCAGGACTTCAACTACGCCGCCGCCAACCGAACCGCCGCCCTGCTGCTTGGCTTCAGCCTCGCCACCCTGCTGGCCGTCTACTGGAGAGGCGCGGCCAGGAGGTCCTCGCTTGGCTGACCCCCTCGTGCCCCACGCCCTCGACGTGACCCTCCGGCACCGCCGCGGCGCCCTCGCGCTCGTCGTCCAGTTCCGCCTGCGGAGCGGCTGGACCGTCCTGTTCGGGCCCTCCGGGTCCGGCAAGACGACCATCCTGCGCAGCCTCGCCGGGCTGCTTCGGGCCGACCATGCCGTCATCACCGGCCCGGCCCATCCCGCCCTCAGCCTCCACCCCCCCGCCGCACCCGTCGTCCTCGAAGACACCGCCCGCGGCATCTTCCTCCCACCCCACCGGCGCGCCATGCCCCTGGTCCCGCAGCGACCCGCGCTGTTTCCCCACCGCACCGTGCGCGACAACCTGAGCTTCGCCCTCCCCCGCACCGGCGGGCGAGCCCCGGCAGACCCCCGCCATCCGCTGCCCCGCCATTCCCTGCCCCAGGAACTTCACAAGCTGCTGGGCATCGACGGTCTGCTGGACCGCTACCCCCACCAGCTCTCCGGCGGGGAGGCCCAGAGAGTCAGCATCGCGCGCGCGCTGGCCGCCCCCTCCCCTCGTCTCCTGCTGCTCGACGAGCCTCTCTCCGGGCTGGACCCCGGGCTCCGCGCCTCGCTCGTCGAGCTCCTGCTCGCCTGGCAGCAGAGGCAGCAGGTGCCCATCCTGTCCGTCACCCACGACGTGGCGGAGGCCTTCCAGCTCGGGGCTGAGGTCATCCAGCTCCACCAGGGCCGCGTCGCCGCCCAGGGTCCCGTCGAACAGGTCCTCGCCGGGGAGCGCTCCCGGCTCCTCCGCCAGCTCGGCGCCCACGATATCCCGGTCGGCTCAGCCGAGCCCTTCCTCGCCGGTTAGAAGCCCAGCAGCACAGGCTCCTGCTCGAGATGCACCCCGAACCGGCTCTCCACGCCCGCCCTCACCGCATCGCGCAGCGCCACGATCTCCCCCGCCGTCGCGCCGCCGCGATTCACCAGCGCAAGCGTGTGCAGCGTCGAGATGCCCGCTCGCCCCAGCGTGTACCCCCGCGGAAACCCCGCGCGCTCGATCAGCCACGCCGCCGGCAGCTTGATCCGCCCCTCCCCCGCGGGCCAGTGCGGCACCTCCGCCGCCGGCACGCGCAGAGCCGACGCGATCGCCTCCGCCCGCTCCGCCCCCACGATGGGGTTCTTGAAGAACGAGCCCGCGCTCCGGGCGTTCGCACCCGGCTGACCCGCCAGCATGCCCTTGCGCGCGCGGATCACGCGGATCGCATCGTACACCTCGCGCAGCGTCGGGATCCCGCCCGGCTGCCCGCGCTCCGCGAAGTACCGCTGGACGTCCGCATACCTCAGCGCGGGGCTGCCGTTGCGCGCCAGCCTGTACGTCACCCGGCTCACGACGTACCGCCCGCGCGCGTCCGTGCCGTCCGGCAGCACCGAATTGAAGACGCTGCGCCGGTAGGAGAACGCGCACTCCGCGTGCGACAGCGCGACGTACCCCCGCGCCTCCCGGTCGAACGCCCGGACCTCGACCACCGTGTCCGCCACCTCCTGCCCGTACGCGCCCACGTTCTGCACCGGCGTCCCGCCCACCTCGCCCGGAATGCCCGCCAGGCACTCCAACCCGGCCAGACCCCGCTCCACCGCAAAGCCCACCAGCCCGTCCCAGTCCTCACCCGCCGCCGCGTCGAGCAGCGCCTCGCCGGCCGTCTCAGACTCCCGCACCGCCCTCCCCGTCAGCCCCACACGCAGCACAAGGCCGGCGAAGCCCGCGTCCGAAACCAGCAGGTTCGATCCCCCGCCCAGCACAAACAGCTCCACCCCACGGTCTTCGGCGAACGCAGCCGCCGCGGCGATCTCGGTCTCCGTCCGCGCCTCGGCGAACCACCGCGCCGGCCCGCCCACCCGCAAGGTGGTGAAGGGCGCAAGCGGCACGTTCTCCTGGAGCTCGAAGGTCACGCCTCCCAGAGTATCGCCTCCGCCCCCCGCGCCGGTGGCGCGCTCCCGCTCCGCCCCGTACAATCAGGGCAAGGGCAATCCCGCTTGCACCACATCCCTGAAGGAGGGACCTGAATGTATCCAGAGATCATGTTGATCCCCATGCGCGAAGAGCTCACCCGCGCCGGTCTGAAGGAAGCACGCACCGCAGCCGAGGTGGACGCTGCCGTCGCCGCCCCCGGAACCACCCTGCTCGTCGGCAACTCCATCTGCGGCTGCGCGGCCGGCAAGATGCGCCCCGGCGTACGCCTCGCCCTGCAGCACGCCACCCTCCCCGACCACACCGTCACCGTCTTCGCCGGGCAGGATCGCGACGCCACCGAGCGCGCACGCTCCTACTTCGGCGG
The DNA here is from genome assembly GCA_030776065.1 of Acidobacteriota bacterium. Taxonomy (GTDB): domain Bacteria; phylum Acidobacteriota; class Terriglobia; order Terriglobales; family Acidobacteriaceae; genus Edaphobacter. Next base: position 6,336 of record JALYIA010000028.1, read on the forward strand.
GCATCCCCCCACCTCCCCCGCGGTCGCCATCCTGCGCAACGGCCAGCTCGTCTACCTCATGCAGCGCTCCGCCATCGAGACCTCGACCGCGCCCGTCATCGCACAGGAGCTCACCCGCGCCTTTGACGCCTACTGCGCCAAGACCCCCGCATAGCCCTCTGCAACTTTCGGGTCATTCGCCCGGACGGCGCACGCGCTACCCCGCGCTCTTGAAACCCCCGCGCCCCGGAAGCCGCCCGCTCTGAAACCACCCCAACCACCCGCTCCACCCGATACCCCGGCCCCAAGCC
>JALYIA010000029.1 GCA_030776065.1 Acidobacteriota bacterium
AGATTCGTTCGCTCTCGCCGCTGGGCCTGATTCTTTCGGGCGGGCCGAGTTCGGTGTACGACGCGGATGCTCCGGCTGCGGACCCTGGGATGCTGGCGATGGGGATTCCGGTTCTCGGAATCTGTTACGGACTGCAGTTTATCGTTCATCACCTGGGCGGACGGGTGGAGCCTGCGCCGGCGCGGGAGTATGGGCATGCGCAGGTCGAGGTGATTGCGGAGACGCCGCTGTTCCATGGGCTGCCGGCGACGCTCGATGTGTGGATGAGCCATGGGGACGAGGCGAAGGCGCTGCCGGATGGATTTGTGCTGACGGCGCAGACCTCCAATGCGCTTGCCGGGATTGCGGATGAAGCGCGGCGGATGTGGGCGGTGCAGTTCCATCCTGAAGTGGCGCACACGCGGCAGGGCATCGAGCTGCTGCGGAACTTTGTGCTGGATATCTGCGGGGCGAAGGCTGACTGGACGCCGGAGCATTTTATCCAGACGACGGTGGAGCGGGTGCGCGCGCAGGTTGGGGACGGGCATGCGATCTGCGGGTTGAGCGGCGGGGTGGATTCTTCGGTGGCGGCGGTGCTGGTGGCGCGTGCGATCGGGGACCGGCTGACCTGCATCTTCGTGAACAACGGGGTGCTGCGGAAGGATGAGTTTGCGAAGGTGCAGGCGACGATGCGGGAGCAGCTTGGGCTGCGCGTGGTGGCGGTGGACTCTTCGGAGAGGTTTCTGGCGAAGCTTGCGGGGGTGACGGATCCGGAGCAGAAGCGGAAGGCGATCGGAGGCGAGTTTATCGCGGTGTTCGACGATGAGGCGAAGACGATCTTCGAGTCGGAGCGTCATCAGGGCGAGGAGATTGCGTGGCTGGTGCAGGGGACGCTGTATCCGGACGTGATCGAGAGCTCGAGCGTGAAGGGGCCGAGCCAGACGATCAAGAGCCACCACAATGTGGGCGGACTGCCGGCGGAGATGAAGCTGAAGCTGATCGAGCCGCTGCGCGATCTGTTCAAGGACGAGGTGCGGCGGATCGGGCGCGACCTGGGGATGCCGGAGGAGGTGCTGGAGCGGCAGCCGTTTCCGGGGCCGGGGCTGGCGGTGCGGATCCTGGGCGAGGTGACGGCGGAGCGGGTGGCTCTGCTGCAGGAGGCGGATGCGATTGTGGTGGAGGAGATCAAGGCGGCGGGGCTGTACCGGAAGCTGTGGCAGAGCTTCGCGGTGCTGCTGCCGGTGCGGTCCGTGGGGGTGATGGGGGACCAGAGGACGTATGGGTACACGTGCTGCGTGCGTGCGGTGACGAGCGAGGATGGGATGACGGCGGACTGGGCTGCTCTGCCGTATGAGGTGCTACGGAGGATCTCGAGCCGGGTGGTGAGCGAGGTGCGGGGGATCAACCGGGTGGTGTACGACATTACGTCGAAGCCGCCGGGGACGATCGAGTGGGAGTAAGGCGGGCGTACGAGGCTGGTTGTCGGTGCGCATGAAGGCCAAGACGAGCCCGGCGGTGTGGGTTAGCGGGTGCGGTCGGGGCCTGTTGCGGGTGTGATGGGGGAGGTGCGGCGGGGTGTGGTTTCGACGACAATTCGGGTGTCGCGGGCGAAGGCGATCGTCTGGCCGCGGCCGATCCAGCGGGTGTAGAAGGCGCGGGCTGCGCCCCAGTAGCCGATTCCGGCGGCGGTGCTGGCGGATCCTGTGGCGAGGGTGACGACGGTGCCGACGAGGCCGAGTCCGGCTGCGCCGCCGACGGCGTTTCTGCCGGCCTGGTTTCCGGCGGGCTGGCCGCGTTCGCGCTGGTCGAGGGGCTGGGAGGCCATGAGGGCGAGGATGAGGGGGACGGCGATCTTGTTCTGCGGCTTTGCCTTTGCCTGTCCTTCTGCGTTGAGGGCGACGTTGGCGGCGGAGTCGGCGCCGGTGAGGCGGGTTTCGACGGTCTGCTTGTCGTCGCTGCCGGGGAGTACGAGCTGGCGGAAGTTGAAGCTGAGGACACCGGTGCGTCCGAAGCGGCGGGAGGGCTTGGCGCGGGTGACGGAGCCGAGCAGGACGGCGCCCTGCGGCACGGCGACGGAGCCGTCGGGGGCGAGGACAGGCTGGGCGACGGTGGCGTGGATGGGCGTGCCGGTGACGCTGGTCTGCGAGCTGAGGGGTTCGGTGAGGTAGGCCTCAACGATCCAGGTGGAGGAGTCGGTGTTTGGGGGTGGCGGCGCGGCGGGTTCAGGCTCCCAGAAGTGGCGGTTGCGGGTGGGTTCGGGCAGGGGCGGGGGTGGGGCGGGCTGGGCGGGAATGGTGAGCGGGGCGCTGGTCTCGACCGTCCACGCGGTGCCGGGCTCGATGCGCTGGGGATGGTACGGGAGCTGGCTGTAGACGAATTGAAGCAGGCGGGCGCCCTTGCCGGGGGAGAGGAAGAGGGCGAGGTTGTCGCGGGCTACGGTGAGGCCGGAGTGGAGCTGCCGGCGAACAAGGCCGCCGTGAGAGGGCGGGGGCGCGACGGCGCGGAAGATAGGCGCGCCTTCGGCTGCGGGCTGTGTGGAGAGGGGGACGGCGACGCCATCCGGCAGGAGGATGCTGGTGAATTGGACGACCGGGGTGCGGAAGGGGGTGAAGTCTCCGCCGAGCACGGCCTGGACGCGGCGGGTGCGGTTGGAGTGGAGACTGGCTACGGTTCCGAGCACGGGGGTGCCGGCGGGGAGCAGGAGGCGGTTGTCCGCGTAGACGGGGTAGATGAGTTCGGCGCGGACGGGCTGGCCGGTCTTCAGCGGGAGGGCGGCTGCGATTCGGAGGGGCAGGGGGGTGCCGGCGGGGAGGGTGGCGGCGGGGGTTTGCGCGCGCGCGAGCGCGGTGAGCAGCGCCGAGAGGACGAGTGGGATGGCGCGAGGGGAGGGGGAGAATCGAGTCATCTTGGTCCATGTTAGACGACGGGCACGGACGTACGATGTGGCTCGGATGGGAAAAGCCCCCTCCCGCGGGGTGAATCAGCCGAGCTGGTCGATGCTGTTGACGCCGAACTTCAGGTACCAGGGGCTTGCTGCCTGCAGGCCGCGGTTGACGTTTTCGATGTTCTCGACGCCTGTGGTTTCGAGCCACTGGCGGAAGGCGGCTGCGCCGTTCTTGGCGTAGATCGGGATGCCGTCCTTCCAGGTGGCGCGTCCGCAGAGGACACCGTTGAACTTTGTGCCGGACTCGCCTGCGAGTTCGAGGGTCTCGATGAAGACGGGGTTGGAGACTCCTGCGGAGAGGTAGATGAAGGGCTTGTGAGTCATGGACTCGGCGAGGCGGAAGTGTTCGAGGGCCTGGGCGCGGGTGTAGGCCTTCTCGCCCTTGTAGGACCTGGTGCCTTCGACGTAGGACATTTCGATGGGGACTTCGACCTTGAGGACGTCGACGCTGTAGCGGGCCTTGCCGAACTCGGCCATGGCTCCGGAGACGATCTCGGGCTTCTTCATGGCGTAGGCGAGGGACTTCTCGTCGCCTCCTTCGGCGTCGTATCCGACGAACTCGAGGAAGAAGGGGATGTCGTGGGTGAGGCACTCGTCGCCGATGCGTTCGATCCAGGCGTGCTTGAGGTCGTTGACGTGGGACTTCTCGAAGGGGCTGTAGTAGAGGAGGATCTTGATGCAGTCGGCTCCGGCTTCCTTGAGGCGGCGTACGCTCCAGACATCGAGCAGATCGGGGAGGCGGCCTGGGGTGGCGGCGTCGTATCCGGTCTTCTCATAGGCGAGCAGGAGGCCCTTGCCGTGGCGGTGTTTGGAGGCGGGGAGGCCGAATTCTGGGTCGAGCAGGATGGCGGAGGCGTGCTGGCAGAGGACGTCGGTGACGAGGGTCTTGAACTCTTCGAGGTCGCCGGAGTTGACTGCGCCGCCGCGCTCCTTGGCGAGGGATTTCTGCAAGGAGCCGCGCTGGTCCATGGCTGCGGCGGCGATGACGCCGCGTGAATCGGAGACGGCCTTGAGGCCTGCGAGCTTTCCTGGGGTGAGCGTCATGGTGCGGTGATCTCCTGGGGGTTTGGCGCCGGGTGTATGGCGGTTGGCGTAGGCGTCCATTTTACACAGCAGGGCGGCCGGCATGTTCACGCGCGGGTAGACTCTTGGCGCGGGTAGACTTTAGGGGTGATGCAGGCGGCCGCACATTCCGGGGTGCAGCAGGTGAAGGACAGCCTGATCCTGATCACGCTGCTGGTGGAGCTGGGGGTTGCGGCGGCGGTGTCGAGCTCGCTGGCGCGCTCGAAGACGTTCAAGGGTCTGCTGCTGAGTCCGCGACGCACGCCGCGGGAGACGCTTGGGCTGCTGGCGATGATCTGCGTGCCGCTGACGCTGGGCGTGTGGATCCGGGTGCGGGTGCCGAACTTTCTGGCTGCGGACATCTCGTTCGAAGCGACGATTTTGACGGGGCTGTTGCTTGGTCCCTGGCCGGGGCTGCTGGGGGCAGCGCTGTTGTCGGTTCCGGCGATGTGGCACGGCGAGTACTGGAGCCTGCCGCTGAACCTGGCGGTATCGGCTGTGGCGAGCTCATATGGCCGGTTCACGGATCCCGAGGATGTGTGGTCGTTCTCTCCTTTGATCGATCTGAGCCTGTACCAGTGGGTGACGCGGAACCTGCCGCGGCCGCACTTCGACCGGCAGATTCTGCTGCTGCTGGTGATCACGGCGATACAGTTCGGCGCGAGCCTGCTGTCTCGGGCGTATCCGCGGCGCTTCTTCGCGCTGCACTCGGGGTACTGGCTGGTGGAGCTGGCGATCTGTGCGGCGGCTCCGGTGGTGGTGGGGATCCCGCTGAAGATATGGAATGCGGTCCGCATCGAACGCAAGCTGGAGCAGCAGTCTCGTCTGCTGATGGAGGCGCGGCTGGATGCGCTGCAACGGCAGATCAACCCGCACTTCCTGTTCAACACGCTGAACTCGATCACGTCGCTGGTGCGGTCGCAGCCGGAGCTGGCGCGGGAGATGATTGTGAAGCTCGCGAACATTCTGCGTGTGCTGCTGAAGGATCGGGAGGCGTTTCTGCCATTCTCCGACGAGCTGGCGTTTACGGACGACTACCTGGCGATCGAGGTGGTGCGGTTCGGGGAGAAGCTGCGGGTGGAGAAGGATATCGCACCGGAGACGCTGCCTGTCCTGGTGCCGAGCATGCTGCTGCAGCCGCTGATCGAGAACTCGATCAAGCATGGGCTGGAGCCGCGCATCTCGGGCGGAACGGTGACGCTGCGGAGCCGTCTGCTGGCGGATGGCCGGTTGATGCTGGAGGTGGAGGACGACGGCGTAGGGATGGAGCCGGAGCGCGACGCCGCGGCTGGCGGGAGCGGGGTGGTGCGGGAGGGAACAGGGATCGGCATGCGCAATGTCCGGGAGCGGATGACCGTGCTGTACGGCGCGGCCGCGGAGGTGGACCTGGTGAGCCGGCCGGGGCGGGGCACCAAGGTGAGGCTGGTGATGCCCGTGCTGCAGGCGGGGGCGGAGCCCTGGGCGCAGTTTGGGGAGGCTCTGGAGACGGCGTGGGGGAATGTGGCGCGCGCGGTCTCGCGCGGGTAGTGCGGCACGGTGCGCTGAAGGAGCAGCTTGGGTTGAAGGTGGCGCCGCGCAAGGGGCGGGTGGAGATCTTTGTGATCGACCATGTGGAGCATCCTTCGGAGAACCAGGCGCGGTCACGCACGTTGGCGGATTCGGGTTATCTGAGTTCGGTGGCGGACTGGGCGAGGATGCGTTCGTAGTAGTGCTCGTAGAGGGGGATGATGCGGGTGGCGCAGAAGCGCTCGGTGGCGGTGCGGCGGGCGGCGTGGGCCATGGCGGCGAGGCGTTCGGCGTCCTGGAGGAGGGCGATGGCGGCCTCGGCCATGGCTGCGGTGTCGCCGACGGGGAAGAGGAGGCCGTTGGTGCCGCCGGGCTGGTCGGGGTGATCCAGAATGAGCTCGGGGACGCCGCCGACGCGGGTGGCGATGGTGGGGACGCCGCAGGCCATGGCTTCGAGGGCGGCGAGGCCGAAGGACTCCATCTCGGAGGGCATGATCATGAGGTCGGCGAGGGGGAGAAGCTCGTGGACGTTGTCCTGCTTGCCGAGGAAGTGGATGCGGTCGCGGACGCCGAGGCGCATGGCGAGGTACTCGGCTGCGGAGCGGTCGGGGCCGTCGCCGATGAGCATGAGGCGTGCGGGGAGGGCTTTGGCGACGCGGGCGAAGACCTCGACGACATCGGTGACGCGCTTGACGGGGCGGAAGTTGGAGAGGTGGACGAGGAGCTTTTCCGCGGGTTGGGTGGCTGTGCCCGGGGAGGCGTAGGCGGGGCGCATGGCGGCTAGCCTGGCGGGGTCGCGCACGTAGAGGTCGCAGTTGACGAAGTTGCGGATGACTTCGATGGCGGAGGTGGTGGCGAAGGCCTCCTGCGTGCGCTCCCGGAGGTGGGCTGAGATGGCGGAGACGCCGTCGGACTGCTCGATGCCGAAGCGGGTGATGGGGAGGTAGGAGCGGTCGAGTCCGACGAGGGTGATGTCGGTTCCGTGGAGCGTGGTGATGATGGGGAGGTAGCGGCGGCGCGCGGGATCGGAGTGGGTCTGGAGCATCTGGCGCGCGAGGATGGCGGAGATGGAGTGCGGGATGGCGTAGTGGACGTGGAGGAGGTCGAGCGCGTAGAACTCGGCCACCTCGGCCATGCGGGTGGCGAGGGCGAGGTCGTAGGGGGCGTGTTCGAAGAGGGGGTAGGTGGAGACGGCGACCTCGTGGAAGCGGATGTTGGCTTCGCGGCCGGAGAGGCGGAAGGGCGGGGACGAGGTGATGAAGTGGACCTCGTGGCCGCGGGCGGCGAGTTCGATGCCGAGTTCGGTGGCGACGACGCCGCTTCCGCCGTAGGTGGGGTAGCAGGTGATGCCGATCTTGCGGCGCGGGGTGGGGGATTCGATCATAGGGGGTGTTCGGACGGTGCTGGGCTGTCGTCGGGGCTTTCTTCGGGGCTTTCGTAGTGGATGAGCCTGGGCGGGTTGGGGTGCTGCATTCTTTCGGGGATGACGGTGAGGAGGGCTTCGCGTTCGATGTCGCGGTGGGCGCGGAGGCGGGTGGGGAGGTGCGAGAGGGCGTCGTCGTGGTAGCCGGGATGGCAGCAGAGCTCGAAGGCGCCGTGCTGTGGGATGGCGTGGAGGATGGCGCGGAGGGTTGTGGGGTTGAGGTGTCCGGTGGCGGCGATGCCGAGGGTGCCGTCGGTTGCGGGGGGCGCGAGTGTGCGGAAGGTGGGCTCGAAGACGCGGAGGGCGCGGAGTTGGAGGCGGCGGAGCAGTGGGGTGGCCGGGCGGCTGATTGCGGCGCTCCAGCGCGGTTCGAAGGGGTAGCGGAGGGTGGGGACTCCCGCGCGGGCGGCGGCGCGGAGGAGCGGGCGGAGCACGGCGGGGACGATGTGGGTGTGTTTGTGGGTGTCGATGTGGGTAAGGGGGATGCCGGCGTTCTGGATTTTGCGGATCTGGGCGAGGGCTTCGCGTTCGATCTCGTCTTCGCGGATGCGACGGAGGAGGAGTGCGGCGAGGAAGCCGGTGAGTGTCGGGCGGAGGGTGTGGCGATCGGGGCCGAGGAGGGTAGGGATGCGGGCTGGGTCGGAGACGGGGGCGCCATCGGTGAGGACGATGTGGGCGCCGATGCGGAGGGTGGGTAGAGCGTGGGCTATGGCGATGGCGTCCTGGAAGGCTGGGCCGTTGGCCATGAGGGTGGCGGAGGTGAGGACACCGGCGGTGTGGAGTTCGGCGACGGCTCGGTTGATGCCGGGGGTGAGGCCGAAGTCGTCTGCGTTGAGGATGAGGCGGGCGGGCACTGTGGGTGATTGTAGACAAGAGCGGATGACAGGGTTGGGGTGGCTGGGCGTTTTTGTTTCCTCACTCATCACGGTGAGGCCGCGATGAGTGGGCACCCGGCCATTCGCATCACCTGTAAGACTCTTCCATGTCGGTCCAGCAGCGTGCGGAGCGGTTTGAATGGATCGCGAGGCCCGAGCTATTTCAGCTCGTTTATTTGTGCGGACATCTTGCGCATGGCGTCCTGCAGAGTGCCTTTGAAGATGAGAATCTTCACTTCGTATTGCGCGTGTGCGCCGTGCGGCAGAGAGACCTGGGGATCCACATGCTGGCACGTGAGCTGGGGGTTGGTCCAGACATTGCCGGGATCTCGCGAAAAGCTGGCGGCAACCCACGTTCCATCGTTGGACAGAGTGGCAATCAGCGGCGCATCGACGCGGTCCGGGCTGTAGCGATAGGTGATGCCATCGCCGGGTTTTCGAACAAGGTCGTTCGGGATGGGAATGGTGTAGGCGGCCAGGTACCGGACCGGAAACCACGCCGTGAGCGGCATGGCGAGGCGTTCCGGCGTGTGGGCGGCGACAAGCGCGAAGCCGTCTTTGTGGTGAACATAGGTCCGCTCCAGACGGGGATCGTAGAAGACCGCATGAAAGCGTGGATCGGTGATGGCCGTCGCCATGTCGTAGTCGATCGTGCCGCTGTTCGCGAAGTCATAGTGAAAGAGGATGCCATCGGAGACCAGAGTGGCTTGTGCCAGGAAGTGGATCTGGCCAAAGTCGGTCTCATATTCAAGAGCGTTGCCGACCTTCTTCCATTTCGGTGCCTTGCTCTCCGGATCGCGATTGTAGATGTAGAGATGCTCGACCTCTGTCTGGCCATGCGCGCGGACTGTGACATGCTCCGGCAGGAGAATTTTGAAGGTTCGATCGCCGGGAGGTCCGTCGGGCACGGTAACAGACAGTGCCGGGTCTTTGTCTGCTGTGTCGATCTTCATCTCGATGCCCGCGGGGTTCTGGATTTCGGGCGTCTGGGCTCGTCCGGCGATGGGAAAGACGGTGGTTGCCAGGAGTACGAGCGCGCGAGGGGGCGCGGCGATGTTCAGAAAACGGGCGCAATCGACGTGCGTCATCTCCTACCCCCAGAGCCGCCTTGCGCCAGTGTAGCTTGCGCTGGGACAGCCGTTCCCGATCGTGCTGGTGGAATCTGCCCGTGGGGAATTGGGTAGGTTGTGTAAGACCTTCGCCAGATTATCCGGGACTGTTTACGTCCTACCCCATCGCGGTGAGGCTGCGATGAATGGGGCACCCGGGCTTTGCTGCGTTTGAGGGCCGAGGTTTGAGCGGGTGAGGTATGAGGACTGGTTAGCGGGTCGGAATGGAGTTCCCGGTGGGGGTGCGGGCGGGGGCAACGAAGCGATCGAGGTTGTAGCCGGCGATTTCGGCGGCTTTGCGGGCGGTCTCGACGGCCTCTTCGAGCTGCTGGAGGACGGCGGAGTCGGGTGTGGGTTTAGCGGCGAGGTCGAGCAGGGCGGGGAGCTGGAGCCAGGTGAGGAGCTCGTCGAACTGCTCCTTGTTGAACCAGGTGTGGTCTTCGGACTGGTTGACGCCGGCGAGCCAGCGCGCGTCGGGCTCGGTGAAGAGGGCCGAGCTACGGATGGCGTGGGGCGCGGCGGCTTTGGTGGTGAGCAGGAGGCGGACCTGTGCGGCGGCCTGCCAGCGGGCTTCGCCCTGCATGCCAAGGGAGGCGAAGAGGTCGCTGAGGGCGGAGCGGAGGAGCAGGCGGTCGAAATGGGCGAGGGCGGGGTTCGAGTGGCCGGGTTCCGCGGTCCAGGGGAGGTCGCGGAGAAGGATGTAGGCGAGGATGGGGGCCCAGGTGCGAAGCTGGCGGGTCTCGGGTGTGGCGCCGGGCAGAACGGGGCGCGACCTGGCGGGCCAGTCCGCAGTGAAGCTTTGCGCGAGGAGCGGGAGGCGAGCGGCGGCTTCGAGGGCCTGGGTGAGCGTGCGGGCGAAGTTGGGTGAGGGCACACTCTGGCCGGGCTGCGGGGCGCCCGTGTGAAGGGTTTCGGGCGGGCCTGCCGGCGGCTTGCCGGGAGTGGTGTGCTGGATGGCGTGGTGCTCCCGGAGCTGGTCGAGGACGCTGCGAGCTGCTCCAACGAACGGGAGGACGCTCGCCTTGTGCTGCGGCTGGGAGGATCCGCTGAAGCTGGCTGTGGAGCGGTTGGAGAGGACGGCGGGCTGAGCTTCGGTCTGGCTTGCAGGTTGCGAGCCGGGCTGGGGTTTGGAGGCGGCCAGGGGGGCGGTTGCCGGCTGGATATCGGCGGCGGCGGCGAGCTTTTCTTCGGCGAGCTGGGCGACGGCGTGGATGTTGGCGGGGCTGAGGGCTTCGGCGAGTGCGTGGTGGAGCGGGCGGAGGCGCAGGCGGGAGAGCTCGTAATCGAGGCTCTGGACGCCCATGCCGTGGAGCTCGTCGCAGAGGCGGTCCCAGGGGTACTCGGCGGTGGAGCGGAGCTCGCGCCAGTTGAGCAGGACGCGGCACTCGAAGCCGTGGAGGTCGAAGCTCATGCCCTGCTGGCGGATGTCGGAAGCGCGGCGCAGGTATTCGAGGTTGCGGGCTGGATCCTTGTAGGCGAAGACGAGCGAGTCGTCCCACGGGATATCCAGGCCTTCGGCGATGGAGCGCTGGCGAAGCTGGCCGGAGCCCTTGTCCATGTCGGCGACGGAGAGGTGAATGGTGCCGGAGGTGTTCTCGTACTTGTTGTTGTAGACGACGAGCGAGCGTTCGTTTTCGTGGCGGTTGGAGTAGGCGAAGACGTTTTCGTTGACGGTTCCGTAGCCGGTCCAGAAGTCGTAGAGGAGGAAGTTGGCGGAGCCGGCGAATATGTAACGCTTCTTGAGCAGAGGGGCGATCTCGCGCTGGTGCCGGTCGACGAGCCAGTCCTTGGGGCGTTCGTCCATCTTGGCGGTCTTGTACTCCATGCCGTAGCGCTCGGTGAAGCCTTCGATCTGGCCGTGTCCGAACATGGGCAGGCCGGGGAGCGTGGCCATGAGGGTGGCGACGCCGAAGCACTTGTCGCCGTCGCCGAACTGGTCGATGGCGGTGCGCTCGTCGGGGTTGGACATGAAGTTGACGTAGCGCTTGAGGATGTCGGGGTCGAACTCGATGGTCTTCTTGAGGTAGGAGCGGTACTTGGCGTTCTCCTCGTCGCGCAGCATGTTCATGAAGGCGGAGTTGTAGACGCGGTGCATGCCGAGGGTGCGGACGAAGTAGCCTTCGAGCATCCAGAAGGCTTCGGCGAGGAGCAGGGTTCCGGGGACCTCGGCGGCGACGCGATCGACGACCTCGCGCCAGAACTCGTTGGGCATGATGGCGTCGAATTCATCCTGCGACATGGCGTTTTCGGCGCGCGAGGGGATGGAGCCGCCGGCTCCGGGGAGGGGGAACCAGAGGCGCTGGACGTGGCGCTTGGCGAGGACCATGGCGGCGTCGAAGCGGATGATGGGGAAGAGGCGGGCGACGTGGAGGATGACCTGGATGACGTGCTCGCGGACGTAGGCTTTGGAGTAGTCGAGCTGCGCGGTGTCGTTCCAGGCGAAGGTGGTGCCGTCGTTGCCGTGATAGATGAAGCGGGTCTCGCCGGAGGCGTGGTGGCGGAGGCGGAAGGCGACGGCGGCGTCGGTCTGATCGTAGTAGTGGTCGTCGAGCTTGATCTCGACGCGGTGGTCTGTGGAGAGGTCGGGGCCGTTGAAGGAGTAGGCGGGGAAGGGGCTCTCCCAGCGGTGGATGAACCAGTCGGGGTGGTCGATGACCCAGGGGGAGTCGATGCCCATGTGGTTGGGGACCATGTCGGATGCGAGGCGGAGGCCGGCGCGGGCGGCGGCGTGCTTGAGGTGATCGTAGGCGGCCCATCCGCCGAGGTCTTCGGCGATGTCGTAGCTCTTGAGGGAGTAGGCGGAGGCTACGGCGTCGTGGTGTCCGCGCAGGCGCTTGATGGTCTGCGACGCGACGGAGCGCTCCCACAGGCCGATGAGCCAGAGGCCGGTGATGCCGCGGGCTGATAACAGGTGCAGTTCCTCGTCGGGGATGTGGTCGAGGCGGTGGATGTGGCGGCCGTATTTCTTGGAGAGCTGCTCGAGCCAGACGTAGGTGCTCTTGGCGATGAGGACGACGTTGGGCATCCAGGCCTGGTCGGTGGAGAAGGCCTCGTACTCGTCGAGCGGCGCCTGGTAGTTGGGGTCGTACTTGCGGCGCCGGCGGATGTCGGCGTCGAAGCCGGTGAACTCGTCGCCTTCGAAGCCCTGCGAGCCCCAGGTGGGGGCGCCGTGGCGGAACTGATCGGGGCCGGGCGGATTGAAGCGGAGCCAGATGGCGATGTCCTCTTCGCGGAGGGTGTCGATGGCGAGGAGGATGCGGCGGAGGTCGGGGCCGAGGTAGGGGCTCCAGTGCTCGCGGATGAAGTCGAGCTGGCCGGTGAGGGAGTCGGGCGAGGCGTCGATGGGGGCGCGGAGGGCCTTGTAGAGGGAGCCGATCTCGGGGAGTGGCGGGCGCGTGGCGAAGAAGTCGGGGAAGGCGGCGGTGACGTTCGGGTAGACCGTCGATTGGCGGAGGGTCTTGTCTTCGAAGAGCTGCTGGAAGGGCTTGAAGGCGGGGTTCGCGTTGGCGAGCGAGAGGAGGAGGAGCTCTTCGAGCGCGGCTTCGCGGTTGGGGAGGCCGTCCTCGCCGGTGCGGGCGAGCCAGTCGGCGGGCGTGATCTGGTTGCGGAATATGGCGGCGTTGGGGAACTGGGTGGTGAACTCGAGGAGGAGCTGGTCGAGTTTTGCGGCGTCGGTGTGGGAGGAGAAGAAGCGGACGGCTTCGGCGAGGACGGCGGGGTCGATCTCCTTGCGGTAGCGGGCGATGAGGGCGTGGGAGAGCTCGTCGATGAGGCCCATGGCGAAGAGGGCGCCGGCGTTGTACTGGCTGGCGGGGTCGGCGTTGGGGCCGAGGGCTGGATCCTCGCCGCGGGCGCTGTTCAGGGCGGCGGCGAGCTTGCGCGCGGCGGTGACGTTGGCGAAGACGACGTTGCCGGTGTAGCCGAAGAGGGTTTCGTCGACCTGGGCTGCCTGCCGTACCGCACGCGAGATGTGAAATTCCATCGTTTCGAAGCCTCTGCTCTTTCCCCACCAGTATGACCGAAGGGCCGCCTGTTAACTTGGATGCACCGGAGACGGTTCAGGCGGAGTTGGGCGAGCAAGCGGACGTTGTATTCTGCTACGGTGCAGGCGTCCGCATCGAGGGATCGGCAGCAGATCCAGCGGCGGCGGCTACGGTATCGGCTTGCCGCCCACCATGTGCCTCTGATGCTGGCTTCGGCGGCGTGCGTGGCCGTGTTGTATCTGACGCGGACGTACACGGATGTCCTAAGCCGGCTGAGTTTTGCGACGGCGTATCCTGCGCTGGCGTTGGTAGCGGCAAGCCTTCTGATCGGGCCGTGGAACGTGCTTCGTAAGCGGCGCAATGCAGTCTCGAGCGACCTGCGGCGCGACGTTGGAATCTGGGCGGGGATTCTCGGCGTGATTCATACGGCGGTGGGACAAAACGTTCACCTGCGGGGACGCCCCTGGCTTTACTACGTGTATGAGGCAAAGGAGAAGCACAGCTTTCCCCTCCGGCACGATCTGTTTGGCCTGGCGAACTATACAGGGGCGTTGAGTGTGCTGCTGCTGGCCGGGTTGTTTGCTACGTCGAACGACTACTCGCTGCGGGCGCTTGGCACGCGCGGGTGGAAGCAGCTGCAGCGGTGGAACTATGGGGTGTTCGCCCTGGCGGCGGTTCACGCAGTGGCCTACCAGGCGTCGGAGAAGCAGAAGCCTCCCTACCTGCTGAGCGTGCTTGCCTGCATAGCGCTGACGGTGTGTGTGCAGGTTGCAGGGTTTCTGCGGCGGCGAGGCACAGACCGGGAAGAAGACGGCCGGGGTGCGATCCAGGGATAGCGCGTGGGGAGGGCCGCCGTGGACGCGCGGCTTCCTTCAGTGCGATGTGGGTTTAGAGGAAGAGCGAGGATCCGCGTGCTTGCGCCGGCGTTCGATCAGGAGCAGGCAGATGGCATAGACCGCGAAGGCCAATGCGAGGACCGCGAGATAGACGAGTCGGTTCAGGGTGATCGCGAAGGCTACCGCGGAGGCCGCAAGCATCCACATAAACGCTTCGCCGAGGATCCCGTCGGACCAGTTTGGGAGACGTCCGGCGGGAAGCACCTTTGGGCGTAAGGCTGGGATGAGTCGTGGAACGGCGGAACTATATGCGCGGTAACTCTCCGGACGAATCGCGCGCATCTGTGACTCTTCCAGAACGATGAGTCTCAGGTCGTACACGATCATTCCTGCAACAAGAATCAGGAATCCGATCCGGCTTGCGAGCAGACCCATTCCCATAGCAAGCAGGATGTTTCCAAAGTACAGAGGATGGCGGACGTAGCGGTACGGGCCGTCGGCGACCAGGCGCGAGGTGTCCACGTGCGAACCGACCATGACTTCGGCGTTGAGGTACGCGGTACCCCAGGTGCGCACCAGCGCCGCGGCGAGGCAGAGGACCGCACCGATGGCGAAGGCCAGGTGGAACGCCGTCTGTGGCGATCCTGCTGCGCGTGTGTGTGCGATAGCTTTGCCGAGCGCGATGCCGGCAGGAACGTGGTCGATGGCGTAGGCCGCGAACGCTCCGCCGAAGATTGCACCGAAGAGCCAAAAGCGATACTTGAACTCGAAGTTGCTGGCGGCCAGCATGGCTGAGCTCTTCCGGTTCTGGATTGGCGACGCGGCGACAGTGTACGCCAGTGAACGGTGGTGCGCAGCGGATGGTTTCAAAACGTGGGAGACAGAAGTGGGAGCCGATGAGGCGGCAGAGCGTGGAGCCGGAGCCTTCGGCCTGATGAAATGGTGGGCAGAGAGGGACTCGAACCCCCGACATCCTGCTTGTAAGGCAGGCGCTCTAACCAGCTGAGCTATCCGCCCGTGAACCTCGTGTGTGCGCGACGTTCTGGGACTGTTTCAGTGTAGGGGAGTGGGGCGGGGAAGGCAACGGAGAGGGGAGTGGTCGGGTGCCATGGTTGTGCGCGCCTGGGATGACACAGTTTCGCGGAGGCGGGTAGCATTGAAGGCACGATGCGAGCGATACAGATTGAGCGGAATGGCGGGCCTGAGGTTCTGCAGATGCGTGCGGTGCCGGATCCCGTGGCGGGACCGGGGCAGGCGCTGATCCGGGTGGAGGCCTGCGGGGTCAACTTCATCGACATCTACTTTCGCGAGGGGCGGTATCCGGCGAAGCTGCCGTTTGTGCCGGGGCAGGAGGCTGCGGGAACGGTGCTCGCCCTGGGCGAAGGCGCGAGCGGAGTGAAGGTCGGGGATCGCGTGGCGTGGTGCGGCGTCCAGGGAACGTATGCGGAGCTGGCGATCGCGCCTGCCGACCGGCTGGTGCCGGTGCCGCAGGGGCTGACATCCGTGCAGGCAGCGACCGGGATGCTGCAGGGGATGACGGCGCAGTATCTTTCGCATTCGACGTATGCGATTCAGAGCGGGGACGAGGTGCTGGTGCATGCGGGCGCCGGCGGGACGGGGCTGCTGCTGATCCAGATGGCGAAGGCGCTGGGGGCTCGGGTGTTCACGACGGTCTCTACGGAGGAGAAGGCGGAGCTGGCGCGCGGTGCGGGGGCAGATGAGGTGATCCTGTATACGCGGGAGGACTTTGTGGCGCGGGTGAGGGAGCTGACCGGAGGGCGCGGACTTCCAGTGGTGTACGACTCGGTTGGGAAGACGACGTTTGAGGGCAGCCTGGGGTGTCTGCGGGCACGGGGCGTGTGCGTGCTGTTTGGAGGAGCGAGTGGGGGGGTGCCGCCGTTCGACCTGATTCGGCTGTCGACGATGGGGTCGTTGTATGTGACGCGGCCTACGCTGAAGGACTACGTGGCGACGCGCGCGGAGCTGCTGGAGCGTGCGGGTGCAGTGCTGGGGGAGGTG
>JALYIA010000030.1 GCA_030776065.1 Acidobacteriota bacterium
GCGTGGCATAGTCCCCGGCGATGGCGGCGATGCGATCGTGTCCGTTTGGAATTTCGGTGACGCGGCGCTGCTCCGCCAACATGGCGATGCCCTTCACGGTTTCGTTGTTGGCAAGGTGCTGGACGGCTTTCAGCAACTCTGGGTCTTTCTGACGCATGATTCGGTCAAGTTGCGAGGTCTGCATTCCGGCCTCCTGCATCTGCTGGAAGGGTCGCCCGGCGTCCACCCCCTGATGTTGCCGGGTGTCTCCGATGACCAGAACACGGTCGTCTGGATTAAGCTTGCCAAGGAACGAACGCATCTGCCGTGTGCTTGCCAGACTCGATTCATCGAGCATGTAGAGATGCCGGTTGGCGGTGTCGGCGCTTGGGTGATTTTGACCACGGGCAAGGAAGCTCTGAAGGGTCGTTGCCTCGATCCCGGCCTCGCGGAGTTGCCCCGCCGCCTTGGATGTGGGAGCAAATCCTTCGACGATGTAGCCGCTGGCTTCCGCCCCTTCGCGGATGGCCTGGAGGGTCGTGGTTTTTCCGCTGCCGGCCAATCCCTGCAGGCCGTGGATGCGGTCGGATGAGGTCAGAACTTCCTCGATGACCCGGCGCTGGGAGTCGTTCAAAAAGGATCGCGTGTTGGCCTGGTCTCGCGCCTGCTCCGCAGTCATGATCGGCTCGACGGCGTTCCGCCCCTCCAGCACATAGCGGATATTGGCACGTTCGGCGGCGATGGTTTCGGGCGTGGTAAAGCTCCGACCGGAGTCGTGCTTCATGCCTTGGACGGAGCGGAACTCGCCAGCGTTCCGCCGCTTGTCAAACTCCTGCCGAATGTCCCGGTAAGAGGTCTCGCCCATGCCGCGTCGGAGTGCGTCCCGTAGAATTGCCCGCTCATCCGCCACGGCCTCACGCTCGAAGATGCTGTCGCGGGCGAACGTCACGGCCTCTTTGGCACGGGTCAACTCCTCCGGCTCTCGTTCTTGCCGCTGAGCGCGTTCGCGGGCGGTAGCAACAACCTGCTGGGGCTGATTTCCGAAGGCGGCGGCCATCTCCTTGTGCGCCGCAAGAACCTTTTCCGCAGAAAGCGTCTGCTTCCGGTCACGGGTTGAGTGCGCGGCGATCTGCGCCGCCTCGGGGCCGCTGTAGCCGCTCTTTTCAAGTTGCTCTTTGATCTGCCGGGACCGGGGACTGGAGGCGTCAAGATACTCCTGCGAGTAGCCTTTGATCTCCGGCGCGCCGCTCCTGCCAGACTCGATTTCGTATCCCAGACTGCGGAGCTGGTGGGTGAGAGCGGACTGGTAGACCGCCGTCGCATACTGTTGGCTCTCGAAGAAAGCGCGCTCCTGCAAGGCGCGGGTCGAACCATCCGCGCGCTCGGTGACATTGAAGATGACGGCGTGGGTGTGGAGCTGCGGCGCTGCGTAGCCATCCACGGGACGGGCGGTATCGTGCTCGAACTTCGCGGCGATGAACTGGCCGGTGGTCTCGGCGGGATTGTTGCCGCCGATCCGCGCTTGAGTGTAATGCTCCAACTCGTCCAATGCAGTCGTGACGGCGGCGCGATGCGCTTCGCGCACACGATCGTCGCCGCCTACCAGAGCGGTGAGCGAGACAGACTTCGGCGCGGAAAACGTGGCGTCCCAACCGGCTCGGTGCTCGACGGCTTTGGTCTTCGTGCCGTCGGCGTTCTTGTACTCCTGGGCCGCGCGATGCCGGACCATCGGCTCCTCGGTCTGGGGATGAATCCCCTCAGCGAGCCGGGAGAACTCAAGCGGCGCAACGTCGCCTTTGAGACCAAACGATGCGGCGAGCTTGCCCTGCCACTCGCCCTTCACTGTCTCGCCCTGTTTGTAGTAGTTCTGGATCTCGGACGTGAACTCCAGCTTGTGGTAGCTCTTGGCCTGCCCCCCGTTCAACGCTTTGGAAATAACCAACATGGCTAAGAGTGATTCAGTTCCAGCCCGATCTCGTGATCGCGCTTCTCGCTTTGTCTCGGTGGCATTTCCTCGGACTGCTCGATGTCCGGGGCGACGCGATTTTCAGTGTTTGGGGGAGTGCGTTCGGGAACGATGGATGCCTTCTCCGCGCCGCTCTCCGGTTGGCGTCCCTCGCGGACGGGCCATGCGATCGCGCGTCCGTCTATCTGGTGAGCCCGTCCCGTGCTTGCCGACGATGACGCGGGAGCGGGGTCGTCTGCCGGAACCACACTGGGAGAGCCGGGACGGCGCGGCGCGAGTGTGCGGCGGTCGAATGCCAATTCGTCGTCCTCCGACTTGCGGGCCACGAACTCTTCGGTCTCACCGGGCGAATCAAGAAAGTCGAAGACGAACCGGGCGACGTTATTCCCCAGCTTCAGATAGGCGTGGCGATCCTCCAAGCCGGCGATCTCGGACGGCATAACGAGCGGTTCGACCTGGCGGTCCACGGTGAAGTTCTTGCCGGCCCGCGAACCGTCGAACTTCGTCTCGCGCAGCCGTTCGATCTCTACCTTGCCGATGGACTCGGAGATCCATTCCGCGGCCTTCGGCTCGCCCGTTCGCATGAAGATTTTGGTTGCAGGTTGGGAGAGCATGACCTCCGCAAGGCGGCCGTAGATGTCCTCCAATTGGGCTTTGCCCTGGAATCCGAGCACGAGCGGGTTTTTCGATTTCCGGCTCTCGGTGATGGCGGTGTGCAACTGCGGGAGCCGCTGCAAACTCGCCAGCTCGTCAATCACAAACCAGACCTTTTTCTGGCCCGGCTTCGGTCGCTTGAGCAGGCGCATGACGAGGATGTCGATCCACAGTGAGTGCAGCGGACGAAGCACCTCGCGTTCGGTGTTCTTCGACGTGACGAATATCCAGCCCTTGCGCTCCTGCGCCCAATCCGTCGCGTTCCAGAGATAGGGCGCGTCCTCCTGCCGAGGCAGGAGTCGCAAGCTCTGTGCCACAAGAGCCAGCGAGGAAAGAACGCCGGTGGCCTGGGGTCCGGCCTTCCGGTTGATGTAGTGCGCCATCTCTGTTCCGGCGACGAGCTTCTGCAGTTCGGCCTCGTCCGCCATCCATGCCGCGAGTTCATGGGGCGTCGGGCCGGTCTTCAGTAGATGGGAAAATATCTGCGCCGGGGTGCGGTAGAAGAACTCGTCCTTCACGCTGATGCTCGTCGGCTGGTAGAGCGATGCGGCAATCGTCACGGCCTCGGCATTGCGCTCGATTTCGTTGGCCGGACTCCAGAATGGGCAACGGGCGTCGAGCGGGTTGAGCACCACGTCCCCGCGCTTCTCGTCGTAGAAACGCTTTACGAATTCAGTGGCGGGATCGTACACGATCGCGGCCTCGCCCCGGTCTCTGATTTGCCGAAGTATCTGCATGATGAGCTGGCTTTTCCCGGTCCCGGTGTCGCCGATGATCTGGATGTGCTGGGCCTCTTTGCGTGCTGGAATCCGCATCAGCTCCCAGCACTCGGTTGTCTTGAACCCAATACCCATCGCCGGCGGCGGAGGCTCCTTGCCAAGCAACTTACAGGCGAACTTGCGAAGGCTCTCAGGAGAGAGCATCTTCCGTTCCGCCGCCCGCTGAGCGTCGTTGAACTCGCTCGGCGTCATCATGACCGGACCTCGCAGGACGCGCCCATACTTGAGGACGCGGAAACGCTTGATGTCGCTGGGAACTGAGAACCAAAGCATCGCGGCCAGGCACACGCCTCCCTCGATCAAGCTGAGTTCAAACAGCCCCAGGAGTCCCTTGCCGCCATAGATTGCATCGCGCAGCCAGCGGTGCATGGAGGCGTCGTAGAACTTCCGTTCCGGCGCGCGGAAGTACCAACGATAGCCTTGCGCCGTCGCCAATTCGGCGAGCGCGACGGGTACGACCCGACCATCGGGGAGTGTGGTCTTGCCCTCGGTGATGTCCGCCGGCAAAGCGAGCCGGGGCCGCATCTTGACCCCGCCCAAATAGATGAGGCGGTAGTTTTCGTGGGCGTTGAACTTCGCTCCAACCTGCGAGCGAATGTACTCGGTGATGTAGCTCTGCTGCACTGGCGAGAGCGAGAAATGAAGTCTCTGCCAGATAAACAAACAGGTGCAGAGCAGCGCCGCTGCCATCGCCGAATAGCTCATCACCGGAACATGCACCGGCCAGATGACCGTCTCTTTCCTACCCCATTGCGTTGCCATTACTGTCCTCCTGCCGTCTCTTCCGTGTACTGCTGCATCAGCTCTCGCGCGGCCTTCCGCTTCTCGCGGCGTACCGCCGCCATTGCCTCGGTAATCCAGTCCTGCGAAACCTGCTTGCCAAGGATGAGCGGTTTGAGGAGATTCACCATAAGCATTCTCGTAGCGATTAGCTCGGTGAACAGTGCGTCGTCATCTTTCGGTCTTGCCTGGCGCAATAGGACTTCGCGGAGTTCGCGAAGTATCACGCCGCGCATCCATTGCCCACGGGCAAGTCCCTGTGACCTAGCGAAGTCGGTGACTGCCTTTCGCTCGTCTTTGGTGAACTTCGCTGTGACCGGGAATACTCGATGTTCGGCACGCTCTTCGGCCACCTGAAGGGCCGATTTCGTGTTCAAGACTGCCATGTTTGCCTCCGTTTGTTTAGGTGCCCGTAGGTGCACCTGAGATCGCTATGTGATTGAAGTGACGGCAAGTGCACCGTAGTACACTTGCACGCCCCTACGAGGGATGGAGTGTCAACATTCTTCCGGTGCGCAGCACCGTAGTGGCCTTGCCCCGGAATGAAATGGAGGATCATGCGCTTTTCGCCTGCGACGATGAAGCGGCGACGGGTGCTGGAGAGGGCTTCTGGGCAACAGTCCCAGGAGCCTCGGCAATGGGAGCCTTCCGAACTCGAAGCGTGGTCGCTACCCGCCGCGCTTCTGGCGTCTTGAGGAAGTCCTGGAAGTCGCGGTCTTTGCTGAAGACGTAGGTGAGAGCTTGCTCGACCACATCGTCGGCGCAAGCGCGGATGAAGGCGGCGTACTGATCGACCTGGGTTGCGGTGGAGTCAGTGAGGCGAATCGAGGCGCTGATCTGACGGGTTTGGACGACTTCAAGCAGTGGCATTGTGGTTCTCCTTTGGGTGGTGAATTGAAGCAAACCTTTGGCGAGTAATCATGCGTTGCGCTGTGGTCGCAATCTCCCGCGCTCGGCAGGAGCAAAGAGCAGGCGGAAGCTCGGTGGAACGGCGGCGTTCCAGCATGGCGATTACGACCTCGATCGCCATGCCGTCGAGCAACGAAAGGCGAGCGGAAGCGATGTCGATGGTGCGCTGGGCGTAGTACAGAGGATTCGGCTTATCTGACCGCCGGGAAGCCAGCATGAGCGTGAGCTTCACGGCATCCTCTCCGAGCGAAAGCTGCTGTATAACCCACGCCCAATCCTGCTCAGAATGGGTGTCCTTGCTTGTTGGGTATGCCCGCACGGTTCCGCGAAGCGGAAGCACGGAATCCAACAACAAATCATTCAGTCGAAAATCGTCTGGATGATAGATCGCATTGCAGGGGTAATCGACTGTGACGAGGTGAGCGGAATCGTATTTGCAGTTGCGGAATCCGGGCACTCGGAGAACCCGGTTGCGGTCGGTGCAAGCGGGGTCTCCACCGAAGGCGATGGCAAGCAACTTGAGCGTACTTTCCTGCTGGTCGAAGTCGAAGCCTTCGACCCTCCAAAGCACCTGATACTTGTCCGGCGATGTCGAGAGGATCACGGTCGGAACAGGTACGTTTTTCGACTCCCTCAGTGCAGCGATTCTGTTCTCACCATCTACGTCGATGTCGATGTAGAGATGACGAACTTCCGTGATGCAATCCTTCGTCCTCTTGCGGCTGCCGGGGCGAAGCGGATTGGCAGCGACGTAGACGTTCGCGCCGTTGTGGTTCTCGTACCACAACCATGCGAGATAGCGCGGCGAGATCACCTGCTCAAGCCGCACGATGCGCTGGTTCGTCGATGCGGGATTCTCTTTGCGGAGGAGCACAGCAACGGTCTCTCCTGGGTGGAAGCATCGGGTTAGAAAGTCGTGGGTCATCGTAGTGCTCATCGGGTGTCTCACAGCGTTGGAAGCCCGGCGTTTACCGGGCTCCCGAGTTGATGGAGGGAAAGCGGCTTATGCGGCCGCTTCCAGAGGGAGTTGAGGTTCGGTCTCCTGCTCTTCCGAGCTTGCCTTCTCTGCCCGGTCCAGCTTGAGAATCGAGTTCACCCGGATCTCCCAGATGGTCTTCTTCAGGGATGGCTTCTTGCCGACCTTCTTGGTCTCGTACTCCCGGCTGCGCAGCTCGCCTTCCACCTGGAGATGAGCGCCCTTCTTCAGCGTGCCGGCGAACTCCGAGAGCTTGCCGAAGATCACGCAACGGTGCCATTCGGTGTGCGAGATGTACTGGCCGTCCTTCTTGTAGGAACTCTTCGTTGCCAGCGAGA
>JALYIA010000031.1 GCA_030776065.1 Acidobacteriota bacterium
GTCAACACGCATGAAATTCAGCCGGGAGTTGTTTACAAAGATAGCAATGTCACCATCACGGCATTCCCGGTACCGCACGGCGCCTTGCAAGCATTCGGATACCGGTTTCAGACCTCCGATCGCGTCATCGTCATTTCAGGCGACACAAGCTCGAGTCCAGCATCGATCGAGAACTGCCAGGGATGCGATCTTCTAATCCATGAGGTGTATACGGAAGGTTCGACCGCAAAAGTATCGCCCGAATGGCAGAAGTACCGACGGGCCTACCATACCTCGACGACGCAGCTCGCAGCG
Source organism: Acidobacteriota bacterium (assembly GCA_030776065.1). Taxonomy (GTDB): domain Bacteria; phylum Acidobacteriota; class Terriglobia; order Terriglobales; family Acidobacteriaceae; genus Edaphobacter. The sequence continues at coordinate 295 of JALYIA010000031.1, forward strand.
ATCGCCACGAAAGCTCAGCCCAGGCTGCTCGTGCTTTATCACCGTGGAAATCCTGGATGTGATCAGGCAACCGGTGCGTGTGGCGAGTCAGGCAGCGAGGAGGAAATGCTTCGAGAGATTCGCGAGCACTACTCCGGGAAGGTTGTTGCGGCTCACGATCTCGAGATCTACTAGCAGGCTGTTGAAGAACGGGCAGATTTACCGATTATGATCTTTTCTTTCATCGCTTTCTCGTATGTTGGCCGGGCTTTATCGGTTTGTTTGCATTCTATTGTCTATGCTCTTCGAGCTTTTCGTCCGCTTGCGTGAGCTGCAGGCGCACGAGCGCTACGCAGGGGCGAGAGCAGTCGGTCTGAGCAGATTAGTGACCCGCAACAACGTGTAGATCCCTACCGTGAGAGTCGTCAGGAACTCCACTTTGGGTTTGCCGTAGAGCTTCATCTTGCGCAGCGGTCTGCCGTCTTTGCTCCAACCGAAGCACTCCTCGATCCGCTTGCGCACCCGCTGGCTGGCCAGGTAGCCGGCGTGTCGGGTGGTCCGAGCATCGATCGCCGAGCCGCGTGTAGCGCTGATGTTCATCGCCACCTGCGGTGTCACGCCGCGCTCGCGGCAATCAGCCACGAACTGCGCCGTGTCATAGGCCTTGTCCGCCGACACCGTGCGCCGCTCGCGCAAGTCATTACGGTCCAGAAGCTTTATCGCCGTTTCGCGCTCTGCATAGCCGTTCGCTTGCGTCACCTCCACATCCACGATCAGGCCGTGCCGGTGATCCATCAGCGTGTGTCCCATGTAACACAGCTTCGCGGCTTGCCCTTTTCCTTTGCAAAACAGCTTTGCCTCCGGGTCCTTCGGTGCAACGTGCGTCTCGTTGCTGCGCTTCTCTCCATGCCAGTTCACCGTGGGGTTGCGCCCAGGGCCCGGCGGCTCGTCCTTCCCGTCGCGCCGGCGCATGCTCTTCACTGCCGCCCAGGACTCGATCAATGTTCCGTCTACGCTGAAGTGCTCGTTCGAGAGCAGATGCGCGATGCGCGCCTTGCGTACGATCCGGCGCAAAAGCTTGCGCGCCACCTTCGCCTCGATCAGCCGGTCCCGGTTCTTGGTGAAGCTCGAGTGATCCCAGATCGCCTCATCGATCGAGAGCCCCACGAACCAGCGGAACAGCAGGTTGTAGTCCAGTTGCTCGCACAGGAGCCGTTCGCTGCGGATCGAGTACAAAATCTGCAACGTCGAGGCTCGCACAAGCCGTTCCGGCGGGATCGAGGGGCGCCCCTCCGATGCATACACCCGGTCAAAGTCGCGGCTCATTCCCTCAAGCGCCTCGTCCAGCAGCTCCTTGATGCAACGCAGCGGGTGACCTTGCGGTACACGCGATTCCAAGGAGACGTAGCTGAACATTCCGCCCTGATTAACATCGGTTCCGCGCATCACATCAGCCTCTTTCGGTGCGTTAACCGAACTTCGCATGATGCGTATACTTTTTCAACAGCCTGCTAGTGAAGGGTCTTAGCGCGGGCGGGCGCGGACTGCGGCGCCTGCCCTAACGCGATGCTTAATGGTAGAAGACGTGCGCCGCGCGTGATGCCTGGCGCACGTGCGCCATCTAAAATCCAAGCTGTCACCGGCAGCGCCTCTCGCCTGACAGGCGCACAGCACCCTGCGGCAGTAACGGGCTTCATCCGGCGATACGCGCCTCGTCCTCACGGATGGTTTGCCCGGCCAGCCAGAAGTGCCACGCGCCCCAAAAGCCCGTGGGTGCCAGCACCAGCAGCGCCCAGCGCAGCGAGTCGCTGCCCGCTTCGGTGTGCAGCCGGAACGCATCGCTCATCCAGCCGACCACCTGCGGTGCGACGACCAGATTGCCGATATTGGCCAGGAACAGCAATGCGGCGCAGCCCGTGGCGCGCATGGCGGGGGGAAGAACGTTCTGCAGCAGCCCAAATCCCGGGCCGATGAAGAAGTACACGCCCGGCACAAATGCCCACAGGCACGCGGTGGCCACGCCGAGCGAATGGGTTGTGTAGACGAAGAAGGACGGGATCGTGCTGAGAGCCACAAACGCTGACATCAGGATGGCGACGTACTTCGGGTCGCGCGCGGCCTTCAGGCTCATGAGCCAGGCGGCGAGCAGGGTGCCGCCCGTGCCGGCGATCAGGTGCATGGGTCCGAGCAGGTTGCCGGCTTCACTCACGCTCAGCTGATGCGAACGGGCGAGGAAGGCCGGCGTCCACCACAGCAGGCCCCAGCTCCAGAGCGTCGACACCGATCCGCCGAGCATCACGTGCAAGGCCGAGCGCTGCACCCGTATGAAGCGCAGCGTCTCCATGAGGCCACTCTGCGTAC
>JALYIA010000032.1 GCA_030776065.1 Acidobacteriota bacterium
GGATTGAGGGGGTTGACAGAGTTTGGGGCGAAGTTGGGAGGGGAGGCAGCCTGCGGGATCGGGGGTGGGGATCGGCGGGTTTGCCTGGTTGGCGTGAGGGTTTAGCGCGGGCCTTTCGAGAGTAGGAGAAGGCGAGTGTTCTTGAGGTATGAGGTATGAGGTATGAGTAATGAAGTGTGAGGTGGTGAGGTATGAGGTGAGGGTTGGCGTGAGGGCTCGAGGTCCGGGCTATTTTGCGGCGGCAGGAGGGGCGGGAGGGGCGGCGGCGGCGCGGCGGGCGGCGAACTCGGCCGGGGTGGGGATGGGGTCGAGGTTGCGGCCGGCGAACATGTCGGCGAAGAGGGCCTGCATCTCGGCGGCGATGAGGTTGTTGGTGGCGAGGACTTCGCGGGAGTCGAGGGTGAAGGGGTCGCCGTTGAGGTGGGTGACGGCGCCGCCGGCCTCTTCGACGAGGAGGAAGCCGGCGGAGGTGTCCCACGGGTTGAGGTTGAACTCCCAGAAGCCGTCTAATCTCCCACAAGCCACATACGCGAGGTCGAGTGCGGCGGAGCCGGCGCGGCGGACGCCGTGGGAGCGCAGGGTGACCTGCTGGTAGAGGTGCACGTTGGGCGAGCGGTGGCGTTTGTGGGAGGGGAACCCGGTGGCGGTGAGGGACTGCTCCAGGCGTGCGGTGGAGGAGACGCGGATGGCGCGGGGCGGGGCGGAGGATGCGTGGAGCCAGGCTCCGCGGCCACGTTCGGCGACGAAGCACTCGTCGCGCAGGGGGTCATAGATGACGCCGGCCAGCATCTGGCCGTCGGCTGCCGGGGGGAGGCCGGGCGGGCGGTGTTCGAGGCCGAGCACGACGCAGAAGGCGGGGAAGCCGTGGGCGAAGTTGGTGGTGCCGTCGAGGGGGTCGACGTACCAGCGGAGCTCGCTGTCGAGTTGCTCGCGGGTGCCTTCCTCGCCGTAGATGCCGTGGGTGGGGAAGGCCTGGGCGAGGCGGTTGCGGATGAGCTCTTCGCTTGCCCGGTCGGCTGCGGTGACGAGGTCGACGTCGCCCTTGTACTCGGTTTCGACGCCCTGCTCGTAGAAGCCGCGGAGGAGCGCTCCCGCTTCCCGGGCGATCTGTTCGGCGATGCCTGCGTATTGAAACGTTGCCACGATGGAGCTCCCCCGGAAGTGCGGCTTTCGAACATGGTATGGCTTTCGAACCATGGTATAGGGACGGGCGCTGGTTAGGGGCGGGCGCTCGTTTCGCCTGGTTCGGCGAGAGGTTGGTGGCGGCCGTCAGGGGAGGGTTGGCGCGGGGGCTTGAGGCGAAGGGACCAGAGACACAGAGGCGAAGGGACCAGAGACACAGAGGCGGCGGGACCAGAGACACGGCGGGACGTCGCCGGTCCACAGCATGACGGGGGTGGTCCAGAGCGTGATCGATTCCGCTGGGGCGGAGGAGGGAGAGGGACGGCTACTTTGCGTCGGCGTAGTAGCCGCTGCGGTAGCGGAGCGAGAACGTCTCGGCGGCGGCGGGGTCCTGGAGCTTGACCTGGATGCGGCGGAAGCCGTTCTGGCCGCTTGCGCGGGGGGCGTAGTAGCCGAGCAGGTACTGGGTGCGGAGGTCCTCGGAGACGTGGCGGAAGGCGGGTTCGAGGTCTGCGGGATCGGTGACGTAGTAGTACTTGCCGCCAGTGTCTTCCGACATCTGGATGAGGGCGTGCTCGCCGCCTGTGTTTCGGCCTGCGTCGGCGGCGACCGGGACGATGATGATGGAGAAGATCATGGCTCCGGCGCGCTGGGCTTCTTCGATGGCCTGGACGTATCCGGAGCGGTGGGTGGTGTCGCCACCGTCGGAGATGAGGACGAGGACACGGCGGCGTCCGGGGTCGGCCGCGGCCTGGGCGAGGCGGTCGGAGGCGAGATAGACGGCGTCGTAGAGGGCGGTCTCGTCGCCGCGCCGGATCTGGGTGAGGCCCTGCTCGATGCGCCGGGCCTGGTTGGTGAACGGCACGATCTCGCGGACGGTGTCGGAGAAGTCCATGAGGGCGAGCTCATCCTGCTGGCGGAGGGTGGCGCGGATGAAGCGTTTGGCTGCTTCGCGCTCCAGGCGATCGCTGGTGAGGACGGTTTCGCTGGCGTCGATGGCGAGGACGATGGAGAGGGGGCTGGAGGCTTCGCGCTCGAAGACGGCGATGGTCTGGGGCTTGCCATCCTCGAAGATGCGGAAGTCGCCGCGTTCGAAGCCGGCGGCCGGGGAGCCGTGGGAGTCGACTACGTTGAGGGCGATGTTGACGAGGCGCGTCTGGACGCGGAGGATGCCGATGTCGTCGGGGTTGGCGGGATGCGGGGAGGCGGAGGCGCCGGCCTGGCCGGAGCGGCGCTGGGTGAGCGGGCCCTCGACGGGCTCGGGTGCGGAGGCGTTGGGGTGGGGGTTTCTGCGCTCGACGGGGGCGGGCTTCTGCGGGGTGGGTGGGGGAGGGTCCTGCTGAGCGCGGGGGTTCGGTGCGGGGCCTACGGGCCCGGGGACGGTCTGGGTCTCCTGTGCCGGGGCGGGGGCCGGGGCGGCAAGGGACGGGGCAGAGGCCAGGGCGAGTGCGAGGAGGGAGGCGGCTGTCCTCACGGTGTGTTCTCCGGGGAGGCGAGCGCGATCTGCGGGGGGAAGGGCTCGCCGTCGGCCCAGACGACGCCGTCGGCGAAGGTCTCCCGCTTCCAGATGGGGACGGTCTGCTTGAGGGTGTCGATGAGCCAGCGGCAGGCGTCGAAGGCGGCGGCGCGGTGGGCGGAGGCGACGGCGATCAGGACGCTGGTCTCCCCGACGTGGAGGCGGCCGAGGCGATGGATGAGGGCGATCTGCCGGACGCCGAAGCGGGCGACGGCCTGGGCTGCGAGGCTGTGCATCTGTTCGAGGGCCATCTCCCGGTAGGCCTCGTAGTCGAGGAAGAGGGTGGATCGTCCGCGGGTCTTGTCGCGGACGATGCCGTCGAAGATGCAGACGGCGCCGTCCGTGCCGTGCTTGATGCCGGCGACGATCCGGTCTGCGGGGATGGGGGTGTCGACGAGGGCGATGTGGTGTGTGGGGATCATCGGCGGCCTCCGCTGACGGGCGGCAGGAGGGCGACCTCGTCGTCCTCGTGGAGCACGCAATCGGCGGACGCGTACACGCGATTGACGGCGACGGCAAGGCTGTCCCAGAGGGGTTCCATCTGAGAATTAGACGGCTGAGCGCGCAAATGGCGAAGCAGGTCGCCGACGGTGGCGGAAGGGGTGAGCTCCGCAGTCTCGCCGGGCAGGGCGGTGCTCTCGCGCAGGACGCCGAAGTACAGCACATGGACACGCATCCCCGTCAGGATATCGCGCGGTCCGGAGGCGGGGGGGTGCTCGCTCGCGAGCGGGCGGCTGCACTACACTGTTTGCCTATGCGGACTGCGGCCCTGCGTCTTCTTTCCACGGTTGGTGTGGTTGTGCTCACGGTTGCGGCGAATGGCCAGCAGACGGCGGGGCAGGCTCGGGCAGGATCGGACTGGGGACATGTGCGCGCGCTGCCGGTGGGCACGCAGGTACACATTTCGGCTGCGACGAGGCATGCGCTGTGCGAGTTGACGGCGGTGGATGAGGAGCGCATCGCCTGCTCCCAAGACACGGGCGTGGGGACGCGGGCGCTTACGTTTGCGCGGAGCGAGGTGCGGCTGATCAAGCTTGCGCGGCGGGGACGGTCGGCGGTTCTGGGCGCGTCGATCGGAGCGGGCGCGGGGGCGCTGGCAGGGGGGATCGAAGGGGCGCGGAGCAACTACTTCGCCTTCAAGGGGGCGTACGCGCTGATCTATGCGTTCGCTGGGGGGTTTGCGGGAGCGCCGGCGGGATACCTGACGGATTTTTCGGCTTCGACGATCTACCGGGCGCCCTGAGGAATCGCGGCTGCGGAGTGCGGGAGCAGACGAATCTTCTTGCGCGGGCCGGGGCGTTTGCCTAGCATCACACATGTCCTCCACTTGCAGGGAACTCCATGACGTGCGCCCCGGTTCAAGTGCGCGTGTGCCCCTGGAAGCATTGCGCTGGTCCGGCCCGCTGTTTGCGATCCTCCCCGATTGGTTTCCGGGACTCCCGATTTCGATTCTGCGACTCCTGAAGGAGCATACGATGCGCGTCCTTGCGGTTCTGTTTTGTGTGGTACTCCTCTGCACCTCTGGCATGCAGGCGCAGCAGGCGCTTCCGAATGCCCCTGAAGCCTCGGCGTGGCAGCCGGTGCGGGATCTACCGGCCGGGGTGTCGCTGCACCTGAAGACGACCACGCGCGGGCTGACGTGCCGGGTGAAGAGCGTGGATGCGAGCAGCCTTACGTGCGCCAACGCGGACACGACGACGTTTCAAAGCAGGGAGGTGACGTCGATCACGCAGGTGCATCGGGGGCGGTCTGCGCTGGTGGGATCGCTGATCGGGGTGGGTGCGGGCGCGATCATAGGCGCAGCCGTCGGCTCGTCGTGCAGCGCGCAGCAGAAGAACAGCTTTCTGGGCTGCTTCACGATCGTGTCCAGGGGCGAGCTGGCGCTGATCGGCGCGGTGGTGTACGGGGTGATCGGCGCGCCGGTGGGCTACTTCACGGACTTCACGCGGACGAGGGTGTACAAGCGGCACTAGGCTGCTCATCCGGCCAAAGCCGGCGGGTTACGACGAAGAGCAGACCGGGCGGCGCGGGGAGATCCGCGGCCGCCGGGCGTGTGGCGGGATGGCCCGGTACGCACGCTCAGAGGGATGCGGCTGCGGTGAGGACCTCTTCGCGGAGGGTCTGGTCGCGCGCCTGCTCGCGCCGGGTGTGCGGGAGGGCGACGGCGAGCACATCTTCGATGCGGCTGGCGTAGTGGATGGTGACGCCGTCGGTCTGGTCGGCGGTGAGGTCCTCGTCGACCTGCTGCCTGCAGTCGGTGGGGAGGATGACGTCGCGGACGCCGGCGCGCTTGGCGGCCAGGAACTTCTCCTTGATGCCGCCGACGGGGAGGACGTTGCCGGAGAGCGTGATCTCGCCGGTCATCGCAAGGAGCGGGTGGACGGGCGTGTCGGTGAGGAGCGAGATGAGCGCGGTGGCCATGGTGACGCCGGCGCTGGGTCCATCCTTGGGGATGGCGCCCGCGGGCACGTGGATGTGCAGGTCGGTGTCCTTGAGGACGTCCTCGTCGAGGTGGAGCGTGGCGGCGTTGGAGCGGACCCAGGTGAGGGCGGCCTGCATGGACTCCTTCATGACGTCGCCGATCTGGCCGGTCATGGTGAAGCCGCCCTTGCCCTTCATCTTGTTGGCCTCGATGAAGAGGACGTCTCCGCCGGCGGGTGTCCAGGCGAGGCCGACCGCGACGCCTGCGCGTTTGGTGCGCTCTGCGATCTCGGTGTCGACGCGGACCTTGATGCCTCCGAGGAACTCGTGTACGACCTCCGGCGTGATGGTGATGGGGCGGGTTTCGCCCTCCGCGATGCGGCGGGCCACCTTGCGGCAGACGGTGCCGATCTGCTGCTCGAGCTTGCGGACACCGGCCTCGCGTGTGTAGTGGCGGGCGATCAGCTTGACGCTCTCGGTCGGGAAGTGGATGCGCGGCTCGGCTGCGGGGAGCTCGGGGAGGTTGGACTCGGGGACGGCTGTCTCGCTGGGGTCTGCGGCTTCCGCGGCGTTGCCAGCGGCGTGCGATCCGGTGGTTTTGCCGAGCAGATCGGATTTGGAGGCGGCGTCCAGCACGACGGTGGTCGTGTGGCCGTTGGTTGCCGGAGCGACTGGCTCGATGCCGTTCTCTTTGATCTGGCGGGGGATGAGGTAACGCTCGGCGATCGAGACCTTCTCCTCCTCGGTGTAGCCGGTGAGCTCGATGATCTCCATGCGGTCGAGGAGCGGGCCGGGGATGGTGTCGAGCTGGTTGGCGGTGCAGATGAAGAGGACCTTCGAGAGGTCGAAGGGCTGGTCGAGGTAGTTGTCGCGGAAGGTGTTGTTCTGCTCGGGGTCGAGAGTTTCGAGCAGGGCGCTGGCGGGATCGCCGCGGAAGTCGCGGCCGAGCTTGTCGATCTCGTCGAGCATGAAGACGGGGTCCTTCACCTCGACGCGCTTGAGGTGCTGGATGATCTGGCCGGGGAGCGCGCCGATGTAGGTGCGGCGGTGGCCGCGGATCTCGGCCTCGTCGTGCATGCCGCCGAGGGAGATGCGGGAGAACTTGCGGTCGAGCGCGCGGGCGATGGAGCGTCCGAGCGAGGTCTTGCCGACGCCCGGGGGGCCGACGAAGCAGAGGATGGGCCCCTTCATGTCCGGCTTGAGGCGGCGGACGGAGAGGTAGTCGAGGATGCGGTCCTTGACCTTCTTGAGGCCGTAGTGGTCCTGATCGAGGATCTGCTTGGCCTTGAGGATGTCGACTTCGCCGGAGCTGGTTTTGGACCACGGCAGTACGGCGAGCCACTCGACGTAGTTGCGGGTGAGGCCGTAGTCGGCGGCCGCGGGGTTCATGCGGCTGAGGCGGCCGAGCTCTTTGAGGGCGTCTTTTTTGACGTCGTCGGGCATGCCGGCGGCTTCGATCTTCTCCTTGAGGTCGGCGATGTCCTTCTGGGTGTCGTCGAGGTCGCCGAGCTCCTTCTGGATGGCTTTGAGCTGCTCGCGGAGGTAGTAGTCGCGTTGAGAGCTCTGGACGGCGTCCTGCACCTCGCTTTGGATCTTGTTGCGGAGCTGCTGCACTTCGAGCTCCTTCGCGAGGTGCTTGTTGATTCGTTCGAGCCGCATGGCGACGCCGGGTGTTTCGAGCAGCTCCTGCTTGTCGTTGGTGGTGAGGAAGGGGAGGCTGGAGGCGATGAAGTCCGCCAGGCGCCCGGGCTCATCGATATTGATGGCGATGGTCTGGAGGTCGTCGGAGAGGGTGGGCGAGGAGGTGACGATCTGCTGGAACTGGCCGACGACATTGCGCTGGAGGGCCTCGGTCTCCGGGCTGACGGGCGCTTCGAGCTCCTCGACGGGCTCGAACTCGGCGGTCATGAAGGGGGTGAGCTGGGCGAACTCACCCAGGCGCACGCGCTCGTTCCCTTCGGTGAAGACGAAGAGGCTCTGGTTGGGCATCTTGACGACTTTATGGACGGTGGCGCGGGTGCCGATGTGATGGAGGTCCGCGGCCTGGGGCGTGTCCTGGCGGGCATCGCGCTGGGCGACGACGAGGATGGTCTTCTCTTCGCCGAGGGACTGGATGAGCTGGATGGAGCTTTCGCGGCCTACGGTGAGAGGGAGAACGGCGTGGGGGAACAGGACGGTGTCGCGGACGGGGAGTACTGGGGTGGGTCCGTTGGCGCGGGCGGGCTCACCGGGCTCTTCGCTGGACCGTGGGGCTGTGGGCTTGATGACGCTGACGAAATCGCTCGGCATTGAGTGTCCTTATATCAGATTACCTACATTGGATGCATCACCTGGGGGAAGGTCGCAGCGTCGTCAGCCGCTCGCGCTGTCCGGCTCACGGGATCGTGTGGTTGGGGCCCATATCCGGGCTCATCGGCGCGGGGCCGCGTCCCATGAGGTGGTGAGATGCCCGGCGGACGCGGCATGCGCTTCGCGGACGGACGCTATCTGGACGGGCCGGGGAGCGACTTTGTGAGCCGGGGGGATGTGGCCGAGGGGCTCAGGCGGCCTTGTAGCGGCCCAGCTCCTTGAACATCCGGCAGTGCCGTTGGACGGCGAGGATGGCGGCGTCGATCTGGGTTGCGGCCTGGAAGCGGAGGTCGACGAAGAAGACGTACTCCCAGGGGCTTCCGTGGACGGGGCGGGATTCGATCTTGGTGAGGTTGACGCCTGCCCGGGCGAACTCCTCGAGGGCTCGGACGAGGGTACCGGGTTCGTGCACGACGCTGAAGGCGAGGCTTGCTTTGTCTGTGTCGGGGTCGGGCTGCCACTTGTCCTCGCGAACGAGGAGATGGAAGCGGGTGTAGTTCTGGGCGTGATCTTCGATTCCGGCGAGGACGACCTCGGCGCCGTACTGGCGGGCGGCGAGTTCGGGGGCGATTCCGCCGGTGTCTTTGAGTTCGGCTGCCATGAGGTACTTGACGCTGCCTGCGGTGTCGTAGAAGTTGACGGCTTCGATCTCGGGGTGCTCGGCGAGCCAGCGGCGGCACTGCGACAGGGCGACGGGGTGGGAGAGGAGGCGGCGGAGGTCGCCGAGGCGGGTTCCGGGGCGGGCGACGATGTTGTGGCGGACGCGCAGGAGGCTTTCTCCGGCGATGCGGACGGGATTGGCGAGCAGCAGATCGTAGTGCTCGGCGACGGAGCCGTGGAGGCTGTTCTCGATGGGGAGCACGGCGGCGTCGACGGCACCTGCGACCATGCGCTCGAATGCCTCGGGGGAGGTGGGGCAGGGGACGATCTCCACGTGCTGGCCGGCGAGCAGGGAGGGCGCTGCCATGTGGCTGTTGGAGCCCAGTTCTCCCTGAATTGCGACACGGATGGCGGCTCCGGTCATGGGCAACTGCCTTCAATGTGCATAAACTCCTCGATTCATTTCGTTTGGCTGCTGGCAACCTCACCCTATCACCCCGCAACTTACCACAAGGACGCGCCGCACCGGCCCCTGGGCTTGCGCCCATTCACTTCAAACGCGCGCGGGCCTCAGGAGACGAAAACATGCTTTGGACGATTACGATTATTCTGTTCATCCTCTGGCTGGTTGGTCTGGTCAGCAGCTACACCATGGGCGGCTGGATCCACATCCTGCTTGTCCTTGCGATCATTGTGTTGATCTTCAACCTGCTCTCAGGACGACGCGCGATCTGACGGCCTGCCGTGTTGTTGCCGGTATGCGGGAGCAGGCTGGCCGCACCGCAGGGGATCGCAGAACCCACCGCAGTATCTAACCGCAGCAAGGGAATGCCCCGGAGGCGACTTCCGCCATCCGGGGATTCCGCACGGAATTGAGAGGATCTCGCCATGAACGACACCAAGGCAGCGGGCAAGTTCGATCAGGTCAAGGGAAAGATCAAGCAGTCTGTGGGTGAGGCTGTGGGCAACGAACGGCTGGCCAACTCGGGCGCGGCCGATCAGGTGAAGGGCTCGGCGAAGGAGGCCTGGGGGGCGGCGAAGGACGAGGTCCGGGCCGTAAAGAACGACGCAGTGGTGGGCAGCCGAACGACACGGGACACGCTTGCGGCGGACGCTCACACGACCGGGGAGGCAGGGCACGATGTGCGGGAGAAGATCGTCTCCGCGGCGAAGAGTGTGAAGGATGCGGTGACGGGCGAGGCCGAGGGCGTGCGCGGACGGCGACGCTCCGCCTGAGCCGTGCTGCGGGTAGAGAGACGAAAGGCGACGCCGCGTGCGTCGCCTTTCCCCGTTTGGGTCGAACTGCGGTTGTGAGGATTCGGGTTACCGTCCTCGCTGGGACGAGCCTTCGACCTGCAGGTTGTTGGTTACCTTGAAGACATTCGGGACGCTGTTGGCGCGGATGTTGGCCACGTCTTTGTCGCCCTGATTGTCCACAACGCCGCTCAGCGTGACGTTGCCGTTTACGACGGTGATGCGGATGGGCTTTGCGGGATCGAGGGCGTACTTCTGGAGCTGCGGCGTGCCGTAGATGACCCTTGCCAGCTGCAGGCGAAGCTGGTCATCCATGGGGGAGAGCGGCGCTACATCGAGGTTGTCGATGACGTCCTTCACGCCGGGGGTGTTTTCGACGAGGCTCAGGGCAGAGTCCTTGTCGGGCGGGCCGTAGACGGTGCCGCCAAGGGTCACGACTCCGTTCTGGACGCCGATGGTGATGGCGTTGAAGGCTGTGGTGCCGTAACCGACGCGGTCGGTTGCGAGCTGATTGGCGAGCTTGTTCCGGAGAGCGAGGTCATCGACGGTGGGGCCTTGGACCTGGATCTCGTTGTCGACGGCTTTGACCCCTTTGGCGTGATGGACGCGCTTGTCGGCGTAGTCCTTGTCGGAGTAGAGGTCGACGGTTCCGGTGAGCGTGACGGTTCCGTTCTGCACGGTGGCGGCCACGTTCTTCAAACGCTTGTGGTCGAGCGCCTTCTGCACCTCGGCCTGCGCCTGGGCATCGGACGTTGCGGCGACGGCTGGGCGGGGCGCCAGGATGGCCGAGAGGGCGAGAACGAGGCCGCCCATGCCCGCCGCGAGCGGGGTTGTTGTGAGATGTTTCATGGTTCCTCCAAGGGCAGCGGGGCGGGCCCACCAGGCATGCCTTCGATCTTCTCCGATGCCCTTAGTATTCGACGCAGATGTCCGGCGGAGGATTCAGGGCGGGCCGGCGTGGAAGGCTTGTGTCAGCGGTAGCGGCGGCGGATCTTGTACACGACGCTGAAGACGCCGGTTTCGTCGCGGGTGACGACGAGCGAGGCGTCGGGGGTGACGTTGTAGGTGCCTTGAAGGAGCTGCTGGGCGGTGGAGTTTACGTTCGTCGCGTAGGTGACGGAGAGTTGCCGGGAGAGCTGCTGCTGAACGGTAATCCGCGCGGACGAGTTGCCGAGGGTGCCGACGAAGGCGGGGTCGATCTTGACGCTGCCTCCGCCGAAGAGCTTGCCGACCCGGTTGGAGACGGTGGCGTTGAGCGCACCGCCGAGCAGGGCGCTTGTGGTGGGGTCGGTCCCCTGCTGTACCTGGTGTTCGGAGTAGAGCTGGGCCTCTTCCTGGGTGCGTCCGAGGGCGAGCAGATTGAAGATGTCGGCCTGGGTGAGCGGGGGCTCGGAGCGGTAGGTGGGCTTGAGGTTGCTGGCTGTGCCATGCAGGCCGACGGTGATGTCGTAGGTTTCGACGCGGGCTGTGGCGTCGAGATCGATGGTGGGGTCGATGCGTACGGGGTTGCTGAAGTAGATGTCTCCGCGCTGGAGTTCGTACTTGGTGCCGGCGAAGGTGGCGTTGCCGTCGGTGATCTGAATGCGACCGAGGACGGTGGGCTCGGCGACGGTGCCGCGTATGGTGATATCGACGGTGCCGGCGAGCTGTGCGTAGGAGTTCTGGAAGTCGAGCTGGGGCGAGCTGGTTACGTGCACGTTGAGCTGCAGCTTGCTGGAGGCGGACGCGGGATCGGGCGGGGCGCTGACTCCGCCGGCCGAGGAGAAGGCGGCGAAGTCGACATTGGGCCCGACGCCGAAGCGCGTGATCAGGACGTTGCCGCTCAGCAGAAGGCTCTGGGGGCCTCCCTGGAGCCTGAGGTTTGCGTTGGCGGTGGCGCTCAAACCGTAGAGCCGTACGCGGACGGTGTCTCCGGTGGCGGTGAGGTCGGCGTAGAGGCCGTTGTTGTAGGTGAGGAAGCCGCCGATGTTGAGCTTTCCTCCGCCGGTGGTGGCTGTGAGGCTTTGGACGTTGAGGCGATCTTCGTTGAAGACGAGGGTACCGTTGAGTCCGGTGAGGCCGTTGGGGATGCCGTTCATGGCCAGGTTGACGTTGTCGAAGCGAACACTGCCTGTGAGAGCGGGCTTCTTGACCGCGCCGCCCGCGGCCACCTGGAACTCTACCTTGCCGCTGGACAGCAGGTCCGGGTCGAGGGTGTGGGCGATGGCCATGCTGATGGTTCCGCTCGAGCGAATGTCGAGCTTGCCTCCGTTGGCTCCCGTGGCGCCGAAGACCTGCGCGGTGCCGCTGGCCTGGAGGTCGGTGTCGAGCCCGGTGATGTGCACGGCGTCGAGCGAGGCGACGCCGTTCCGGAGGCTGAGGCGAATGGGCCCGACGCTGTTGAGCTCTACGCCCTGCAGCTTGATGTTGAGGTTGGGAAATTCGGCGGAACCGCTGAGCGCTTGCGGAGTCTTCGCCGGGCCGCTGACGGTGATGGTGCCGGCGATGGAGGAGGAGGCTTTGATGGAACCGGGGCTGAAGGTCTCCACCGCCTTGGCCACGTCGAAGCCGGAGAGGTTGAGCGTGGCGTGCGTCTGGTAGTCGCCGGTGAGCTCCGTCTGGCCGGAGAGGTCGAGCCTGGCGCCGATGAGGGTGGATTGCGTGGTGTAGCGGAGGAGGCTGCCTTCGCTGTGGATGTCGGCCGCGACTTCGCCGATGGCTTTGCCGTCGACCGAGACGCCGGCGAGCCGGAGGGTGGCCTTGAGGCCGGGCTGCTCGACGGTGCCGTTCGCGTCGGCGACAAAGCTGAGCTTCGCGTCGTCGTTGGGGATGGCCTTGGCGACGGTCTGGAACTTCGAGAGCTGCAGGTTGTCTGCCTGGATGTGGCCGTGCAGTTGCTTGGTCGTGAGGTTGTAGCCGCCATTGCCGGCGATCTTGTCTCCGTGGAGAACGAGCGCGACGTCCGTGGCTTCCACATCCTGACCGCGCACGGCGAGGTTCATGGTGGCGGAGTCGTAGGGTTCCCCGTAGGCGACGCCCTTGTTGAGCGCGAGCCTTCCCTGCCCTGTGAGATTGCCGAAGGTGCCGTTGACCTTTGCGTCGGCGCCGATCGTGCCTGTGATGGGGAACTTGCCCTGCTGGCCGGCGATCTGCAGCACGTCGGCCACATCGGCGTTGGCGAGCTGGACGGAGGCGTCCACGGAGGCGGCGTTGTCCCACAGGAACCTGGGCGCACCGTGGCTGGGTGTGATCTTGTGCGGCTTGGCGGCGCCGGCCACGTTCAGCACGGCGGAGCCACGGCGGATGGTGGAGCTGGCGACGGCGAGTCCGCTCTCGGTGGAATATTCGGCGTCGGCGACGACGGAATCGATCTGGGTGTCGAGCTCGGTGCCGAGCTTGACTTCGACCTGCGAGGCCTGCAGGTGGCCTTTGACGTCGAGATTGGCGAGGCGCCCGGTGGCGGTGCCCTGGAAGCCGACGGCACCGTGCAGCACCACGGGGATGGCGGCGCTGCCTTTCTTTCCGTTTGCCTCGAAGCCCAGCGTCTGCAGGAGCTGGTCGAACTCCCCGAGATCGCGGATCGACGTGTTGACGCGGAGGTTGGTGAGCGGATCACCGCGATTGACGCCGAGCACACCGCTGGCGAGGGTGGACGACTGGGGCGTGTTCAAGGCGACACGCTCGATGTTGACGACTTGACGCCTGCCGTCATAGTGGGCGAGCGCCTCACCGGAGACGGGGATGTTGACGCGAGCCTTGCGGGCGGGGACTCCGGTGGGTCTCAGCTTGAGGTCTCCGTCGACCACGACGGTGTCTGCGATGTCGGCGGCGGGGCCGCCCCACTCCACTTTGACTGGCCCGCTGATGGAGGTATCGAAGCCGAGGTCGCCAAAGCCCTTGGTTGCGCTGATGTCCATGATGGTGCGCAGGGGGATGCTGTTGACGGTGGCGACGAGATAGGCGTGGGCGGTGGCGACCTGGGGAAGGGTAGGCGTGGCGGTGGGCGCTGCGCCGACGGAGGCCGCGGTCTTGTTTGCGGTTGCGACGGCGCCGACGGCGGTCGCGGACTTGGCCGGCGCGGCGGGCGCGGTCTCCCCCAGCCAGTTCACGATGCGCAGCTCGCCGTCGGCGCTGCCTCCGCCGGGCAGGGAGCCGCTGAGGGCGGTAAACAGGAGCTCGCTGGGCGTGATGTGGAGCTGCGCGCCGCCGTTGATGTCGTGGAGTCGCACGTATTGATTTTGAAAGCCTGCGTTGCGCAGTCTGGCCTTGCCGACCAGCAGGTATCCGGCCTTGCAGTCGGGATCGGGCGCGAGCGGCACGGTGTTGGGTTTGGCGGGCGTGGCAGGCTTTCGCTTCTGCCAGAAGCGAGGATGCTGCTGGGCCACGACGGGTGAGACCTCGCAACTGTGCCCGTCCACCTCCAGATCGAGCGCACCGGCGTTCAGGCCCTCGACTGCACCGAGGATGGAGATCTGCCTGAGGTCGAGCGTGCCATCGACCCTGGTCTGCCACTCGGGCTTGGCGAAGTGGCTGATGGAGGCGGTGGCCTTCAGGACGGACGCCGCGCCGGAGTCGAATTCGAACCGCTTGAGTTCGGCCATGTCGCGGCCGAGCTCGCCCTCGACGTGGAGGCTGGAGTGCGCCTCGGGCTGGGTCTTCATCCTGGTGCGGAGGTCGGTGAGATCGATCTTGATGCTGTAGTGATCGACCCCCGAGAGGTAGCGCACGGAGGCGTTCAGATTGCTGGCGGCGGCGTCGAACGGCACGGCGCGGTCGTTCAGCAGAGCGATGCCGTTGACCAGCTCGAGGTCGTTGACGCGGAGATCGAGCAGGGTGTCCTGTATGGGTTCCGTGCTGGTGGAGGGGTGCTTCGGGACGGGCTGGTTGGTCTTGCCGTCCTTGTCGATGATGAGATGCACCTGCGGATGCTCGATCCGCAGCAGGCTGAGGCCGATGTGGGAGGCGGCGCCGGTGCCTGTGGTGTGCTGGAAGAACGACAGGATCTTGACGCGGATCTGGATCTTGTCGGCGGAGAGGTAGGGCGCCTCACCCGGGCCTTCGAGGCCATGGATCACAAGGCCGTCGGCTTCGATGGCGAGATGCCATAGGTTGAAGCGGAGCCCGGCGAGCTCGACGCGGCCGCCGGTGGCGTCCTCGAGCACGGAGACGACCTCTTTGCCGACGCGATGCTGGAAGTCCGCGGTGGTGGAGTACCAGGAGAATGCGAGGATGGCGACGAGGACCAGAAGAAGCAGGCTGCCGAGTATCCACGCGGCGCCGCGGGCGACACGCGCAGCCAGGCCGGGCTGCCGTGGAGGAGCGGGCTGGGGGGTGCGTGTCGCGCTTCCGGTTGGGTCAGGGCTCATGGTGTGCCGCGCTCCGGCGCCAAGATGCGTACGCTGCCCTGGGCGCGCAGGGCTTTCAACCAATCCTCGAGCAGGCCGTTCACCTGCTGCTGCAGCAGGATCTCCTGGATGCGGTCATTGATGGACGCCTGGGGAGGCGGGGCGGTGTGGCTCTTCTCGTAGGCGGGCACGAGCTTGTTCTTGTAGTAGTCGTCGATCTCCGCTTGGGTGATGCGAATGCCCATGCGGAAACGCTCTTCGATGAAGCGGAGCACCTCCATACGAGTGCGCCAGCGATCGCGCACCTCCTGCGGGGTGAAGCCGTGGTCTGCGGCTAACCTGGTCCATCCGGCATCGGTGTCGCATTTGTAGGCGGCACACTCGGGCAGGCTCTTGCGCATGGTGGCAAGCTGGGCGTCGACCTCCGCATCGGGGATGGGGGGCTGCGGCTGCTGCTTCATCTGCTGGAGGATGAGGTCGCGGTCGATGAGACGTTCGAGGAGCTTGTCGCGCGACTCGGTGGTCTCCGCGCGCAGGGGCTGGAAGGCGAGGAAGCGCTGTTCCGCGTCGACGTCGCTTTCGAGCACGAGGTCGGTGTTCACGACCGCGACGATGCGGTCGATGCCTACACGCGCGGCGGAGGATGCAGGACTCGGGCCGGGGGGCGGGGC
>JALYIA010000033.1 GCA_030776065.1 Acidobacteriota bacterium
GGGTGGGGGCGGGGAAGGACTCGAGGGCTCCGTTGGGCCAGCGCACGCGGATGGAGCGGATATGGGTTTCGGCGCCGAGGCCGAAGTGGAGGCGGAGGTCGCTCGAGCTCGAGTAGCTGGAGCCGCTGCGGACTTCGTCGACCCAGGTGCGGCTGGTTCCGTAGAGGGTGACGCGGGCGCCGATGGCGGAGCGGTTGGAGGCGGTGCCGGTGAGGTGGAGGCCGAGCCAGTGGTTGGTGTTCTTCGCCTGGTTGACGAGGAGCATGGCGCGGTCGCTGAGGTTATTGACGACGGCTTCGATGCGGCCGTCGTTGAAGAGGTCGGCGATGGCGAGGCCGCGTCCGGAGAGGGGCTGGGTGAGGCCCGGGCCGGAGGACCTGGAGAGGTCCTTGAAGTGTCCGTTGCCCTGGTTCCAGTAGAGGAAGCGGGGCTCCTTGAAGGTTGCGCCGAGATGGGCGGTGTCGACCTCGGGGTAGACGTGGCCGTTGACGACGAGGAGGTCGGGGAAGCCGTCGTTGTCGACGTCGGCGAACATGGCTCCCCAGCCGAGGGCGTCGAGGTTGATGCCTAGGCCGGCGGGGAAGGTGACGTCGGTGAAGGTGCCGTCCGGATTGGCGTGGTAGAGGGTGGAGGTGTCGTCGGAGAAGTTGGTCTTGAAGAGGTCGAGGCGGCCGTCGCCGTCGTAGTCGGCCGCGGTGGAGCCCATGCCTGCCTGCTCGCGGCCGTCTTCGTTGAAGGCGACACCGGTATCGGCGCCTACATCGGTGAAGGTGCCGTCGTGATTGTTGCGGTAGAGGATGGAGGGGGTGGAGTCGCAGGCGACGAAGATGTCGGGCCAGCCGTCTTCGTTGTAGTCGAGGGTGGTGATGGAGAAGCAGTAGTGGGCGAGGGTCTTGCGGATGCCGGCGGGGAGGCTGACGTCGTTGAAGCGGGTCTGTCCGCCGGTTGCGCCCTCGTTGTGGAGGAGGATGTTGGGGGCGCTGGGGAGGCCGCGGGGGCCGCACATGACGGGTGTGCCCTTCCACATGCAGCCCGCTTCGGCTCCCGGAGCGGGGGTGGCGGCGAGGTCGAAGTGGACGTAGTTGGCGACGATGAGATCGAGGCGGCCGTCGCGGTCGTAGTCGAGGAAGGCGCAGCCTGTGCCCCACTCTTTGCCGGAGCCCGCGGCGCCGGATTCGGCTGAGACGTCGCGAAAGGTGCCGTCGCGCTGATTGTGGAAGAGGTGATTGTGGCCGTAGGCGGTGACGTAGAGGTCGTCGAAGCCGTCGTTGTCGTAGTCGCCGACGCAGGCTCCCTGGCCCCAGGCGGACAGGGCGAGGCCGGATTTGGCGGTGACGTCGGTGAAGGTTCCGTCGTGGTTGTTGTGGAAGAGGTGGCTGGTGGGGGCGTCTTTTTGCGAGGGAGAGGAGGCGGGGAGTTCGGCGCCGTTGACGAGGAAGATGTCGGGCCAGCCGTCGCGATCGTAGTCGAGGATGGCGACGCCGGAGCCGGTGGACTCGACGATGTAGCGCTTGCTGGTGGCGTTGCCGTTGGTGTTGCGGACGGCGATTCCGGCTTTGGCGGCGACGTCGACGAACCAGGCGGGGGTGGGGTGTTCGGCGCTGGGCGGGTAGGGGGACTGGGCGAAGAGCGCCGAGGCCGAGGCGAGAAGAAGCGCCGCCAAGGTGGGAACACTGCGGGGCATCAGGATGCCGCCGGCTTGGAGGGGGGGACGCCCATGGCGATCGTCTTGAGGATCTTGCCGCCCTCTTCGATGACGTAGAGGTGGTTGGCGGGGAGGTCTTTGAGGGTGTCCTTCGTACCGGAGGGCCAGAGGATCTCGACGAGATCTGCGCGCGTGGCCTGGTCGAGGCCGAAGTGCATGCGGAGGTCGTTCTGGGAGTAGTAGCTGCCTCCGCTGCGCAGCTCGTCGAGCTGCTTCATGGGCTGTTTGCAGATGCCGGACTGGGCCTGCGGGGCGGTGGTTGCGGTGACGGTGACGCGCGCGCCGATGCCGGTGCGGTTGCTGGTCTTGCCGACGAGGCGGAACTTGATCCAGTTGCGGGGGATGCTGCTGTCGCAGCGGAGGAGCTGGGGCGGGGCGTTGACGCAGTTGACGACGAGGCTCATGACGCCGGTGTTGTTGAAGTCGCCGAAGGCGCAGCCGCGCGCGGGCACGGGGTCGTTGATGCCGGGTCCGGCGAGGGCGGTGACGTCCTCGAACTGGCCGTTGCGGAGGTTGCGGTAGACGTACTTGTGTTCGGCGTAGGGGGCGTCGAGGTGGGAGCCGTCGACCTCGGGGTAGACGTGGCCGTTGGAGATGAGGATGTCGGGCCAGCCGTCGTTGTCGAGGTCGACGAAGCCGACGCCCCAGCCGAGGTATCGGGTGTTGAGGCCGAGGCCGGAGAGGTAGGTGTGGTCTTCGAAGGTGCCGTCTCCGAGGTTGAGGTAGAGGGAGTCGGTGTCGCCGGCGAAGTTGGTCTTGACGATGTCGAGGAGGCCGTCTCGGTTGAAGTCTCCGACGGCGACGCCCATGCCGGCCTGGGGTTTGCCGTCGGGGGAGTAGGCGATGCCGGCTTCGATGGCGAGGTCCTTGAAGGTGCCGTCCTTCTGGTTCTGGTAGAAGGTTGCGGCGGTGGAGTCGTTGGCGACGTAGATGTCGGGCCAGCCGTCGTTGTCGAGATCGGCGACGACGACGGAGAGGCCGTAGGTGCCGATGGTGTCTTCGATGCCGGCCTTTTTGGAGACGTCGGTGAAGGTGCCGTCTCCGTTGTTGCGATAGAGGATGTTCTTGCCGCCGTCGAGGCCGGGAGGCCCGCAGGCGACCTGCATGCCTTTGTAGGCGCATCCGGCGGCTTCGGGCAGGGGGGCGGTCTTGATGTCGAAGTCGATGTAGTTGGCGACGAAGAGATCGAGGTGGCCATCCTTGTTGTAGTCGAGGAAGGCGCAGCCGGAGTTCCAGCGCTGACGCTTCTGGGTGAGGCCGGCCTTGGCGGTGACGTCGGTGAAGGTGCCGTCGCCGTGGTTCTTGTAGAGGCTGGGCTGGCCGTAGTAGGTGACGAAGAGGTCGTCGAGGCCGTCGTTGTCGTAGTCGCCGACGCAGCAGCCCTGGCCCCAGCCGGAGCGGGTGATGCCGGAGTGTGCGGTGATGTCTGTGAAGGTGCCGTCGCGATTGTTTTTGAAGAGGCGGCTGATGGGGGCGGGACCCTTGGGGAGGGAATCGGCGTCGAGGCGTGTGCCGTTGACGAGGAAGAGATCGATCCAGTCGTCGTGGTCGAAGTCGTAGAAGGCTACGCCGCAGCCGGTGGTCTCGAGCAGGAAGCGGTTCTTGTGCTCGCCGCCGTAGATGGTTTTGGCGTTGAGGCCGCTGGATCGTGCGACGTCAAGGAAGCTGAAGCCGAGGGGGGTTCCGGTGACGGGGGAGGGAGCCTTGGGCGCGGCGGCGGGCTTGGCGTTGTAGGTGGGGCGGGCGTTGGGCGGCTGCGCGTGGAGGGGTTCGGCGAGGCGGAGGACGTCTTCGAGCGAGAGGACGAGCGCTGTGGTTGAGAGGGAGCGTACAAAGCCACGGCGGGTCCAGATCATGCGGTGAAGCCTCAGTAAGGAAGTATAGAAGTCGCTCGAAGGTGGGGCAATGGTTGCGCGGGTTCAGCGGAGGGGGAGAGGCGTGAGGGAGTTGTCGCCTTCGCGGAGCTTGTAGGTGCGGTCGGCGGGGATGTCGTGGAGGCGATCGACGGTGCCGGAGGTTGGCCAGGTGACGGTGATGGAGGAGACGCGGGTGGCGGCGCCGATGCCGATGTGTTGGCGCAGAGGATTGCCTCCGAAGCTGGAGCCGAAGCCGACGGTGCGATAGATGTGGCGGAGGGGAAGGGCGGGGGAGGGCTTGATGGCGACGTCGATGCGTGCTCCGAAGGCTGCGCGGTTGCTGCGGACGCCTTCGAGCAGGAGGGTGATGGAGTGGTTGCGGTTGCCGGGGTTCCGGTAGAGGGCGCTCTGGAAGGTGTCGCCGGGCTGGGCGCCGCCCATCTCTTCGAAGATGTCTTCGAAGCCGGTGCCGCGGAGATCGGCGAAGGCGACGCCGTGGCCCTTCTGGAGGCTGCCGAGGTCGGCTGCGGTGGTGACGTCCTGGAAGGTGCGGCCTTCGGCGTTGCGGAAGAGGCGGTTGGGGAGGAGGGCCTGGTAGGTGGAGTCGCCGGTGCCGAGGTAGAGGTCGAGCCAGCCGTCGTTGTCGAGATCGCCGAAGCCGGCGCCCATGGCGAGGATGGTGCGATCGAGGTGTGCGGCGGCGGTGACGTCGGAGAAGGTGCCGTCGTGGTTGTTGCGGTAGAGCCTGGGGAGTTCGGCGTGGACCTTGCGGCCGAGCTCGAAGGCGCCTACGTCGGCGGAGGAGTCGAGGGAGTAGCCGGCGACGAAGAGGTCGGGCCAGCCGTCGTTGTCGTAGTCGAAGAACCAGGTGGCGAAGCTGTTGGATTGGAGGCCTACGCCGGCGGCTTCGGTGACGTCGGTGAAGCGCCAGCCTTTGGTGCTGTCGTGGGGGTCGCGGGGGCCGTCGTTGCGGAAGAGGTGGTTGTGGCCGTACATGACGGAGACGTAGAGGTCGGGGCGGCCGTCGAGGTTGAAGTCTCCCCAGGCTGCGCCTTTGACGAAGCCGAGGTTGGCGAGGCCGGTGGCGGGGGCGATGTCGGTGAAGGTGCCGTCGCGATTGTTGTGGAAGAGCTGGGAGGGGTGTACGTCGCCGGGGCGGGACTCGTGTCCGACGAAGATGTCGAGCCAGCCGTCGTTGTCGAAGTCTGCGGTGGCTGCGGTGTTGGTGGGGTGGGCGGAGAGGAGGCCGGCTTGCTCGGTGACGTCGTCGAAGGTGCCGTCGCCGTTGTTGCGGAGGAGGGAGAGCGGGTAGCAGCCCTGCTTGCCCCACCAGCCTCCGCGGAGGACGAGGACGTCGGGGTGGCCGTCGTTGTTGTAGTCGGTGAGGACGAGGTTGAGGCCGCCGGTCTCGCCCATGAGGCCGGATTTTCGGGTGACGTCGGAGAAGGTGCCGTCGCCGTTGTTGTGGAACAGATGCATCTGGTCGAGTGGGCCGGAGGAGCTGACCATGATGTCGAGGCGGCCGTCGTTGTCGAAGTCTTCGACGAGGACGCCGCCGGCGTGGCCTGTGATGTCGACGCCGGAGGAGGCGGCGAGCTCGGGGAACTCGGGGAGCTGGTACTCGGATCGGAAGCGCGATTGGGGGACGAGCCAGCGCGGGGGAACGTCGCGAGGGTAGCGGCCGAGCTGCATGTAGGCGACGTTGAGCAGCCACTGGGATTGCGCGTCGTTGGGGTCGGCTTCGAGCAGGGCGGTGAATTCGCGGACGGCTCCTTCGGCGCCTCGGGTCATCTGGTGGACGGCGGAGGGCTGGAGGGGGAAGAGGCAGGCGCGTCGTCCGCGCATGCCGGCGCAGTTCTCGGATTCGGCGAGTCGGAGGAAGGCGATGCCGAGCCACTGGCCGAGATCGGCGGCGTCGGCGGGGGGCATGGTTTGGCCGGAGCGCAGCCAGCGGCGGCGGACCTCTTCGAGCTGGCGGATGGCGGACTCGTTGTCTCCGGCGTAGAGCATCTCGCGGGCGAGCTGTTGGCGGACGGTGGTGTCGTCGTGGAGCGAGAGGTGCTGGGTGCTGAGGAGCTGGGTGTAGTAGAGGACGCGCTGGGCGGGTTTGCTGGGGTCGAGCTTCCAGTCGGTGGCGGCGAAGGTGGCGCGGAGGCGTTCGGCCATCCGCCGTGTGCTCTCGGCCTGGTAGATGGGGGAGGTGTCCGCGGCTCGATCGGGGAGGGTGACGGAGCCGACGCGGGGCGGCGTCATGGGGGAGTTCTGGGGGGCGGGGGAGAACAGGAGGAAGAGGCCGAGGAGGCGTGGGGGGGGTCGCATGCTCTGCTACTTCGCGCCGTCGAGTTTGGGTTCGCTGGCGGCCTGCAGCTTCTGTGCGGTGCCGGTCTCGCGGGCGGCGTCGTCGGGACGTCCCATGGAGCGATAGGCCTGGCCGAGGAGGCTGTGGCTCATGTAGTTTGCGGGGTCGAGCTGGACGGCGTGTTCGAGGTAGGTGGCTGCGGCGAGCGGGTCTGACTTCTTGAGCAGCGTTTTGCCGAGGAGGATGTAGGGGCCGGTGGCGTTGGGCTGGAGGAGGATGGCCTCCTGCAAGGTTCGCTGGGCGTCGTCGTATCGTGCGGAGCGGACGTAGGCGTCGCCGAGGCGGTCGTAGACGATGGCTTCGAGGGGATTGCGGGTACGCTCCTGTTCGAGCTCGGCGATGGCGGTGTCGAGGTGGTTTTGCGCGAGGGCGACCTCTCCGAGCAGCTCGTGGGCGAGGGGAAGCGCGGGGTCGAGCACGAGCGCCTTCTCGGCGAACTGCTGGGCGATGGGGAGGTACTCGCGGCGGAGGAGCATGCGCGCGGAGACGAGGTAGGCGGGGGCGCTGTCGGGTGGAAAGCCGTACTGGGCGGCGAAGGCATGGCGCGCGTCGTCGTAGCGGCGGGTATCGGTGTAGCAGAGGGCGAGGACGTAGTTTGGATCGGCTTTGCCGAGGGGGCCCTGGCGGGAGGCTTCGAGCAGGGGGATGGCGTCGGCGGGGCGGCCGAGGCGGAAGAGGGTCAGGCCACGCATCTGTGCGGACTCGGTGTCGGCGGGGTCTTGCTGGAGGGCGGCGGCGAAGGCAGAGTCGGCGGAGCGGAGCTCTCCCTGGGCGTAGAAGGCGAGGCCCTGGATGCGGCTGAGGCCGGGCTGCGCGGAGTGGGCGGCGCGCAGGTCGGCGATGCGGGCGAGCGCGGCATCGGGGTGGCCGGTATCGATTTGCCGGCGCAGGG
Organism: Acidobacteriota bacterium; assembly: GCA_030776065.1. Lineage (GTDB taxonomy): Bacteria > Acidobacteriota > Terriglobia > Terriglobales > Acidobacteriaceae > Edaphobacter. The sequence goes on from JALYIA010000033.1 coordinate 6,813, forward strand.
AGGCGAGGGTGTCCGCGGGTGCGGGTGTGGCGGGTGCGGGTGTGGCGGGAGGTTGCGCGTGCGCTGGCGGGAGGGAGAGCAGGACGAGAGCCGGGATCAGAACGGAGCAGGACCGCCGCGCGAATCGTGTACGGAGGCTGACGTGGGGGATTGGATTCGGCGGGCACATACGAAGAGAGGGCATAAAAAAGACGGTGGGAGGAGTATAGAACTCTCCTCCCACCGGGGTTTGGAAGCGGGTTTTAGAAGGCGAAGTGCAGGGTGAACTGGAGCTGGCGCGGGTTGGTGGTTCCGCCCGTGCCGGCGGGGAAGGGGCCACCACCGATGGAGCCAGCGCTGGCGCTGTCGATGGTGCCGTTCGGGTTGCCGAGGTTGATGTGGTTGAACGCGTTGTAGGCGTCCATGCGGAACTGGGCTGTGTATCGCTCGTAGAAGGTGAAGTTCTTCATCACCGAGATATCGCCGTTGAAGAAGTGCGGTCCGAAGAGCGAGTTGCGGCGGATGTTGCCGATCTGGTCGAGGCCCGGGCAGGTGAATCCGCCGGAGACGGAGGAGGCGTTGCACAGGTTCTTTTTGGCAGCGACGTCACCGGAGCTGATGACAGGGCTGAAGAAGGTAACACCCTGACCTGGGACTCCGCTGACGCCGGTCTTGAGGTTACCGGCGTTTCCGTTGGGCTGGCATGGGGCGTCCCCTGGGATGACGGCTCCGCAGTTGGAGTAGCTGAGGGAATAGGGAAGGCCGCTCTGCCAGATGATGACGGGACTGATCTCCCATCCGCCCACGAAGACGTTCTCGAATGCATTGACGTGAGAGAGGAGCATCTGGTTTTTGCCGAAGGGCAACCGTGCGAGACCGTACGCGGTGAATGCGTTGCGGCGAATCGCCTGGTCGTTTCCGATGACGGCCTGCTTATCCCATGTGGCGAAGCCGGCGGCGTTATCCCTGCCCTGCTGGTATGAATAGTTGGCGCTGATGTTGTAGTTGTGGGAGAAGGTTTTTGTAAGCGATGTTTGGAGGGCGTTGTAGTGGGTGTCCTGGTCGTCGCCGTAGTAGGAGATGTCCTGGGTCCAGTTGCAGGAACCGCCGCACGCGGGCAGCGAGCCGTTGTTGTAGCGGCGCAGCAGTGTAGAGTTCGAGGTGCCGCCGTCCGCCGCGATGCCGGACCCTACGACGGAGCCGTCGTAGTGGAGAGCCCTGCCGTCCTGCCTGTAGGAGCCGGGCAGGAAGATGGCGGGTTCGTTGGGGTTGGTGTTGTTGTTATCGCCGTCGCCGAGGGTGTGGGTTCCCTTGTTGCCGACGTAGGCCGCAGTAACGGAGAGGGTAGGGGTGATGGAACGCTGTACGGACACGTTCCAGGCATCGAGGGTAGGGAGGCGCTCCGTGAAGGGGCGAGCCTTGACGTTGACGGACTGGCCGATGGTGGATGTGGATCCAGGCAGCTGAGCATTGATTGCGATCTGACCGCTGGAGTTGATGGTGGGTGTTCCGAACTTGGTGAGTGGGCTGGTGGCGTTCTTGGGTGTGCCGATGCCCGGGACGTTCTGGTTGGTGGGATCGGAGAGGTTGAAGGCGTAGCTTGTGGTACCGGCGCTTCCCGTGAGGGACTGGTTGGCCAGTACGGGGATGTTCTGGGTTACGACGTGGCCAAAGGTCGAGCCGAAGACGCCGAGGTCGAAGCTGCGCCCGTAGCCCGCGCGGATGACCGTCTTGTCGTTGAACTGATAGGCGACACCGAGCCTGGGGTTCCAGGTGTTCTTGGCGGAGGCGACTCCCATGTTCAGGGGGATGCCACCCTCGCCGGCTACGTTGATGTATCCGGTCTGGAGGTTGAGCAGGGCTCCGTTGTCTTTGGCGTTGACCCGCTCGGCGGCGTAGTACTCGTAGCGCATGCCGATGTTGGCTGTGAGCTTGGAGGAAACGCGCCAGGTGTCCTGGAGGTAGAAGAAGTCACGCGGCTGGAACTCCTTGGCGTTTGTCTCGCCGGCGAAGGAGCTGGTGTAGCGGTTGAAGGAGGTGACATCGCCGAGGATAAAGGTCGCCCAGCCGAGTCCGCCGACTGCCGTGTTCGATGCGTTAAGGCCTGAGGTTGGTCCTTCGGAGAAGTTGTTGACGCCGGTACGGTCGTTGTCGCTTGGAACGCGGAGATTGCGCGCGTAGCGAAGATCGAGGCCGAACTTTACGGCATGATTTCCGATGCTTTTGGTCCAGTTGTTGACGATCTGGAACTGATCCTCCTTCTCCTTGAGGGGGCAGTTGCAGTGATTCATATTGAGACCGGTTCCGAACTGGGCTCCTGCGTTCTGCGCGTTGTTGGGTCCCTTGGTTGGATCGGTGACGTTGAGGTCGGCGATGTTGATGTCGGGCGTGCCGTAGTTGGTGGTGACGGTGAGGCTGGAGCTGGAACCGCTGACGTTTTCGCCGAGCAGCGGCAGGTTGGTGTTGCCGGGATCATTCTTCGAGGTGCTGATGTTGTAGCGGAAGTAGCCGAGGCGAACGTCGGTTACGAGTTTGTCGTTGATGGCGATGTCGGTGCCGAGTGCGAGCGAGTCGTTGGCTCCCTGGGAGACGCCGCCGAAGCCGGCGATACCGAGGCCGGGGCCGCCGGCAGCGCCGAAGAGGCTGGATCCGCTGAGGATGTCGGTGAAGCGGCTGAAACGGCCGAAGACATGCATTCTCTGGTTCAGAGTGGCGTCTCCTCGAACGTCCCACTGGTTGCTGTTGAAGATGCCCGTACCACTGCCGGTGAAGTTGTTGTACAGGCCATTATCGTTGCTGATGCCGGTGTTTTTGTTGGGTACGTATCCGCCGTTGAGGAGCAGTTTGAAGAGGTTTGCGGCCTGCGGGGAGACCTGGCTGAGCGGGATGATGTTGCCGGCGTACGGTTTGGGCGTACCGGTGGAGTTGTCATACACCTGGAAGCCGTAGGGGAGGTATTCGCTGAAGTCGCAACCGATTCCGCTGGTGGCTCCGGTGCATGTCTGGAGGGCGCGGAGGGAGGGGACTGAGCCGATGCCGGAGCCGCCGGACTTCTGGCGGACGCCCTGGTAGTCGCTGAAGAAGAAGATCTTGTCCTTCCAGATCGGGCCGCCGACGGAGCCGCCGAACTGGTTTTTGAGGCCTGTGGGATAGCCTTGGGCCTTGCTGACGGTGAAGGGGTCGCGGGCGAGGTTGGCGTTGCTTTCGCGGTTGTCGAACAGGGTTCCGTGGAAGGAGTTGGTGCCGGACTTGGTCTGGACGGTTTCGACCGAGGCGACGGCCTTTCCGAACTCAGCGTCGAAGTTCTGGGTGGCGAGCTTCGCTTCGGACATGGACTCGGAGTTCGGGTTGATGACGATGATTCCGAGGATCGCGTCCTGGTTGTCGGTTCCATCGAGGGTGTAGTTGACGCCGCCGAAGGCCTGGCCGTCGATCTGAATCTGCTTGGAGCCCTGCGGATTCTCGGATGCGGCGTGCGCCCAGCCGAGCTGGACTGCGCCGGGCAGAAGCAGCTGGAGGTTGGTGAAGTTGTGGTCCGGGATCGGGAGTTCCTGAATGTCCTGGGCGTTGAAGGTGGTGGAGACGTCCGCGCGGTCGGTCTTGAGCTGAGGGACTTCGTCGGCGGTGACCTGAATGGTCTCCGTGCCGGAGCCGACGGCCATGACGGCGTTCACCTTGGGCGAGCTATCGGCGAAGACCTGGAGGCCTTTCTGTTCGTATCCTTTGAACCCTGCGGCTTCGACCTTGATGGTGTAGACGTCGGGGATGAGGTGTTCGACGGTGAACTCTCCGGCGGCATTGCTGCGCTGGGTGACGGTTGTGCCTTTGGCTTCGTCGATCACGCTGACCGAGGCGCCTGGGATCGCGGCTCCTGTGGGGTCGGTGACGTTTCCGAGAATCTGTCCGTATACAGCCTGGGCGACGGCGCGAGGCTGGGTTGCCAGTAGAAGAACGAAGGCGGATGCGGCGAGCGCCAGTCCCAACCTTTTGCTCTGTTTCGTGTTCATGTGGATCTCCCTCGATCGTTTCTGTGGTTCGACTGGCAGCGTAGTAGCCGACCGGCGGGGCGCAGATTGGAGTGCGGCCTTCGGGGCTGGGCTACGGTTGACTGCGAGTGATTCTATGGCCTGAATGCCTGCCAACACTACTGAACCGGCGCAAAATATGTCAACCCTTTTTTGCAGACGCAGTCCGCTAATGTCGTGTAAAGTGCAATGACATTGTTTCCCTAATGGAATTGTGGCAGAGTGGCCGCTGGGAGCGGTTATTTCCGGCATAAACGTGGGTGGGCGATGCGCTTCGGGTGAAGCGCTTTGCACTTCCGGGCAGAGTTCGAGCGGCTGGCGAATAGAAATGTCATAACAACTTGCGCAAAAGGTACGGTTGCGCTGGTATAGTTCTCCCCGTCGTTTCAGGAGGCAATGTTTATGACGTGTAACTGTTCACCGGGGTGCGGGGCAGCTCGCCGATTCCCTCGTTTTTTGTCGTCTGCGTTGTTGTGCGCGTTTGTGCTGTGCGGGGCTGCGGGAGCCGGGCGGGCCCAGGCGGCCTCCGGGTCATCCGGCGGGGACGTGTGGTGGAAGCACGCCGTGGTGTATGAGATCTATCCGCGGTCGTTCCAGGATTCGAATGGGGACGGGGTGGGGGATTTGAACGGGATCACGGCGCGCATGGACTATCTGGAGCGGCTTGGGGTGGATGCGATCTGGATTGCGCCGATGTATCCGTCGCCGCAGGTGGACTTCGGGTACGACATCTCGAACTACGAGACGGTGGACCCGCAGTACGGGACGCTGGGGGATATGGACCGGCTGATCGCGGAGGGCAAGAAGCACAAGGTGCGGGTTGTGCTGGACATGGTGCTGAATCATACGTCGGACAAGCATGCGTGGTTTGTGGAAGCGGCCGGTTCGAAGAGCAGCCCGAAGCATGACTGGTATGTGTGGAACGACGGGAAGCCGGCCGATGCTGCGGGTGTAACCGCGTACCAGAAGCGCTTTGAGCATGAGGGGCGGGTACCGCCGAACAACTGGGTCTCGCTATTCGGAGGATCGGCGTGGGAGTGGGTGCCGGCGGTTCACCAGTTCTATTACCACAAGTTTTACAAGCAGCAGCCGGATTTGAACTGGGACAATCCGGAGGTGGAGAAGGCGATGTTCGGTGCGATGCGGTTCTGGCTGGACCGCGGCGTGGCCGGGTTCCGGCTGGATGCGATCCCGACGCTGTTTGAGGATCCTCAGCTGCGCGACGAGCGGGAGCTGGGCGGGTTGAATGCGCAGGGCGATCCGAACCTGGCGGAGGACTATACCGCGAATCTGCCGAAGGTGCATGACGTGATCCGGCGGATGCGCGCCGTGGTGTCGAAGTATCCGGGCGACCGGGTGCTGATCGGGGAGACCTATCTTCCGAACACGGCTGAGCTGGACAAGTGGTATGGGGGCGCGGCGCATGATGAGCTGCAGCTTCCGATGGACATGCTGGTGGGCTTCCATGGCGACCATGACAAGCTGGAGGCTGCGTCGCTGCGTGCCCATTTGAACGAGGTGGAGACGCAGGTGCACGGATCGCAGCCGCTTGTGGTGTTCGACAACCATGACAACGTGCGATCGGCGGACCGGTATGGGGACGGGGCACACGCGGATGCGATCAATAAGGTGATCGCTTCGATTCTTCTGACGTCGCGAGCGACTGCGCTGATGTACTACGGCGAAGAGCTGGGCATGACGACGGCGACACCGACGCGGAAGGAAGATGTGAAGGATCCGATCGGGATTACGGGCTGGCCGAAGGAGAAGGGCCGCGATGGGGAGCGGACGCCCATGCAATGGACGGCGGGGCCGCAGGCGGGGTTCAGTACGAATCCGCAGACCTGGCTGCCGATTCCTGCAAGCCACACGACGGTCAACGTTGCGGTGGAATCGAAGGAGCCGGGTTCGTTGCTGAACTGGTACGAGCGGTTGATCGCGCTTCGGCGGAGCAACTCCGCGCTGCACGACGGAGCGATGACGATGGTGAACACGGACGATCCGAACGTGCTTGCGTATGTGCGCTCGACCGGCTCGTCGTCTGTGCTGGTGGTGCTGAACTGCACGGGCACGGCGCAGAAGGTCTCGTTCGATCTGAGCGGCGCCGGGGGCGGGGCAAAGGGGACGACAGCCAAGACTCTGGTGACCGACGATCCCACGTTACAGAAGGCGAGCGGGTTGAAGGATGTGACGATTGCGCCGTACGCGAGCTGGATCGCCGCGGTGCAGTAGGGTGCAGTCTGTTGGCAGGAAATGGCGAGCCCGGCGCATGCGACGCTGGGCTCGCTTGCTTCAGCACGGCCGGGGAGGAACGATGAGGCGCAAGCGGAGTCGCGGTGTGGAGATGGTGCTGGGCGTGTGCCTTGCGGGCGCGGCGTGCGCGGCGGACGTGCGGGCGCAGGCGGGTGTTGCGGGGGAGGGCGGATCGTCGCAGGCGAAGATTGTCGCGTACATCGCGAACGGATGGGACACCTTGTCGCGTTCGATGTCGGAGTGCAAGTCGGTTGTGGACATCAAGGTGACGACCGCCCCGGTCCTGTACCTGCCGGCGGGCATGGCGGTGCCTCCCGAGGTGGCGGCGATGCAGCAGCAGTGCCGTGTGGACGTACGGCATCTGCCTCGATCGATCCACCATATCGATGAGGTGCGTCCGGAGGAGTTGCCGGCCAACGGGCTGCTATACCTGCCGAACCGGTATGTTGTGCCTGGGGGCCGGTTCAACGAGATGTATGGCTGGGACAGCTACTTCATCCTGCTGGGGCTGGTGCACGATGGCCGGACGGCGATGGCGAAGGGGATGGTGGAGAATTTCTTCTTCGAGATTGAGAACTACGGGGCGATCTTGAACGCGAATCGCACGTACTTCTTTACGCGATCCCAGCCGCCGTTTCTCTCGTCGATGATTCGCGAGGTGTACGAGTATTCGGGTTCGAGCGACACTGGGTGGCTGGCGCGGGCGTACGGTCTGGCGCAGCGCGACTATGGCTTGTGGACGTCTGCGGAGCACCGGGCGGGGGACACGGGTCTGGCGCGCTACTTCGACCTGGGGAGCGGCCCTGTTCCGGAGATGGCGGACGATTCCAGCTATTACCCGGATGTGATCCGGTGGCTGGAGGGGCATCCGGATGCGGGGGGGATGTACCTGGTCGATGGAGCGGAGACGCCGACGGCTGCACAGGCTGCGGCTCTGGCGAAGACGAGTTGCGATGTGCGGCAGTCGCATGTGTGCGCCCGTGCGGTGGCGGATGGACATCGGCTGTCGGCTGCGTACTACCGGAGCGATCGTGCGATGCGGGAGTCGGGGTTCGACACGAGCTTTCGGTTCGGGCCATTCTCCGGGGGTACGGCGGACTATGCGCCGGTGTGCCTGAACAGCCTTCTGTACAAGTACGAGAAGGACATGGCGCATTTTGCCGCGGTGCTTGGCCGGCGCGAGGACGTGCGGGTGTGGCTGAGCAGAGCCGCTGCGCGGCAGGCGGCGATGGACAGGTACCTGTGGGATGGGTCCAGCGGGATGTACTTCGACTACGACTACGTGAAGGGGAAGCGGTCCTCCTATGAGTTCGTGGCGACGTTTTATCCGTTGTGGGCGGGCGCCGCGAGCAAGGCACAGGCAGCATCTGTGAAGGCGCACCTCGGGGACTTCGAACGAGCGGGCGGGTTGGCGACGAGCGCGGCTGCGTCGGGTGTGCAGTGGGACATGCCGTTCGGGTGGGCTCCGACGACGTGGCTTGCGGTCGATGGGCTCGATCGGGCTGGATATCCTGCGGACGCTGCGAGGGTGGCGAGGGAGTTCTCGAAGACGGTGCTGGACAACTTCGAGCGCGATGGCACGATGCGGGAGAAGTACAACGTGGTGGATGGCTCAGCAAACGTGAAGGTGGCGGCCGGTTACAAGAGCAACGTGGTCGGCTTCGGCTGGACGAACGCCGTGTATCTGAAGCTGCAGGACGTGCTTGCGGGCGGCGCCGAGGTCACCACTGGACGGTGACGGAGCGGGTGGTGTAGCCGTCTCCGGGAGGGAAGTGGACGTGCAGTCGATCGCCTGAGAGGTCGGCTCCTTGCACTGTGAGCTTCGGGACAGGACCGTTCCGGCGCAGGGTGAGGGTGGCGTGCGAGTCTGCTGTGCCTTCGATCTCGAGCTGGAGGGAGGTTGCGGTGAGGGTCTCGTCGAGGACTTTGGGTTGCGTGGTTCGGGCTCCGCGTGGGGGCAGGCCGTGGGGGAGTGCCACCTCGACGCGAGGAAGAGGGAGGCGAAGGGAGTCCGTCCCGCCGGCGAGGTGAACGGGAGGGCCGCTGCGGGTTGCGGCGCGGACGATGAGGCCACCGGCTTCGCGAGTGTACGTCAGGTCGACGAGGGATTGACCCACGTGCAGGTGATGGACCTCGGCGGAGGGCCAGTCCGCGGGCAGGTGCGGCGTGAGGCGGAGGGTATGGTGGAGGCCGTCGATCTCGATTCCAAAGAGGCCGCGGAGGAGGGGCGTGACGACCATGGCGGAGGACCAGAGCTGATGGCTGGTGCTGCGGCCGAAGGGTTCGAACAGAGCACCGGAGAGCAGCTCGGTGACGGCGCCGGGATCCTGCGCGGTGGTCAGGCCGGCGTTCTGCATGAGCGCCTGGTACCCAGCGAGCGGATGTCCGGCCCGGTACTCGGCTAACGAGGCCCAGCCGGTGAAGAGGGGCCAGACGGAGCCCTGGTGGTAGCTGACGGGGTCATAGACCGGGTCACTTTGAGCGACGTCGCGGAGTCCCCAGTCGGTATCGAAGACGTGAGAGGCCCACTGCCGCAGCGAGGCCTGGGGATGGTCGAGCACGGCATTGTCGTTCCACCATGCGATGGCGGGGAAGACTGTGGACGCGGTATCGAGCGCGCCGTTGTTGTGGCTGAAGGCGTAGGTTCCTGTGTCTGCGCGATAGTACACGTGCTCGATTGTGCGGTGGATGGCTGAGGCACGTGCAGCGGCGGACTTCGCGGTGGCTTCGTCGTCGAGCAGGCGGGCCAGGTCTGCCATGGCGGAGGAGGCCTGCTCATCGAGCGATGCGAGGTAGATCTCCTGTTGTGGCATTCCTCCAGGCCAGCTTTCGACCCAGCCGGTTCCCTGGGCGTTGTCGTAGATGCCGTCGCCGTCGCTGTCGTGGGTGATTTCGAAGTGCCAGGCGCGTTCGACGGAGTCGCGGTGCTCGTGGAGGAACTGGAGATCTCCGCTGGTGCGCACGTAGTCGAGCATGGCTGTGAGGAAGAGCGGAGTGGCGTCTGCGGCGGCGTATTGGTAGGGGAGGCTTGCCCAGTCGAGATCGCCTGCGGTCTGGGAGAACTCGTGCATGACCTTGCCGTCGGCACGCTGCCGGCGCATGAGGAACTCGAGTGCGGTGCGGGCGAGTGCGAAGTCGCCGTAGCTGTGGATGGCGTAGAGGGTGTAGAGGGTATCGCGGCCGAAGAACCAGCCGAAGCCGGGGCGGGCTGAATCCCCGGAGGCGTAGTAACCGGCGACCAGACCTGTCTCGCCGGCGGGAAAGGCGGCTGTAGGGCGGGTGGTGGCCCGTAGCTGCGAGATGGCCACCTCGGCCCAAAGGAGATCGGCGTCCAGGGCGGAGTCGGGGGTGACGATCGAGGTGAGGTCACGTTCGAGCGCGGCGTAATGGGCGGCGTGGGCGGCGTAGAGCGCGGGAAGCTGTTGGTTGAGGGCGGCGAGTGTCTGCTGGAGCGCGGCGCTGGTTGCGGTCTCGGGCGTTGTCGCGGCGGCCATCAGCAAGGGATAGAGGACATGGGGTTGCGTTGCCGGATCGACGTGAAGGATCAACTCGAGGGGATGGATCTGGGGGCGCTCCTGGTAGGGCGCCATGATTCCGGCGGTGGCGCCGGGCAGAGCCACTGCGCCGGTGAGCTGGTTGAAGTCGGTGTGGAGGAGGTAGAGGCCGCTGCTGCCCTGCGGCAGCCATTCGGCGGAGGGCGTGCCGCTGCTGGGCTTGGGCCACATCTCGCGCATCTCCGGCGTGAAGCGCAGGGTGAGTGTGACGGGGCGTGCAGCGTCGATCTGAAAGAGAACGACGATGCCGGTGCCGGCGGGCGAGTTCTCCGGGGCGAAGATGATCTGGCGTACGGTGAGCGCGATGTGGGCGTAGGTGATGGTGGTTCTGTCGGGACGGACTTCGACCTCGCGGGCCATGCTGTTGAGGTCGAGCGGAACGGCATAGCCCTGGACCTCCGCCTGGAGGGTGAGATGGCTTAGCAGCTTGACGGGCAGGATCCAGGCCTCGAATGGCCCCTGCTGCTGACCGACGGCGATGCCGTGGGGTCCGGCGACGGTGAAGGGTTCGCCCGACTGGACCGCTCGGCGCAGCACAGGGCCGTCGCTGCGGAGGGGGAGTTCGGCGATGGGGTGGAGCGGGAGCTGCTGTGCCGAGACGTGGAGGGCGAGGGCTGCGAGCGCACCTGCAACGGCGCGGCATATGCCGGGAACGAACAATGCAGCACCTTTCCTGCGCGGGGCCCGCGTCATCTTGCCAGCGAAGCGAGGATTTCGTAGGATGTCGCACATCATGTCTATTCGAAGCAAGTTCGCTGTGACCACGATCCTAATGGCATTGTCCCTCGTCGCACCAGTGGGCGTGAGGCTGCACGCGCAGGAGGGGGCTGCCGGCTCCAAAGGAGCACCCGTGGTGCTTCGCCGGGAGGAGGCTGCGGCCATACTGCCGGCGGCGGTGTTCTTCCGCGGCCAGAGCGCGTCGGTGCAGGGGAGAAACTCCTCCGGGCTGCGTTTTGCGGATGGAAAGCTGGTTCTGGCGACGATGGTGGATACCTCCGGCTATTCTTCGACGGTGCAGCAGGTGTACCAGGCGTATCTGCTGACCGAGGTTCCGCTGATGGTTGGCGGTCATCGGTTGAATGCGGGCGCGTACGGGTTCGGCTTCGTGGCGGGCAACAAGATGACGGTGATGGACATTGGCGCAAACGAGATTCTGCAAGCCGTGACCACGCACGATGAGGCACTGGCGCGTCCGAATCCGCTGCAGATTCTCCCTGGTCCCTCCGGGTCGTTCCGGCTGTACCTGGGCCGGAGCTACGTGACGCTGAGCATAGCGGAGAAGTAGGCGGGATGCGGTGGTGTTGGGGTTCAACGCTGCGGGTTGCAGCGATCTCCCTGGCGGGTGTGGGGCTCGGGGTGCGCGCGGCTTCTGCGCAGCCGGAAACAGCACGGTCTGCAGCGGTGCGCGAGGCGATGCGTGCAGGCGAGAGCGCCGCGAAGGCGGGGAGGCTGGCCGAGGCGAAGCGGCAGTATGCGCGGGCGGCGATGCTTGCGCCAACGATGCCGGAGGGCCACGCGGCACTTGGCTCCGTGCTGCTGCGATTGCGCGAGTACAAGGCTGCGCTCCAGCAGCTTAGCCGCGCCCATGCGCTTGCACCTGGCAATGCTGAGGTGGCTCTGCTGCTGGCCGAGGCGGATGTCGACAACGGGCTGTATGGAGATGGGGCGCCGCTGTTTCGGCAGCTTGCTGCCTCGTCCGGGGGGCCACGCTTTGCGCCTGAGGACTTCATCCTGTTTGCGTTGGCTCTTTCCGCGACGGGCGATGAGGCGGGGGCCGAGCAGACGCTGCGTGCGGGGGTGGCGCAGGAGGCGTCCTCGGCGGAGTTGCACGATGCGCTGGGAACGATGATCGCGCGGCGCGGCGGGATGGAGGAGGCGCTTGGGGAGTTCCGGCAGGCTGTCGCGCTCGGACCCGAGTCTGCGAAGGCGCAGTATCACGAAGGCGTCACGTTGCTTGCGCTGGGCCGGCCGTTGGAGGCTGTCTCTCTGCTGCAGCGGTGTGTGAGTGTGCAGCCGCGGGAGTTCGACTACCAGCTGCAGCTTGGGCGTGCTCTGTCGGCGGTGCACGAGGACGCGAAGGCGCTGTATACGCTGCACGCGGCTGTGACGCTGGTGACTCCACGTGTTCCGGCGGAGGCGCTGTATGCTCTTGCGCTCGCGTTGCAGGCCAGCGGAGACGCGGCTGCTTCGCTGCCGGTGTTCGAACAGGCAGCGAAGCTGGGAATCAACTCGAGCGAGGCTTTGACGAACCATGCTCTTGCGCTGGTGCAGACGGGCGATGCGAAGGATGCGCTGCCTTTGTATGAGCGAGCGGTGGCGCAGGGTCCGGACCAGCCCACGCTTCGGGAAGACTACGGAGTGGCGTATCTGCAGCAGTCCGACCTGGACCATGCGCTGGCGCAGTTCCGCGCGGGACTCGCGCTGGACAGCAAGAACGCGCATCTTCACTACGACCTTGGGTTGGCGCTGAAGTTGAAAGACGATCTGTCGGCTGCCGTTCCGGAGTTTGAACGAGCGGCTGAGCTCGACCCCACGCTTCCCGATCCTGCTTACACTCTGGGTGTGATCTATATGCAGCAGGGCCGGTTCGAGGAGGCGGCCACACAGTTGACCAGGGCGACGACGCTCCAGCCGGGCGATGGGGACGCATGGGCGGTGCTCGGCAGTGTGCTGAAGGAGGCGGGCCGGCAGGCGGACGCAAGGGAGGCTCTGCGGCGCGCGATTGCGCTCGAGCCCGACCAGCCGGGACTCCACATCGAGCTGGCGGCACTTGAGTCGCAGGCGGGCGAGAAGGACGCGGCCGCACAGGAGCGCAAGGTGGCAGCCGACCTGAGCCGCGCGGCAGCAGTCCGGCAGCGCGCAAGCTTTGCCCTCAAGAGTGGCCGGTCCTTGCTGGGGGAGGGGAAGGTGAGCGAAGCGATCAGCCAACTGACGATTGCAGTGGAGGCGGATTCCGGATTGGTGGAAGGCCACCGCCTGCTGGCAGATGCGTACACACGCCAGGGGAGCACGGCGAAGGCCGCGATCGAACGGAAGACGGCGAGTGCTCTGGCGGCGCAGGCTGCGGGTGCACCTGCCGGGCGTCCGTAGCTGCGGCTTGCGGGAGAGTGAGCGCCGGGTGTCTCAGCCAGTGTGGGTCTGCGCCGGGATACGGATGTGCGTGTTGCGGGGCTTGTAGCCTTCGACTGGAAGCGAGTAGGTCGCGGAGCCGTCGGGGTGTTCGTGGAGCAGTTGGAACCCCAGCGTGGCGTAGTGATCGCGCACGATGCGGTTCTTGGGAGTCGGCACGTAGCGGCCTTCGAGCGTGAGGATACCCAGGCGCGCCCGCTCCACCAGCGAATCGAGCATGGCGAGTTCCATGTCGCGTTTGAGCACGCGGCAGCTCATGAGCCAGAGGTCTATCTCGAGAACAGAGCCGCGGCGATGCGCGAGCACGACAGAGACCAGGCCGTTGTCGCCGAAGCGGTCGGTGAGCCTGCCATAGAGGCCGATCGCGTTGGGGTCTGCGAGCACGGCGTGCATCTCCGCGAGTGTGTAGCGGCGCGTGGTGAGGTTGAACTGGTTGGTTTTATTGGTGAGCTGGGTGATGCGGTCGAGATAGACGGGGGTGAAGGGTTCGATCTCGGCCGACATGTCGAGCGAATCGAGATATTGGCCGTAGTCGGCGAAGCTGGACTCGAAGATGGCGCGCTCTGCGTTTTGCCGGTACAGGCCGGCTCGCGCGGTGTCCTCATGCGAGAGGGAGACGGGTTCGAAGTAGCGGCCGGCTTCGAGGATGGCGGGGAAGCGGGCGGGATCGCTGCCCATCTCCGGCACGGCGATGCCCTCGACCTGGGCTGCTACGAGGGCGCGTTCCGCAGGGTTGTCATCGACGAAGACGAAGCTGTCGGGGCTGAGGTTGAGCTCGCGTGCGATGGCGGCGATGGAGTCCGGCTTGGGATCCCAGCTAGCGCGGAAGCAGGAGATATGTTCGAGGCTGAGGACCGAGTCGGGGTGGGAGAAGCCCTGCCTTGCGATGGCCTCATCATTCTTCGAACAGACGGCGAGCAGGATTCCGCGATCGCGGAGCGAGAGGCAGTACTGCTGGAACGCGGTATAGGCTTCCGCGAGCGCGGTCTCGCGGCCGATCTGGATGCCGTCGAGGCCGTCGTCACCGATGACGCCTCCCCAGAGGGTATTGTCGAGATCGAGGACGAGCACCTTGCGGCTTCTGCCGTAGAGCGCGCGGAGGATGGCGCAGAGCGAGGTCGCGAGTGCGTAGCTGGCCTGCGGCGAGGTGACGATCTTGTAGCTGAACCAGCGTGTGGGATCAAACCAGGTCTCGAGCCCGAGCCGCGCGGAGAGGCTGCAGACGTCCTGCAGGAGCAGCCTGGGTGTGGCGGCTGCGGCGCGCGCAAAGCGTTCGTTCAGCGCGTGGATGAAGCGCGTACGCCCGCCCGGGGCGGAGGCGTCGAGATTGCCGAGGATGGCGCAGGGTGGCAGCTCGAAGTTGTTTTGAATGACGGTGCAGCCGAGCTTCCGCTCGAGCGCACTCCAAATCTGCTGGAAGCGCGCGAACTCGAGGTCTGCGAGTTTTTCGAACTCAGACTCCGAGGCGCAGACCGCGGGAAAGCGCTCCACGTTCATGACCGAGGTGTGGACGTAGACGATGTCGGGTTTGAAGCGGATAAGAGCGTCGCTGTCGTGGACTGCGTCGACAAAGTAGCGGCCGTACTCGGATTGATGGAAGGTGGGGCTGAAGCCTGCCTCGAGTAGAAGAATCTCAAGCAGGTCCACGAACTCGTTGGCGGTGCTGCCGCCGAGCAGGGCGATGCGAATGGGGTGGAGGTTCTGCCGCTGGGCGAGCGTTCTGCGGAGAGCTTTGCGCTTCATCAGGATCCCGGGGAACGAAACCGCTCCGTGGTCGATTCCATCGGGATGCCGCATGCCCTGAGGGTACCGTAGAACGCCAGCTTGCTCAATCGCCGCGCCGGAGGGTCGGAGGGGTGGGTGCGCCGGCCACGCCCGCCGCGTATTCTGAACAGGGCAACGCCCGCGGAGAGAAGACCTATGGCAGCAGAACGTGTCTGGATCGGTGGGCGATGGCGTGCAGCGAAGGCCGTCTCCAGCTTCGGTGCAACGAATCCGGCGACCGGCCAGCCGCTTGAGGGAGAGTTTCCGGTGAGCGGGTGGCAGGACTGCGACGAGGCGCTTATGGCCAGCGCATCTGCCGCACGCGCACTGCGCCTGGCCGAGCCGGAGGAACTGGCCCGCTTTCTGGATCTGTATGCGTCCACGATCGAATCCCGTGCCGATGCGCTGGTGGCGCGGGCAGGTGCGGAGACCGGTCTCGCGATCTCGCCGCGTCTTCGCGACGTGGAACTGCCGCGCACCTGTACGCAGCTTCGCCAGGCTGCTGCTGCGGCGCGCGAGGGCACGTGGCAGTCCGTGGTGATCGACACGAAGGCCAACATCCGGTCGCACTATGCACCCATCGGGCCGGTGGTGGTTATGGGCCCCAACAACTTCCCGTTTGCGTTCCATGGCGTTTCGGGAGGAGACCTTGCGGCTGCCGTCGCGGCCGGCTGCCCCGTGATTGCGAAGGGGCACCCGCTGCATCCGGGCACCACGCAACTGCTGGCCGAGTGTGCGGCGGAGGCGCTTGCGCAGACGAGCCTGCCGCCTGCGACGGTGCAGATGCTGTATCACATCGGCAACGAGGACGGGCTGCGCCTGGTTGCGGACCCGCGTGTGGGGGCTACGAGCTTTACGGGCAGCCGTATCGGGGGCCTCCGTCTGAAGGCGGCAGCCGATGCGGCGGGCAGGCCTATCTACCTGGAGCTCTCCAGCCTGAACCCTGTGGTGCTGCTTCCTGGAGCCGTTGCGGAACGGGGTGCGCAGCTCGCGACGGAGCTTGCGGACTCGTGCCTGGCGGGCACGGGCCAGTTCTGCACCAGCCCGAACCTGATCCTCGCGCTTGCGGGTGAGGCGACGGAGCGGCTCGCGGAGGAGCTGCGCCGCATCCTCGAAGAACGGCCTGCGGGGGCGCTGTTTTCAGCGGGGGGCCTGGAAGGGCTCGACTCCGGGGTTCGATGGCTGCGCAGTGCAGGCGCCGAGGTGCTTACGGGAGGAGCCGCCGCGGGCGGCGCCGGCTTCCGCTACAAGAACACGCTGCTGCGCGTCAGCGGTGAGGATTTTCTGACGGCTTCGGGTCCGCTGCAGCATGAGGCGTTCGGTAACGCCACCATGCTGGTGGTTGCGAACGAGCCGGCGGAGTTGCTGGATGTGATCGCGGCCCTCGAAGGCAATCTGACCGGGTGCATCTACTCGGCCTCGCAGGCTGCGGGGGATTCGGATGCCTCGATTTACGGCACGGTCGCGTCTGCTCTGCGCAACAAGGTAGGCCGCCTGCTGAACGACAAGATGCCGACGGGTGTTGCGCTCAGCCCTGCAATGAACCATGGTGGACCCTTCCCTTCGACCGCGCACCCGGGCTTCACGGCGGTCGGGATTCCACGTTCCATGCTGCGCTTCGGCGCGCTGGAGTGCTACGACTCGGTCCGCCCCGAGCGGCTGCCCGCGGCGCTGCGGGACGCATCTCCCAACCCTGCGATGGGGCGTACGATCGACGGCGTGTGGGTGAAGGGCTAGGGCGGCGGAGGAGCTGGACTCTGGCGCGAGGCGTGTGGATGCACTACCTTGATGTGGCGTGTCTGCGAGGTTCCGCCGATGTCCTCTGCTGTTCTATCCCATACCGAATCGTCTGCGACACGGGGTCTTCGCGAGATTCCGCACTGGATTGGCGGGCGCGCGGCTCCCGGCGTGTCCGGCCGCGTGAGCGATGTGTTCAACCCGGCGACCGGCCGCGTGCAGGCGTGCGTGCCTCTTGGGAACGCGGCTGAGCTGAATGCCGCAGTCGCCTCGGCCGAGGCGGCGTTTCCTGAGTGGTCCGCGCAGCCGCCACTTCGCAGAGCGCGCGTGCTGTTCCGGTTTCGCGAGCTCTTCGAGCAGCACCTGGACGAGATCGCCGCAATCATCACGTCGGAGCACGGCAAGGTGCTTGCGGATGCGAAGGGCGAAGCTACGCGCGGGCTCGAGGTGGTGGAGTTCGCTACCGGCATTCCGCAGATGCTGAAGGGCGAGTACACGGCACAGGTAGGCCCGGGGATCGACAGCTGGTCCATGCGGCAGCCGCTGGGAGTGGTTGCGGGCATCACGCCGTTCAACTTCCCGGCGATGGTGCCGATGTGGATGTTTCCCGTGGCGCTGGCGTGCGGCAACTGCTTTGTGCTGAAGCCGAGCGAGCGGGACCCGAGCGCTTCGATCCGCATTGCGGAGCTGTTGAAGGAGGCCGGCCTGCCGGAGGGCGTCTTCTCGGTCGTGCACGGAGACAAAGAAGGTGTGGACGGCATACTGGATCATCCAGGAATCGCGGCTGTGTCGTTTGTGGGCTCCACGCCCGTCGCGGAGTATGTGTACGCGCGCGGCACAGCTTCGGGCAAGCGTGTACAGGCGCTCGGCGGCGCGAAGAACCACATGATCGTGATGCCGGATGCGGATCTCGACCAGGCCGCGGACGCGCTTGTGGGGGCGGCGTATGGCTCGGCGGGGGAGCGCTGCATGGCGATCTCCGTCGCGGTGGCCGTGGGCAATGCGACCGCGGAGGAGCTGATCGGTCGTTTGAAGCCTCGGATCGCCGCCTTGCAGATCGCGCCGGGGGATGCCGCGGGCGCGGAGCTCGGCCCGCTGGTTACGGGCGCCCACCTGGAACGGGTGCGTGGGTACGTGGAGCTTGGGCAGCGCGAGGGCGCGGAGCTTGTGGTGGACGGCCGCAGTACCGCACTGCCACATGGCGAGGGATTCTTCCTCGGGGCCTGCCTGTTCGATCATGTTACGCCCGAGATGCGGATCTACCGGGAGGAGATCTTCGGTCCTGTGCTCTGCGTCGTCCGCGCGTGCGACTTCGCCACCGCGCAGCGGTTGATCGACACGCACGAGTACGGCAACGGCACTGCCATCTTCACCCGGGACGGCGATACGGCGCGCGCGTTTGCGCACGGCGTGCAGGCGGGCATGGTGGGGATCAACGTGCCGATTCCTGTGCCGATGGCGTTCCACAGCTTCGGAGGATGGAAGCGCTCGCTCTTCGGCGATCACGCGGTGCATGGGCCCGAAGGCGTGCACTTCTACACGCGCCTGAAGACGGTGACCGCGCGCTGGCCCGCGGGGATCCGCACCGGCGTCGACACATCCATGCCCACGCTTGGCTGATGGAGAGGCGTAGCATAGTGGGTGGGAGGCGACCCACTCGGCGTCTACCCCGCTGCTATGAACATCTACGTCTTCGCGCTGCTCGTGTACTCGGTTGTGCTGATGGGCCTCGGCCTGTGGACCGGCAGCCGTGTCCGGAGCTCTCAGGATTTCCTTGTCGCAGGTCGCTCGCTCGGGCCCGGCCGCGTTCTCGCGACCTGTCTGGCCGCGAACATCGGTGCGGGATCGACGGTCGGCGCTGCAGGGCTGGGCTATCGGTTCGGGCTCTCCGCCTGGTGGTGGGTGGGCTCGGCGGCGGTCGGCACACTGCTGCTGTCGCAGACGATCGGGCCGAAGCTTTGGGCGATGGCGAACGAGCACGGCCTCTCCACGCTGCAGGACTTCCTGGAGCTGCGCTACGGACGGGCGGTGAAGGCGCTAATCGCCGTGCTGCTGTGGGCGGGGTCGCTTGCCCTGCTGGCCGCGCAGCTTATGGCGATCGCGTGGATTCTGTCCACCGTGGCAGGCACGCCGAAGTGGGCGGGCTGCGTGCTGGGCGGCGTGGTGGCGATGGTGTATTGCACGGCGGGCGGGCTGCTGGGCTCTTCGTTTGTTAACGTATTCGAGCTTGGCGTGACGATGTCCGGGCTGCTGCTGGCGGTGCCGTTCGCACTGCACGCGTTGGGCGGATGGAGCGGGCTGCACCGTGCCGTTGCAGCGCAGAGTGCAAGTGCCGCAAGCACCGCTCACCTGTTCTCGCCGATTGGCGCGGGTGCTGGGCGGCTGCTGGTCTGGATTGCGATCCTGGTGCCATCGTTTCTGGTCTCGCCCGGCCTAGTGCAGAAGGTGTACGGCGCGCGCGACGTTCGGGCCGTACGGCTGGGAGTGGGGTTGAACTCGCTGGGCCAGGCCGTGTTTGCGTTTGTGCCGGCTGTGCTTGGACTCTGCGCGCTGGCGGCGCTGCCGCATCTGGCAAACCCGGAGCTTGCGCTTCCTTCGGCGATGAAGCTGCTGCTTCCGCGCTGGCTCGGTGTGTGGACGCTCGCGTCGATCTTCTCCGCCGAGCTGAGCGCAACCGATGCGATCCTCTTTATGCTGTCCACATCGCTGGCCGTCGATCTGTACAAGACGTTTGTGGATCCGCGCGCCTCATCCGACAGAATGCTTGCGGTCAGCCGCCGGATCTCTCTCTGTGCCGGCGTGCTGGGCATTGGGCTGGCTGTGCTGCTGCCGTCGATCATCGCCGCCGTGAGCATCTTCTATAGCCTCGTCGCAGTCTCGCTGCTTGTGCCTTTGGTTGCGGGGGTCTACTCGCGCGGGGTGGGCTCGACTGCGGCAGTGACGTCAATCCTATGTGCTCTCGGGACGACTGCAGCCAGCCTTCGTCTTTCTCACGGGCACGGCGCCGGATCTGTACCGCCACAGGCGATCGGCATCGGCACGGCTGCGCTGGTGATGCTCGTCTTCCGCTGTGTCTCCCCCGCAGACTCCGGGGGGCAGGCCGCTGCGGCTGCGTTTGACCGGAGAAGGCGCGGCGATGCTGCCGCATTGCGGGACGGGCACTGAGACTGCATTCACACCGCCGGCCCTGCGGGCGGCGTGTACGAAAGGACCTCCACCATGCAACGACGCGACTTCACCCGCAACCTGCTCGGCCTGCCGCTCGCCGCTGCCATAGCCCCCTCAGTGTGGGCCTCCGAGGAGTCCGCGCGGGCGGAGGGAGATGGGCTTCCGCCGGGCGGTTCGCTTACCGACGTTCCCGGTCTGAAGGTAGGCCACTGCACGCTGACGGAGCGGCCGACCGGCTGTACGGTCGTGCTCTGCGAGGATGGCGCGGTGGCGGGGGTAGACGTTCGGGGCTCCGCGCCGGGCACACGGGAGACCGATCTGCTGGCGCCGACGAACGCGGTGAATGCGATCAACGCGATCCTGCTCTCGGGCGGAAGCGCGTACGGTCTCGACGCGGCTTCGGGCGTGATGCGCTTTCTCGAAGAGCACCACAGCGGTTACAGGGTGCGGGGCGGTGTGGTGCCCATTGTGCCCGCGGCGATTCTGTACGACCTGGGCGTGGGCGACTTCCGCATCCGCCCGACGGCGGATTCGGGCTACAAGGCGTGTGCGGCGGCATCGAGCGGCCCTGTCGCCGAGGGCAATGTGGGCGCGGGCGCGGGTGCGACGATCGGCAAGATGTTCGGCATGGCGTCGGCGATGAAGTGCGGGATCGGCAGCGCGAGCGTGCGCGTCGGCTCAACCGGCATCGTGGTTGCGGCGCTGGCCGTGGTGAATGCGGTCGGGGATGTGATCGACCCCGTGAGCGGGACCATTGTGGCTGGCGCACGCCGCGGTGCGGGCAAGGGGCTGCGCAACTCCATGGCGGCGATGCTGGCCGGGGATCGGGTGCTGCTGCAGACGGGAGCAAACACCACACTGGGGGTGGTTGCCACGAATGCGCGCTTCAGCAAGACCGAGATGACCAAGGTGGCGCAGATGGCACACGATGGCTACGCTCGCGCGATCAATCCCGTGCATACGATGGCGGACGGCGACACGGTGTTTGCGCTCTCGACCGGCACCGCCGCCGTACAGGCCGACCCGGGCGCGATCGGCGCGATCGGTGCGGTGGTGATGGCACGCGCGATCGTACGTGCCGCCATGCTGGCCTCCGGTCTGCCCGGCCTGCCTGCCTGGCGCGACCTGCAGCCGCGCTAGCTCCCGGGTTGGGGTTGCAGGCTGCGCTGGGCGGCCCGCAGCCCAAGCACCTGGTCGAGGATGCGGTCGGCCATGTCGCGCTTGCTCATCTCGGGGATCTCGACCGCAGCCTCGCGCGTCACAAACATGGCCGCGTTGCGGTCGGAGTCGAAGCCGATGCCTGGCCGGGAGACATCGTTCAGCACGATCGCGTGTGCGCCCTTGCGCAGCAGCTTCCCGCGGGCCTGCTCCACATCCGCGTTCGTCTCCGCTGCGAAGGCGATGACCAGCGTGCCTGGGGGCTGGGCGTCTACCACGCCGCGAACGATGTCCTCGGTCGGCTCGAGGTCCAGGTGCAGATGGCCCGTGCGGCGCAGCTTGTCTGGCGCAATCGCGGACATACGAAAGTCTGCAACGGCTGCTGCCTTGATCACCACCGTCGCGGACGGCAGGTGCTCCATCACGGCTACACGCATCTCCTCCGCGCTGGTCACGGGGACAAAGGCGCAGCGCGCAGGGGGAGAGAGCGCGGTGGGCGCGGACACAAGTACCACCTTTGCGCCGCGCTTGCCCGCTGCCTCGGCGATGGCATAGCCCATCTTTCCGGAGGAACGATTTCCCAGGTAGCGCACAGGATCGATGGCCTCCTGCGTACCGCCTGCGGTCACCAGGATGGTCTCGCCCGCCAGGTCACGCCTGCGCGCCCCTTTGGTGGATCCCGTCTGCCTCGACCCAAGGCTGTCCATCACAGCACGCGCAATCTCCTCAACCGCGGCGAGCCGGCCGGACCCGGTCATGCCGCACGCAAGATAGCCGGCCTCGGGCTCCACAATCGTGGTGCCCCGGTCCCGCAGCAGCTTCAGGTTGGCGCGCGTGGCGGGATGATTCCACATGGCCACGTTCATGGCTGGGGCCACAATCACCGGAGCGGGGGTTGCGAGGTACAGCGTCGTCAGGAAGTCGTCTGCCAGGCCGTGGGCGAGCTTGGCCAGGATGTTCGCGGTGGCGGGGGCGATCACCAGAGCCTGGGCTGCCTGGGCTTCGGCGATGTGCTCGATCTGTCCCTGGTCGTCGAGCCCGGAGGCTGGCGCGCCGTCTTCATCGACTCCGCCCCACAAGCTGGTGATTACCTTGTGGCCGGTAAGCGAGGAGAAGGTCAGCGGCTGGACGAACTGCTCCGCGGCACGCGTCATCACCACGTGAACATCGGCGCCGTGCTGCTGCAGGGCACGCACCAGCTCGGCGGCCTTGTACGCTGCAACTCCGCCGCAGACACCGAGCGTGATGCGGGGAGCGATGGGCGGTAAGGTATCCATCCTCCCAATCTTACGCCTGCAGGGCGCCCTGTCTTTACGCGTGCATGGCCGTGCCTGAGGAGCCCTGTGCGGAGGGATTGCGTACTCACGGCTTCTAGCTTATGGGTTAGTCGCGCCGCTCCGTGGAGGAGACGCCGGGCCGAATCCGGCGATAGCTGCGTCGCTCCCGCCGCGCCGATGCGAGCGAGGTCCGCAGCTCCTGCAGCAGTGTTTCGAGCATGCCGCCGAGTGCGAGCACGATCGCGAGCCACCCGAGCAGCACGGTCCTGGGACCACCCCAGAGGCGGCTGCTCTCGAAGCCGGCGAAGAGCACGGCTGCCGCAGCCAACCACACCAGGCCGCCCAGCCAGCGGCGTCGTGCCAGGTCGAAGAGTGCGGCCGCCGCGCAGAGTCCCGCGATCAACAGCCCACACGCGGCGCGGTACTTGCTGAGCACCGCGGGCACGATGCCCGGGCCCAGCAAGTAGAGCTCGCGATGGACGAGCCGAAGAAGAGCCAGCAGATGATGCATCCCGGGCGGCAGCCTCCAGCGCCATACTACTGCAGGGGCTCTGCGTGTGCGGACTCTACGCCCGGCGGGTGGAAGCGGGGCGCGACAAAACGCGCTACTCTTGAGGTGTGCCTCCCCAAGTAGAGACCGATGCCCGCAACGTGTTAGGCCAGCCCCTCGCGACCTGTGGATGTGCTCCGATGACCGGCTTCTTCCGCACAGGATGCTGCGAGACGGGCCCGGACGACCACGGCGTGCATACCGTCTGCTGCATCGTGGACCGCGCGTTCCTCCAGGCGTCCAAGGCGCTGGGCAACGATCTCTCCACGCCGATGCCGCAGTTCGGCTTTCCGGGGCTGAAGCCGGGCGACCGGTGGTGCGTCTGCGCGGCGCGTTGGCTGGAGTGCCAGCAGGCCGGCGCCGCGTGTCCCGTGGTGCTCGAAGCCACCCATGAGGCGACACTGCGGATTGTGCCGTTCGAGGTGCTGATTCAGTACGCAGTCATTCCCGACCAGTTGCACTGAAGGCGTGAGGGCAACCTCGTTGCGCCGCCGTCAGCCCGGGGTCGATCGCCTCGGGGCCGATCGCCTCGCGGTCGATCGCCCCGTTCCCCACCGGTTGCTGTGCGCCAGGGGCCAGGCTCCGTGCGTTCCGTCAGGTCAGCGCTTGTTGGTAGGCGTCCGGATGCTCCGCTGCAACAGGGAATTCACTTGACTTAGACAACCGCATCGGCGAACCTTGAGGTACACAACAGTTCACTGAGTGCTGGCCGTACTCGAACCGCCGCCGTGTCCTTCGGTGGTGAACACCCTACACTGGCAGCCAGCCCCTTGTTAGCCACCGAACCGCGCAGCCCCCCAAAGCTCGCCCGTTTCGCAAGGAGCCAGTTCACCATGAAGCTATATTTCCGCGCAACAACCCTTCTCGCCACTCTTGCCTTCGGTCTCGTTCTGGGTGCGGCGCCATCCGCCTCTCGCGCACAGACCGCGGGTCTCGGAACGATTGCCGGGACGGTGACCGACACGTCCGGCGCGGTTGTGCCCAATGCGTCCGTGGTGGTCACCGATACGGACACCGGCATCTCGCGCAGCCTGACGACCAATGCGTCCGGTGAGTACACGGCCGCGTTCCTCCAGCCCGGCCACTACGAGGTGCTGCTGGGCGGCGGCAACTTCGGCAAGATCGATCGCAAGAACCTGACGCTCACGGTAGGGCAGACTCTTACGGTCGACGCCGCGCTCTCCCCCGGCACTGTCTCGACGCAGGTGGATGTAACGAGCGACGCGCCGATCCTCGATCCCGACAAGACCGAGGTCTCGCAGACGATCGATCAGCAGCTGATCTCCAATCTTCCGGTTGCGTCGCGCAACTGGAGCGCGTTTGTGCTGAACACGCCCAACGTGGTGCCGGACGGCGGCACCGGCCTGGTGAGCTTCCGCGGAATCTCCGGCCTGTACAACCAGAACTATGTGGATGGGGCGAACAATAACCAGATGCTGTTCTCGGAGGCGCGCGGCCGCTCCTCCGGAGCGCCCTACGTGTACTCGCTGGACGCCATCAAGGAGTTCCAGGCCGAGACCTCGAACTACTCGGTCGAGTTCGGCCAGGCGGCGGGCGGACAGGTGAACGCCATCACCAAGTCCGGCACCAACTCCATTCACGGCGATCTCTTCTATTACCTGCGGTATCCCTCGCTGAATGCGCTCGATCCGCAGACGAAGTGGAGCGCGAAGTTCAACACCACCAATTCCGCGGCGGCGGCCTTCCTGCTCACTCAGCCCATCCATCAGCAGCAGCAGTTCGGCGGCTCCATCGGCGGCCCGATCATCAAGGATCGCCTGTTCTACTTCTTTACCTACGATGGATTCCGTCGCGTGGGCAAGGCGCTCTACTACAACAACAACACCATCACGCTGACGCCGACGCCCGGCAACAACGCCGGTACCATCATCTCGCCGACGCAGTGCCCCACGACGATCACGTCGGCGCAGTGCACCTCGGCCCTCAACTTCATCCTGGCCAATGGATTCGGCGCGCCGTCGCGCTTCTCGAAGCAGAACCTCTTCTTCCCCCGTCTGGACTGGCACATCAACAGCCACAACGACGCGTTCGTCGACTTCAACTTCGCCAACTACGATTCGACCTACGGCTACAACGGGTCCAGCGTATTCAGCGGCAGTTCGCCGACCACCAACGGCCCTACAAGCTACCATGAGCGCTTCTTGGTCGGCGGCCTTACGACGCAGGTGTCCAACCGATCCGTCAATCAGGTGCACTGGCAGTATGGCCGCGATCTCGAGACGGCCGGCGCCAACGCGGCCGCGCCGAGCGTCAGCCTGGGCGTGTTCAGCTACGGCATGCCCAACGCGCTGCCGCGTACCGCGGAGCCTGATGAACACCGTACGCAGATCACCGATGTCTTCTCCACCACTCGCGGACACCACACCTTCAAGGTGGGGGGAGATGCGAACATCGTCCATGAGGTGATGATCAACCTCTTCCAGGGCGGCGGGATCTACAGTTACAACGGGACTACGAGCGCGATCAACTTTGCGAACTGGGCGGCCGACAGCTTCCGCGGCACCGCGGGAGATACGGATCAGTACGCGGGGTACCACTTCTCCAGCTTTGTTCAGACCCGGGACGTGTTGAACTCCGCCGCCAAGGCCGGTCTCGACGACTTCTGGATGAAGATGTTCGACGGCTTTGCTGAAGATGTCTGGAAGCTGCGATCCAACCTTACCCTCACTGCCGGTGTTCGATACGACATCCAGATCACGCCGCCGCCGATCCAGAACAACACCAACTACGCGCCCCTCTCCACCTACTACAGCAGCACGATCAAGAACACCAGCCGCATCCAGCCGCGCGTCGCGCTCGCCTGGTCCCCGTACCAGGGCACGGTGGTTCGCCTTGGATACGGACTCTTCTCCGCCCTGAACCAGGGCAGCACCTACTACGCCATGCGCGTCGAGAACGGCGTCATCCAGGTGAACTACAACTTCACGGGATGCGCGTCCGGCTGCACCCCCACGAACTCCGCGGCGGTGGGTCTACAGTTCCCGAACGTTCCATTCCTTCCGCCGGGCCCGTCGCTCTCATCCGCCATCGTTCCCACGGGCGCGCCGGAGCCGCAGGTCACTCCCTCCGGCGTATCCGTTCCTACCTTCCATGGACTGGACCCCAACTTTGTTCCGCCGTACGCGCATGAGGCGGAGTTCGGCGTCGAGCAGGTCCTGCCGGGCAAGATGTCCCTGTCGTTGGGATACGTCGGCACGCGCGGCATGCGTCTGCCGGTCTTCGTGGACGCAAATCTGATTGGCCAGACTCCGCACGGCAGCAAGAGCTACAACGTGCTGGACAGCAGCGGCAATCTCGTTCAGCAGCTCACGGTGCCGGTCTACCTTGTCTCCGACCGGCGCGTTCCCACGCTTCAGTCCTACAATACCGGCTTCTCGGTCGCAAACACCTGGTACCACTCGATGGCAGTCAGCGTCCGCAGGCCGTTCGCAAACGGTCTGGAGGTACTGGCCAACTACACCTGGGCGCACTCCACCGATACCGGCCAGGTGCAGGGCTCGAACGGCACCTTCTACGGCGGCGACGTTCCTCTTGACCCGAACAAGCCCAGTCGTGACAACGGAAGCTCCGACACGGATGTTCGCAACCGCTTCGTGATGAGCTTCCTTTACCAGCCGCGCATCTTCGAGGGCAACAAGTGGATTAAGCACAGCCTGGATGATTTCATGTTTTCTGGTGGATACACGGCATCCGGAGGCCAGCCGATCTTCCTCGGAATGAGCGGCACGGTCTACAGCGGCGGCACCAACAGCTATGGCTCGGGCGGCAATATCTATGGTGGCGCGATCAGCTCGGGCTCGGGCATCGCGACCACGGGCCGTCCCCCTCAGATCGGCCGCAACAGCATCTATGCGCCGGGCTTCAATCAACTGGACTTCCGCGTTACCCGCGAGGTTCCCATCCACGATGCGATCAAGCTGCGGTTCAGCGTGGACGCGTTCAACCTTCTCAATCGCCGCATCATCACCGGGGTGAACAGCACGTACTCGCAGTACAGCACGGGTGTCGCTCCGACGTTCCAGAATCCCAATCCGACTTGCAATCTGAATACCCAGACCCCGGGGCCGGCCAGCTCTCCGCTGCAGGGCTGTATCCTTCCCAATACCGCGACCGGCGGAAGTGCATTCGGCGCTCCGTCGAGCACGAGCAATACGCTCTACGGTCCGCGTCAACTGCAGGTCTCGGCGAAGTTGTTCTTCTAAGCGCAAGAGCGCATAAGCACGACAAGGCCCGGACGATCCCGGGCCTTGTCGCGTTTCTATTTCCATCCAAACGGTGGTGCGCCCGAGACGATTCGAACGTCTGACCTACAGCTTCGGAGGCTGTTGCTCTATCCAGCTGAGCTACGGGCGCCTAGAACAAATGCTACACCATCGGGATCGCAGGTTGACAGCGCCGGCCCAGGGGCCGCAGCATCGATCCAGAGCCACGTGCTCTTGAAAGCGAGACTTCTTCCTATGCTTGTTCGCGCCCTCTCCTCCGCCCTCTGTGCGGGCTTCCTTGCCACTGCCTCGATGGGGCAAATGGCTGATTCCGGCCAGGCTCCTCTCTCGCCGCCTGCGACTGCCACCGCGGTGCTTGCGGGAAAGACCATAAGCGTCAAGTACAGCGCGCCGTCGTTGCGAGGACGCCACCTCGGCGGCTCCGAGATTGTGCCGTACGGCCAGGTGTGGCGCACGGGAGCCAATTCGGCCACGACCATCACGCTGCCGATGGATGTGACGCTTGGAACGCTCAAGGTTCCCGCAGGCACGTACACGTTGTTCACCCTGCCGACGGCGTCCGACTGGACGCTGATCGTCAGCAAGAAGACCGGTGAGTGGGGTATACCGTACCCTGAGGGCTCCGATCTGGGCCGCACACCGATGACGAAGACGAACCTGTCCGCTCCGCAGGAGATCATGTCGATCTCGTTCGAGAAGACCGCGGGCACGACGACCGAGATGCACATCAAGTGGGAGACGACGGATGCGTGGGTACCCGTGAAGGCCATGTAGTGCTTCGGCGGACAGTGGGTGCGCGCAGATGTACGGTCTGCGCGGCGCTGTTCCGATCACACGCAAGAAGGACGAGGCCTCCCATGTGGAGGCCTCGTTCTGTTACCACTCCTTGGCAGCGGAGTCCGGGGTAAGCGCCGCGTGCGCATTCCGGCCGGATGAGACTACGGCGCCGGCCTGGGCCGCCGGAGCCCTCCAGCGGAGGATCGGCTTGCGCGCGGCGGCGGTCTCATCGAGCCGTTCGCGCCGCGTGGTGTGCGGCGCGGTCTGCACGAGCTCGGGGTTCTCGGCGGCCTCCTGGGCGATCTGCTTCAAGGCATCGACGAGCAGGTCGAGCTCCTCGCGGCTTTCGCTTTCGGTCGGCTCGATCATCATGGCGCCGGAGACGATCATCGGGAAGCTTACCGTGTAGGGGTGGAAGCCGTAGTCGATTAGCCGCTTGCCCATGTCGCCGGTCTTCACGCCGTTGCGTGCCTGCAGGCGGTCCGAGAAGACGACCTCGTGCAGCGTGCGCGTTTTGAAGGGAAGCTCGAATGTGCCTTCAAGCTTTGCGCGCAGGTAGTTGGCGTTGAGGACGGCGTCCTCCGTGGTCTGGCGCAGCCCATCCGGACCGTTGGCCAGGATGTAGGCGAGCGCGCGGACAAACATCCCGAAGTTGCCGTAGAACATCCGGACACGTCCGACGGACTGCGGCCGGTTGTAGTCGAATCCGAGCGTGCCGCCGGCGCGCGTGGTCAACACGGGCGTGGGAAGGAACGGCTCGAGGATGCTCTTGCAGGCCACCGGCCCGGAGCCCGGACCACCACCACCGTGGGGCGTGGAGAAGGTCTTGTGGAGGTTCAGGTGCATCACGTCGACGCCGAAGTCTCCCGGCCGGGTCTTGCCGACCAGCGCGTTCATGTTCGCGCCATCCATGTAGAGCAGGGCGCCCTTGGCGTGGAGGATGTCGGCGATCTTGTGGATGTCGGATTCGAAGACGCCGATGGTGGAGGGGTTGGTGAGCATCAGGGCGGCGGTGTCTTCGTCGACCATGCGCTCGAGCTCCGCGAGGTCGACCATACCCGCGGTGTTCGACTTCAGGTTTGCGACCTGGTAGCCGACCACGGCGGCGGTCGCGGGATTTGTGCCATGCGCGGAGTCCGGGATCAGGATCTTCTTGCGTGCGTTGCCCGTGGATTCGTGAAAGGCACGAACCAGCAGGATGCCCGTGAACTCCCCGTGGGCGCCGGCGGCGGGCTGCAGCGTGATGGCGTCCATGCCTGTGATCTCGATCAGGCAGTCGGAGAGTGTCTTCATGATTTGGATGCAGCCCTGCGAGAGGGACTCGGGCTGATACGGGTGC
Source organism: Acidobacteriota bacterium (assembly GCA_030776065.1). Taxonomy (GTDB): domain Bacteria; phylum Acidobacteriota; class Terriglobia; order Terriglobales; family Acidobacteriaceae; genus Edaphobacter. Next base: position 35,767 of record JALYIA010000033.1, read on the forward strand.
GCCTCCGCGATGCCTTCGAGGCGGGCCACTGCCTCGTTGATGCGCGGGTTGTACTTCATGGTGCAGGAGCCCAGAGGATACATGCCGAGATCGATGGCGTAGTTCCAGGTCGAGAGCCGCGTGAAGTGGCGGATGATCTCGATCTCGGAGAGCTCAGGCATCGCGCCGAGGCCGCCGGTGCGGAGGGCGTCACCGAGCACGAGGGAGGCGTCGACGGCAGGCACGTCCAGTTCGGCCATCCTGTAGGCGCGCTTGCCGGGCGAGGACTTCTCGAAGATGAGGCCCTCGTTCTGATTGACGTGGGTTGTAGCCTTGCGGGGTGTGCCGGTGAACTTTTCCTGAGCCATCGTATGGTCCTTCTGGTGCGGCATGTCGCTTGGTTCCGTTGGGTGTCGGGTTACCCGGCCGATTGTTCCACGTGGAACAATCGGTGTGCCCTGCGTGGATTGTTGAGGTTGCGCGAGCCCTCGGTTACCCGATGGTGACGTGTATGCGGCGAGGCGGTATCCGCGGTGCGATCTGCGCGGTAACGATTGGGTCGCGGGGCGATCTGTCGGTGTCGAGGGGAGATCCGCATGGGCTAGAACTCCTCCGCTTCGGCGGCGTCACCGGATTCGGAATACGAGCCGGCTTCGGGGGTGTCGAGGTCTTCTTCGCGGAGCGAGAGGCCGAGCACGACGCCGTTGGCGAGCTCGATGGTGAGCGCCTGCCCCTCGTCGAGCGTGGCCGAGGAGACCATCTCGCCGATCTGGGCGCAGAGCGCGTTGCGGTACTCCGGCTCCCCGTATCCGACGGAGAAGTCAGTCAGCATCACGTAGGGCCACACGTACAGGCTGAGGAGAGATTTGCCGAAGCGCAGCTCGAGGAAGTCCTCGATGAAGGTGACGGAGTGGAGCTCGTGGCCTTCGATTCCGCTGATGTCCATGGCCGAGCCTCCTTTCTGTTGGCGGGGTCGAGCGACAGGGTGTCGGGCTTGAGCTGCGACGAGGCGAGAGGGGGATGCACGCGCGCACTGGCGGCGTGCCGCTCAGGTCCGAGCCAGCTCGGGGGTTGAGGTGAGGGCGTGCACCGCGTGGGCGGCTGCGTCCATCTGTTCGCGTGTGGTGACCTCGGTGGCGCACCAGAGGGTGGCGTTCGGGCCAAGCTCCGGGTACCAGGCTGCGAGCGCGAGGCCGCCGACGATCTTCTTCTGGAGCAGGAGGGTGTTCGCCTCTCCGGCGGAGGTGGGCAGATCGAGAACGAACTCGTTGAATTGCGGGGTTCCGCCGAAGAGGAGCTTCGCACCGTCGGGGCCGGCGGTCAGTGAAGCGCGGAGGTAGGCGGCTTTGGCCAGGTTGTGTTCCGCGAGCTCCCGCAGGCCTTCCTTGCCGTAGACGGTGAGGAAGATGGTCACCATCATGGCGACCAGCGCCTGGTTGGTGCAGATGTTCGAGGTGGCCTTCTCGCGGCGGATGTGCTGCTCGCGGGTGGAGAGCGTAAGGACGAAGCCACGCTTTCCGTTGCGGTCGCGGGCCTCGCCGACGATGCGGCCGGGCATCTGGCGCAGGAACTTCTCCTTGCAGGCGATCACGCCGCAGTAGGGGCCGCCGTATCCGACCGCAACGCCGAAGCTCTGGGCCTCGAGCGAGATGATGTCGGCCTCGGCGGGCGGGCGGACGATTCCAAGCGAGACGGCCTCGGCGATGGAGACGATCAGCAGCGCGCCTTTGGCGTGGGCGATCCGGGCGATGGCCTCGACGTCCTCGATGGTGCCGAAGAAGTTGGGGGATTGAATCATGACGCAGGCCGTCTTGTCGGTGATTGAGGCCTCGAGTGCGGCGTGGTCCACGCGACCGTCGGGCGTGTAGCCGACCTCGGTCGAAGGAATCTCCTGGTGCTGGGCGTACGTGGCGATGACTTCGCGGTATTCGGGGTGCACGGTGCGGGCGATGACGGCGTGGTCTCGACCGGTGACGCGGACAGCCATCATCATGGCCTCCGCCGCGCCGGTCGAGCCGTCGTACATGCTGGCGTTGGCGATCTCCATGCCTGTGAGCTCGCAGATCATGGTCTGGAACTCGAACATGGCCTGGAGGGTGCCCTGCGAGATCTCCGGCTGGTAGGGCGTGTAGCTCGTCAGGAACTCGCCGCGCTGGATGAGCGAATCGATGACGACGGGGCGGTAGTGGCGATAGGCGCCGGCGCCGAGGAAGCTGGCGTACCCGGAGGCGTTGTCAGCGGCGAGCTGCCGGAAGCGATCGAGTATTTCGGATTCGGAGTGCTGGCGCGGGATGGCGAGGTCCCGTGTGAGGCGGTACTCCTCCGGGATGGTGGCGAAGAGGTCGTCGACGGACGAGACCTCGGGCGAGCTCTCGCCGATGGCGGCGATCATGTCCAGGCGATCCTGGGGTGACTTGGGAAGGTAGCGCACTAGTGTCCGGTCTCCTCGGAGACGAAGGTCTCGTACTGCTCGGCGGTGAGCAGGGTATCCAGCTCTGCGAGGTCCTTGAGGTCGAGCTTCAGCATCCAGGTGTTGTTGGCGTCCGCGTTCACCTTTTCCGGGACATCGTTGAGCTCGGAGTTGACGGCGGTGACCGTGCCGGAGACGGGGGAGTAGAGGTCGCTGACTGCCTTTACGCTTTCGACGGAGCCGAAGATCTTGTGCGCTTCGAGGATCTCACCCGTCTTGGGGAGTTCGACGAAGACGATATCTCCGAGCGAGTTCTGGGCGTAGTCGGTGATGCCGACGGTTCCGGTGGTGCCCTCGATCGAGATCCACTCATGTTCCTTGGTGTATTTGTAGGCTGCGGGATAGGGCATGTGGGCGGGCGTCTCCTCACCTCCGATTGTAGTGGGAATCGAGGCGGGCCGAAGGAGCGGGGATGGCCGCCTTGCCGTGCGGTCGAAACCCGGCGCCCGTGGGATGCGGGCCATGGGAGGATGGCCGGCGCGACGCCACACCACTGAGCGCCCGGCAGGGAGCTTCAGTCAGCGGCTGAGCCGGAGGGCGAACTGCACCACGCGTGGATCGGTGGTGGTGCTGGTGATGGACCCGAATGCGGGCGCACCGAAGCTGCCGTTCGGCTGCGAGAAGGCGGGGGTGTTTGTCAGGTCGAAGAGCTCGGCGCGGAACTCGACGTCGCTTCGATCAGACAGTCGTGTGTGCTTCACCAGCGCGAGGTCCAGGTCCCGATAGGCTGGGCCGCGTACGGGGTTGCGCGAGGCGTTGCCCAGGGTGAACTGCGGGGCGGCGGCAAAGGCGGCGGTGTTGAAGAAGCGGGCCGGGGTGCGTTGCGCGGGTGGCAGCGCGGAGGGGGCGAGGCGGTTCGGCCGTTGAAGGGAGAAGCCGGCGAAGGCATTGTTGTTGGTCGCCTGCACCACGGTCACGGGCATTCCGGACTGGAGAAGCGCGATGGCGTTTATCGTCCAGCCGGCCAGGAGGGTGTTCCCGAGCCGGCCGGAGCCGAGGCGATGGTCGCGGCCGAACGGAAGCTGGTACAGAGCTGCGACGGAGGTGATGTTGGGCATGTCTCCGTTTGAGGCGTCGCGCTCGAGGTAAGGCCGGAAGGCATCGGCTGCGATCAGCGAATTGGAGTTTGGGCTGGAGAGCACGGTGGACGAGAAGACGGAGCTCGCGTCGTCGATCAGCCGCGAGTGGGTGTAGGCGGCGAGCAGGTTGAGGCCTGCAGTGAAGCGCCGTTCGATGGAGGCCTCGAGTGCGTTGTAGTTCGTGGTGCCGGAGTTGTTGCGGTAGGCGGCCACGTTCTGGAATCGCGGATAGGGTTTGAGGAGCTGCGCCTGGGGGATGGTCCTGCCGCCGATGGAACTCGATACAGGCAGAGCTCCGAAGTATGGGTTTGGCACGGCGGTGAGCAGGGAGGCTCCCTGGGCGAGCTGCGCGGCGGAGAGCTGGTTGAGGTTTGCGTCCGGCACACCGACGTGGACGATGTGGGAGCCGACGTAGGCGATCTCGAGGGAGAGACTGCGCGTGACGGCATGCTGCACGGCGAGGTTCCACTGCTCCGCGTAGCCCGAACCGGCGCTGCGGTGCGCGGTGTACACGCTCTGGCCCAGCCCGGCATCCGGCGTGAGTGGGATGGACGAGACAGAAGGCCCGGCCGACAAGGTGAAGGCCGCGTTCACTGAATCTGCCGTCTTCTGCGTAACGGACTGGATAAACGGGAACTGGGGCGTGGTGAAGGGCGTGGTGATGCCGGACTGATCGATGAAGACGATTCCGAATCCGGCGCGGACGACTGTTGTGGGTGTGGCGAGGAGGGCGAGGCCCAGGCGCGGGGCTACGTTTGCCCAGTGGATCTCGCGCGCGGACCGCGGGTACCCGTTGCGGCCGAGGAAGTCGAGCTGCTGGGTGGCGAGGTTGAAGACGGCGCCCTGGTTGCTCTTCTCAGTGGAGGGGAAGTGGAGGGTCCAACGCGCGCCGAGGTTCAGGGTGAGCCGCGTGGTGGCGCGCCAGTCGTCCTGCAGGAAGTACTCCTGGATGTGGTCGCGTGGGCGGAGCTTTGCGGTCTGAAGGTCGATCTGGAAGGTGTCCACCTGGCCCAGCAGAAAGCTGGCGAGCGCGTTGCCGTTCGGTAGCTTGTCCGTCGCGGCGAATCCCGGCTGGTTTGTGCCCGTGGTGGTGAATGCGAAGGATCCGGTGGGGTTCGGCGGGGAGACGGTGTTGAGCTGGTACCAGCGGAGGTCTCCGCCGACCTTGAAGGCGTGCGTCCCGCGGCTCCAGAAGACGGCGCCAACGACCTGCCAGACGGCGGTCTGATACTGGGTGAAGGTGCTGGCGGAGGGTCCGAGCTGCTGGAAGCCAGTCAAGGTAAAGAGCGGAAGAGCGTTGTTGAAGGCGGCGTTGTTCGGGATTCCGGGGATGCCCAGGGCGGCGGACGCAGTGTTGCCGAGGGTGGTGCCGGCGGTTGTGTTCCCGCGTCGTGTGTAGCCGATCCTCGCCAGGGTCAGCAGGTGGGGCGTGACGGTGTGCGTCTCCCCCACAACTGCCTGCTGGCCGAGCACGTGCGTCAATCCTGAGACCCCGCCGGTCCCGATCACCGCACCCGCGATCGCGCCTGAGCCCTCGGGCAGCGGCGTGACGGGCTGTTCGACGTCCGAGAAGAAGGAGTAGCGGAGAAAGGTGCGATCGGTCGCGCCGAGGCCGCCGCGGGTACGTCCCGCGCCATCGAACCGGATGTCGAACTGGTTCTGGTGGTCGGCGTCGGCGGCGGTGCGGGAGAAGTTGTTCGCCGACTCCGTGGTGGTGGGGTTGGGGAAGCGCGCCAGCAGCGCCTGCGCCGCGGGATCGAAGAAGGAGGAGGAGATGACATCGCCGGGGAATTCGGTGCGTGCGGTCGCTCCACGGACGACGGACGTAGAGGTTGGATCGAAGATGTGGGCGACGCCGGTGAAGATTCCCAGCCGCTGGTTGCGTGTGGGGACGGTGGAGATGACGGTGCGGCCGACGAGTGTCTTGACGCCCTGATAGTCGGCAAAGAAGAAGAGGCGGTTGGGCAGCAGAGGGCCTCCGAGGGTGGCCCCGTAGAGATTTCGGCGGTACTCGGGCTTGCGTGCGGGGGAAGGGGCAGCGAAGTAGTTGCGCGCGTTAACACTCTCATTGCGGAAGAACTCGAAGACGCTTCCATGCAGCAGATTGGAGCCGGAGCGGGTTGCTACGTTGACGACGCCTCCGTTTAAGCGGCCGAACTCGGCGGGGACGTTGTTGGCTTCGACAGTGAACTCGGCGATGCTGTCCACGATGGGAAAGAAGACGACCTGGCCGGGCTCCGGCTGGAGTGCGGAGATTCCGTCGTACAGGTACTCGTTGGTGCGCGGACGGCCTCCATTGATGCGGGGCAGCACGGTTCCGGGCGGAAGTCCGACGCCCGGGGCGAGCGTGGAGAGCTGGATGAAGTTGCGGGAGTTGAGCGGCAGCGCGACCACCGCGCCGCCGGCGATGTTGGTCTGGATGTTGCTGGTGCCCGCCTGCAGCATGGGGGGATCGGCCCCGACCGAGAGGGTCTGGTCGGCTGCACCGACGACGAGGGTTAGATCGATCCGGATCGTCTCCCCCTGCGGCAGCGCCACGGCTGTGCGTTCGACGGGCCGGAACCCCGGGGCGGCGGCGCGCAGGGTGTACACGCCTGGAGAGAGGCCGGAGAAGCGGTAGTCGCCGACCGAGGTGGTGGCTGCTGACTGGACGATGTTGCTGGCGGGCTGCGTGAGCGTCACGAGGGCGTTGGCGATTCGAGCGCCGGAGGGGTCGATGACTCGTCCGCTGAGGCCGGCACCAAGCTGCGCGCGAGCGACGGCGGCGCCACAAAGAATCGCAGATACAAGCGCGAGGCGTAGGGTCGCAGAGCGCACGGATTTTTGGATCACGGGGGGCTCCGATGGGATGGGTGCGAGGCGGAAGGGTCGTGGGGAGGACAGCGTAGTTGGCTGCGACGCGACGAGCGTGCGCCGGGGGCATCTCCGGCGCAGTGATGCATACTACGAATTTATTCGTATGGAATCGAGAGTGCAAGCGCGTGGATGCAGGCGGCCTGCGAGGGCTGAATGCGGCGGCCGAGCAGCAACAGGGGGAAGGCGTCTTCGGATGAACGGCCGGTGGTCTCAGTCGAGCCGTTCGATCATCACGTCGGTCGACTTGATGAGTGCGGCCGCGCTGTCTCCTTTTTTCAGTCCGAGCTCACGGACGGCACTTGCGGTGATGATGGCGGTGATCTGCGAGTCGCCGTCTGGGCCGCCGAGTGAGAGGATGACCTCTGCGAGGAGCCCGTCGATGCGGAGGCCGACGACTTTGCCGGCGAGCTGGTTTCGGCCGCTCACACGGCGGAAGCGCTCGCGCGATTGGGCGGCGGGCTTGTGTGCGTCCTTTGCAAGGAAGGGCTTGAGGGCAGACTCGGCGATGCGGTGGTGCCCCCCCGGCGTTTGCACCGTGCGGAGCTTTCCGGTGAGGATCCACTGCTTGATGGTGGGGTAGCTGACGCCGAGGAGGCGGGCGGCTTCGCGCGGGGTGAGCATGGAGGCGGGGATCATGGAGGCTTTCGTTGTATCACGCGGCGGTGGTGATACCGGCAGCTTCCGCGCTTGCCGGGGGTCCACCCCGAAATACTGGGGCGTTCAGTTATCCCCAAACCGTACGACGACTGGTTTGTATGACAGATCGGCGGCGCCACACCTAGGTAAGGGTTTGCCGATCGGGGGGCAGTGAGATCGCACCTGTCCTGAGCGCGCCTAGCAGGAGAACGTGACGAAGTGGAAGTCTCCCGACTCCTGATAACGGACTAGACCCTGGGTCATGCTCGAGAGATGATCGGGACGGTTCTTTGGAGGGGAATGACAGTTTTGTGGTGATGGCGGGATTCCTGCGAACCCACATCTCAGAGGCGAAATGTGGGGCACCCGTTCGTGGTGTTTGTGAGAGGGTATCGGTTAGGGGAAGATGTGGGGCACCCGGCCGGCTAGGACAATTCTCAGGCTCGAGGAACTAAGGAGCATGTTGATCCGGGTCCTCGATATCTTTGCCGTAGGGATCACTTCTCCCTCGAATTGGTGGGGCACCGACCATTGCCGCTTTTGCGATTACCTTCGCTCCGAGACTTTGTGCTTCTCGCAATGAATCGAACTGTTCCGGCTTGAGCCCTCGGTGAACCGCGAGTAGCGCGAAGCTTTCGGAGTAGGAGCCGGTCAGGATTTCGGCCAGAAATTGGGGATTATAAGCGATCGGTATCTCTATATCTCGTGGGACTATATCGAATACTTGACTTTTACAGATACCCTTTTCATCTATGTCTGGAATTGCATGCCGCCAGTGAAGAACAACGCCGATCAATTGGTATTTGTTCGCATACGGTTCTAGCAACCTTCCATCTACTATCATTCTTGTCTTTGCATAGCCTCCCACGATTCGTGGGGGCCATACTGAATCGTCTATTACGAAAGGCTTAGGAAGTCCGACCCGAACAAAATAAGGCCGGTTCTCCGGTATTTCACGGCTAGCTTCAAGCTGAAGGAGTAATGGATGGTAACTCACACTCGCGACAATTGCGACGGCCACCAATGTTAGAACCAGCTTCAGCCACGCGCTCGCAGTGACGGTCAGTTTCGATCTCCATATCAAGTCGGTGATTAGCCCAACTAATATGGTCAGTAGGAGAGCCTTTCCGTAAGCGTCAATCGAAAAAACGGCTGTCGTGATCGCGATCGCAATTGAAGCATATGCCTCGATCGAGGCGCGCCCTAATCCTTGCTGGTTGGGTTCTAATCGGGCCATAGTTATGCTGGCGACCGGCAGGTCCGTGGTGCATCTTGGGGGCTCTGCCTTGTCCAGACCGGCCTTTGCCTCGAACACAAACCGCCGCTTATCTCTTCGCGACATATTTGAGAGATCTCACTTGTGGAGTGAACCAATCTTATAGGAAACCTTTCAACTGTGGCCCTTGGGTAATCATCTGTCTCACCCGTATTGTTCGATTTGGGAGAGGAGTGCGAGTTTGCGGGTGGGGGGGAGGAAGGAGGCTTCGATGGAGTTGGCGGCTAATTCGCGGAGTTGTTCGAGGGTGAAGGCGAAGGTGGGGTCGTTGTAGGCGAGGAGGTATTCGTCGAGGAGGGTGGCTCCGAACATGGGTGGGTCGTCGGAGTTGAGCGTGACGAAGAGGCCCTGGTCGAAGTAGCTGCGCAGGGGGTGGAGGTCGACCGAGGCGCAGCAGCCGGTGCGGAGGTTGGAGGTGACGTTGATCTCGATGGGGATCTGCTTCTGGGCCAGGACTTCGAGGAGTTGGGAATCGTGCTGGGCGGCGAGGCCGTGTCCGATGCGTTCGGCTCCAATGTTGATGGCGGCCCAGATGGAGGCGGGGCCTTCGACGGGGCCTCCGGTCTCGCCGGCGTGAGCGGTGAGGCGGAGGCCGGCGTCGCGGGCTTCGGCGTAGAGGTCCTTGAAGAGGGAGGCGGGGCCGCGGGCCTCGTCGCCACCGATGCCGATGCCGATGATGGAGGGGTACTGGGGGCGGAGCTCGGCGGCTTTGCGGAAGACGCGGGCGGCCTCTTCGACGCCGAAGTGGCGGACGGCGTCGATGAGCCAGAGGAGGGTGGTGCCGAACTCGCGCTCGGCGCGGATGCGGGCGCGCTCGATGGCTTCGACGAAGGGCTCGACCTCGGTTTTGTGCCAGAAGTAGAGGATGCCGAAGGAGATGTAGACCTCGGCGTGGACGATGCCCTGGGCGGCGAGGGAGCGGATCATCTCGTAGGTGATGAGCTCGTAGTCCTCAGGGGTGCGGAGGCGGGAGGACATGGCCTTGTAGGCGTCCATGAAGCCCTGGAAGTTGGCGTAGGTGTAGAGCTGGCGGGCTTCGGGGAGAGTGAGGGGCGTGGCGTCGTGGCGCTGGGAGAGGGCGACGAGGGTTTCGGGCGAGGTGGAGCCTTCGAGGTGGAGGTGGAGCTCGGCCTTGGGGAGGTTGCGGAGCCAGGTGCGGGGGTCCACCTCGGGTTCGCGTGGGGATGTTCCGCGTGTGGGCTTGCGTGGATTGGTGGGCACGGCATGAGTATATCTGTGGGCTTTGGCGGGGGAGTGCCGGGGACGGCTGGCGGATCGGGCTCAGTGTCTGGCGGGCGGAGGTGCCTGTCGGGGCGGAGTGCGGCTAGAACATGCGGAGCGGGGTGCCTGGTTCGTCGCGCAGGAGGCCGAGTTCGCCGATCAGGAGCTCGAGGCGGCGCCGGGTAGCTGGGGTGACGGGCACCATGGGGAGGCGGAGGCGGTCTTCGCCGTGTCCGAGGAGGGCGAGGACGGCCTTGACGGGAGCGGGACTGGGCTCCCAGAAGTGGGCCTGCATGAGGCGGAAGAACTGTCGGTTGATCTTGCGGGCGGCGCGCCAGTCGTCTTCGAGGGCGGCACGGATCATGTCGGACATCTGTGCGGGGATGACGTTGGAGGCGACGGAGATGAGGCCGGCGGCGCCGAGGGCCAGGGTGGGGAGCGCGAGGGCGTCGTCGCCGGCAAAGACGCGGAAGCTGCGGGGGAGCTGGGTGAGAAGGTCCGTGATCTGGATGAGGTTGCCGGAGGATTCCTTGATGCCGGCGATGTTGGGGATCTCTGCGAGGCGGAGCACGGTTGCGGGTTCCAGGTTCGCGCCTGTCCGCGGGGGGATGTTGTAGAGGAAGATGGGAAGCTGGACGGACTCGGCGATGGCGCGGAAGTGCTGGAACTGGCCCTCCTGCCCGGGCCTGCTGTAGTAGGGGTTGGCGGTGAGGAGGCCGGTGATGCCGGGGATGGATGCAAGGCGGCGGGCGCGGGCGACGGCCTCTCGGGTGGAGTTGTGGGTAGAGCCGACGAAGACAGGGACGCGACCGGCTGCGGCTGCGGCGACGGTCTCCGCGACGCGCTGGGTTTCAGTGTCGGTAAGGGTGGCGGCTTCGCCGGTGGTTCCGCAGGCGACGAGGAGGCTGATGCCGGCTTCGATCTGCCGGTGCACGAGGCGAACGAGGGCGGGCTCGTCGAGCAGGCCATTCGCGCGGAATGGGGTTACGAGTGCAGTGCCACAGCCGGAAAATTCCATGTCCTGAGAGAGTGTACCTTGTGGCCGCGGCAGGCTGAAGCGGTGATTGGCGCGTGTTCCTCAGGCTTCAGCGGTCCTCCGCTGGGAGAGTGGATGTGCCGGCCTGCCGACCGCGCTGTGCGAGGCTCTTCTCGGGCGGCAGGGTCCACAGCAGGGCTACGGTGCCAATCAGCACCATGGAAAACAAGGGCTTGTAGTACGCGACAGGGATGGCGCTGAAGTAGAGGACGTTTGAGAGGACCTGTCTGAGCCTGGTCCACGGCGGTGTAGGCCCACTGCCCACGTGGATGAGCAGCGAGAGGACGGTGTAGGAGAGTCCGGGGAGCAGACTGATGACGGCATACAGCGCAGCTGCGAATGAGGAGAGCCCGCGCGCCGCAACCCATGCGGTTCCGAATGGGAAGAGCGAGAGATTGAAGAGGAAGATGAGGTTGGCCCAGAGCATGCCGTGGCTTACACTCTGGATCTCATCGGTCAGGTAGTGGTGATTGACCCAATAGATTCCTACCTGGGTGAAGGTCAGCAGGTAAAGGAGAAGGGCAGGGGCGGCCATGCGGAAGCCGACCCAGCCGTCGACCGGCGGGGCTTTCAGCTCCAGGACCATGATGGTGATGATGACGGCGATCACGCCGTCCGAGAAGGCCTCCAGGCGGGCTGGGCTTACGCTTTCGAGTGCCATGCCGATACCGTAGCACTGTTTGCCCAAGCAGGCCTGTACCGACACGTCAGGGTCCGGCTTGACCCGGACCCTTTGTATGACGGAGAGAGGCAGAGACTAGACAGACATACCGCGAAGCAACTCGGAGGGCGCGTAGTACTCGGGGATATGGAGGGTAGCGGCTCCATTGACGGTGGACGAGGGCATATCCATGCACTTGACGAACGCGCTGCGGAAGCTGGCCATCTCCGCCGGGGTTCCGACGGTGACCCGCACGTAGGTGGGGAGCGCGGCCCAGGAGCGTCCGATGGCGACGTTCTGATTGCGCATGAGGGCGGCGAACTGCGCACCGGGGCGTTTCACATCGACCATGAAGAAGTTTGCTTGCGACCCGGGCAGAGCGGTGTAGCCGTGTTTGGCGAGGAACTCCAGGGTAGTGTCGCGGTTGTCTGCGTTGATCTTGCGGCGGAGCGGTACGAGCTCCTTGTCGAGCAGGCTGGCGCGCGCCGCGGCGGCGGACATGATGGAGATGGACGCGAGGATCCGGGCGGAGGGGTCGGCCTGGGAGAACTTCGCCATAAGCTCGGGTTTGCACAGAGCCATGCCGGCGCGGATGCCCGCCATGCCGTAGATCTTCGAGAAGGTGCGGGTGACGATGATGTCCTGGTCGGCCGCGACGAGGTCGATGCAGGAGTCATCGGCGGAGAAGTGGTGGTAGGCCTCATCGACGATGACGACCGAACCGGCGGGCTTGTTTTTGAGGAGCCAGACGATGTCCGATTTGGGGGTCATGGTGCCGGTCGGGTTGTTGGGGTTGACGATGTAGTAGGCGCCTGCGTTGGGTGTGGCTGCGAGCATGGCCTTCACGTCGTGCGCGTAGGTGGAGGTGAGCTTGACGGGGAAGCGCGGGGCCTTGACGGACTCAGCCGCGCGTGGTCCCTGCTCGTAGGAGGGGTCCGCGTACACGAGCGGTCTGCCGGGGCCGATGTTGGAGATGAGGGCCAGGTTGACGGCGCCGCCGGATCCGGGGAAGAGCCCGATGTACTCGGGCTTCAAGCCGTAGATGTCGGCTATGGTGGTGATGGTCTGATAGGTGACGTCGCCGTGATAGCGGCCGCCGAGCTTTGCCGTGTCACCGATGGCTGCGAGCGCAGCCTGACTGGGGCCGAGCGGATTCTCATTGCCGCTGATAACGACCATGCGTTCGGGCTCATCGATGCGCGGCGCCATGTCGAAGCTGGTGGGGCCTCCGCCGACCTGCGGGGCCTTGGCTGACTCAGCCGCGGCAAAGGACGGCAGGGTGGCTGCGGCGACCGAGGCCGCCCCGAGCGTGCGAACAAACGACCTGCGGGAGAGAGGGTGGCTTGCTTCCGTTGGCATGGGGTCTCCTTTGGGATGGGGGCAGGGTGACACAAGTACAGAGGCCCTGACGGGATGCCAGGGCCTCTGCACTGTGAGTATGCGGGCGGGTTATCCGAGGCTGATCTCGCCGCGGAAGAGCTCGGTGGGGTTGGTGAGGTGGTGAAGTGAGGCTGCGCCGTTGACCGTGGAGGAGGGCTTGTCCATGCACTTGACGAAGGCGGACTGGAACTTCTGCATCTCGTCCTTGGTGCCGACTGTGACGCGGACGAAGGTGGGCATGGCGGCCCAGGTGCGCCCGATGGCGACGTTCTCCTGACGCATCTGGCCGGCGAACTCGCTGCCGGGGCGCTTGACGTCGACCATAAAGAAGTTGGCCTGGGAGCCGGGGATGATGGTGAAGCCCTTCTTGGCGAGGAACTCCAGGGTGGTATCGCGGTTGTCTGCGTTGATCTTGCGGCGGAGCGGCACGAGGTCCTTGTCGAGCAGGGAGGCGCGGGCCGCGGCGGCGGAGGTGATGGAGATGGAGGCGAGGGAGCGCCCGATGGGGACGGCCTGCGAGAACTTGGCGAGCAGTTCGGGCTTGGCGATCGCGACGCCCGCGCGGAGACCGGCCATGCCGTAGATCTTCGAGAAGGTGCGGGTGACGATGATGTCCTGGTCGGCCGCGACGAGGTCGATGCAGGAGTCGTCGGCGGAGAAGTGGTGGTAGGCCTCATCGACGATGACGACCGAGCCGGCCGGCTTGTTCTTGAGGAGCCAGATGATGTCCGACTTGGGGGTCATGGTGCCGGTCGGGTTGTTGGGGTTGACGATGTAGTAGGCGCCGGCCTTGGGTGTGGCCGCCAGCATGGCCTTTACGTCGTGCGCGTAGGTGGAGGTGAGCTTGACGGGGAAGCGCGGGGCCTTCATGACCTCTGCCGCGCGCGGGCCCTGCTCGTAGGAGGGGTCTCCATAGACGAGCGGACGGTCTGGGCCGATGTTGGAGATGAGGGCGAGATCGAGCGGGCCGCCGGAGCCGGGGAACAGGCCGACGTAGCCCTTCTTCAGGCCGAAGAGATCGTTGATGGTGCTGACGGCCTGCATGGTGATCTCGAAGTGGTAGCGGTTGCCGAGCGCGGCGGTCTTCGAGATGGCCTCGAGCGAGGAGGGGGCCGGTCCGAGCGGATTTTCGTTCGAGGAGATGACTACGGTGTCCGGGGACATGGGCATCATCATGCCCATGTCGGCCATGTCCGCGCCGCGGCGGCCTTGTCCGGGAGCAGGGGCGCCCTGTACAGCCGCAAGGGCTGGGAAGGAAGTGACAGCGACGGAGGCTGCTCCCAGGGTGCGCATAAAGGAACGGCGGCTGAGTCCGGACGTGGGCTGGGACATTTGGAGAGCTCCTCGCGAATCGGTTAGAGGGATGTAGACACCACTGGTGCAGGAGGTTTGACCAGCTGGGTGAGAACACTTGCAGTGCGAACAGCTTGTGCTGCGCTTGCAAAACAGATTGTTGAGATTGGGGGTCGAGCTCGAATTTGCAATCGAACTAGTCACTAATTTACTGCCAATTGATCCTCTGCGCCACAGACTTTAAAAATAATTTGCTATGGCTGCCGCAATTCCGGTGCAGGCCAAGAAAATATGTAACGCAAAGGCGAACATTTGGCGGAAGGCCCGAAAGCCGTCTTGGAGGCGGTGCGCTGTGCGAGTCGGTTTAGAGGTACAGGTGACGGTAGAGTTCGGAGGGGTTCTCGAAGACGGGTGCGTCGAGGAAGGCGGTCGCGGGAAGCGGCGCGGTCTCGTAGCACTTCTTGTAGGCCACCTTGAACTTGTCCATCTCTTCCTGGGTGCCGATGGTGACGCGGACGTAGTTGGGCATGGCGGCCCAGGTGCGTCCGATGGCGACCTTCTCCTTCAGCATCAGCGTGCTGAACTCGCGGCCCGGACGCTTGACGTCTGCCTGGAAGAAGTTCGCCTGCGAACCCTTCATGTAGGCATAGCCATTCTTGTCCATCCACTCGAGGACATTCTCGCGGATGCGGCTGTTGATGGCGCGGCGCTCGGGGACGAGCTTGGGGTCCTTCAGGCTGGCGGTGCAAGCGGCGGCGGTGGAGATGGCGACTGCGCCTGCTCCGGTGCCCGTGCCTGCGGCGACGCCGATCATGCCGACCTTGGCCTGGAGCTCCGGCTTGGCGATGAGGAAGCCGCCACGCAGACCGGCCATGCCGTAGACCTTGGAGAAGGTGCGGAGGACGATCACGTCCTTGTCGGCGTTGACGAGATCGATGGAGCTCTCGTCGGTGGAGAAGTGGTGGTAGGCCTCATCGACGATGACGACCGAACCGGCGGGCTTGTTGTTGACGAGCCAGACGATGTCTTCCTTGGGCGTCATGGTGCCGGTGGGGTTGTTGGGATTACAGATGTAGAAGGCGCCCGGGTTGGGTCCGCCGGCTGCGAGCATGGCCTTGACGTCGTGCGCGCCGGTGGCGGTGAGAGGAACGCGGTGGACATTGGCCTTCATCTTTGCGCCAGCGGATGCGCCCTGCTCATAGCTGGGCTCTCCGACGACGAGGTCCTTGCCGGGTCCTACGTTCGAGTAGACGGCGAGATCGAGCGCGCCGCCCGAGCCGGGGTAGAACTCGACGTAGGACTGGGGCCGCTGGCGTGCGCGCATCTCTGCCATGGTGGGGGCAGCGGGGATCTTGATGCCGTGCTGCTGGCTGAAGGTGCTGACCACTTCGCTCTTGTACTGCTGGTTGTAGCGTCCGCCTTCGGCGCCGACGCGGGCGAGGGCCTCACGGGCTGCGGCGGAGGGTCCGAGGGGATTCTCGTTGGAGCTGATCTTGACCACATCGGGATCGGTGGATCCGCCGAAGTCACCGCCGCCGCCCATGCCCTGGGCCATGCGGGCCTTGGCCGCGGGGGCCTGCTGGAGCGCTGCGAGCGCGGGGAAGGAGGTGGCCGCGACGGACGCCGCCCCCAGGGTGCGCATGAACGACCTGCGCGATAGACCAGACGTGAAATCGTTGTTCATGAGAGCAGCTCCTCGAGTAGTGCGTTGAGTGATAGTTACGGAGACGGGGGTACCGCTCCGGCGGAGACACGTGTGCTGCAGAAGGATTGCGATCCAACGGGGCCTGAAACTACTTCTGCGAAACCGTCAGTTTGCAGAAAGACTCAGAAGACAAACTTGTAGATGAGGTCGCAATTGTAGACGAAATTGCAATCGATTGAGTTTCAATTTACTTGGGTCCGGATGATCCGCCAAGGGGAAACGTTCTTTTTTCTTAAATTATTTTCGGCCCGGAGAATCGATCGTTCGCCGGAATCCGGCCCGCGTGCGACGACAGGCAAGCGCTTTACGCCGCCCGATCCGGAGCCCCGGGAGGGGTCTAGACCCACTCGCCGGCCTGCATAAGCGGCTTCGAGGTGCCGTCCGGGGCGATGCCGTGGACGTCCATTGTGGCGGAGCCGATCATCCAGTCGACATGGATGAGGCTCGCGTTTGCGCCGCGCGCGGCCAGGGCTTCGGCGGACATCGTCTCGCCGCCGAGCAGGCAGGTGGAGTAGGCCTGGCCGAGGGCGATGTGGCTGGCGGCGTTCTCGTCGAACAGCGTGCTCCAGAAGAGGATGCCGGACTGCGCGATGGGAGAGGAGGCGGGGACGAGCGCGACTTCACCCAGGCGGCGGGCGCCCTCGTCGGTCGTGATCAGGCGATTGAGCACGTCCTGGCCGGCCGAGGCTGTGGCTTCGACGATGCGGCCGCCCTCGAAGCGGCAGCGTATGTCTTCGATCAGCGTGCCCTGGTGCGAGAGCGGCTTGGAGGCGCGGACAAAGCCGTCGACACGGTCCTTGTGGGGCGTCGTGAAGCACTCTTCGGTGGGGATGTTGGGCTGGCAGAAGACGCCGTTGCCGGCCGTGGTGCCGCCGCCCGCCCACAGGTGGTCGTCGGCGAGCCCCACGCGGAGGTCGGTGGCGCCGTCGTGTGAGCGGAAGTGGAGAGCCGAGAAGCGGCTGGCGTTAAGCCGGTCGACGCGCTGCTTCAAGCGCGCCCCGTGGGCCTCCCAGTCGGCCACCGGATCGTCGCCGGCGATGCGGGAGGTGGCGAAGATCGCCTCCCACAGCTTGCTCATCGCGGCGTCGAGCGGCTCGCCGGGGAAGACGAGCTTCGCCCATTCGGGTGTGGCTGCGGCGACGATGGTCCAGTTGATCTCGTGGCGGGTGATGAGCTCCATGGCCGGCTTGGCGGCCTTCGACGCGGCGATGTTGGCGCGGGAGACTGAAGCGGGGTCCTGCTGGGCGAGCAGTGCGGGATTCGCTCCGGCGATGGCCAGGCGGGCTGCGCCGGACTTGAAGGCGGAGGCGATGGCGTTCTGGAGCCAGACTGGCGCGTAGTCGAAGCTGGCATCGGGTGCGTGCTGGAAGCGGGCGAGGATGCACGCGTCGTCGCTATAGAAGGTGGTGACGAGCAGGGCTCCGGCGCGGTACGCGTGCTCGGTTATGCGGCGGACCAGGGGGAGTGCGTCCGTGGGCGCGGTGAGGACGAGCTCCTGCCCGGCCTTCAGTCCCAGGCCGATGCGGACGGCCACCTCGGCCAGGCGGTCGAGCTTTTGGTCGAAGGAGAGGGAGGCGAAGGCGGGGGAGGCAGTAGCGGAGGCGCTCATATCCGCAGGGTAGGTGCCGGAGGATGGAATGCAAGCCAGAGCCGGCTGGTGTGACGCGGCCAACAGCGAGAGCCGCGCGAGGGCGCGGGTGAGGAGGCGGACGGGATAGGATGGGCTATCTATAGAGGGAGCGGGAGACTATAGAGAGCGCGGGAAGAGCTGGTTTTGAACAGGGTCAGCTGTTCCCGGAGCACAGGCAGGAGAGAGGAGACGCATGCAGGCAGGCGATGTGGTCGAAGATTTTGCGTTGGAGAACCAGGATGGCACCGAGGTGCGGCTATCAGACTTGAAGTCGGGCCCGGTGGTGCTGTTCTTTTATCCGCGGGCGGATACCCCGGGATGCACGATCGAGTCGTGTGGGTTTCGCGATGCGTTTGCGAAGTTCCAGAGGGCGGGGATCACGGTGTTTGGCGTCTCGCGGGACACGGTGAAGGCGCAGAAGAAGTTCAAGGACAAGTACAAGCTTCCGTATGATCTGTTGGCCGATCCCGACCTGGTGCTGATCAAGCGCTTCGATCTGCTGCGCGAGAAGACACTGTACGGCAAGCCGGTGACGGGGGTAGAGCGGACGACGTACCTGATCGCGCCGGCGGACGAGAAGGGCAGGCAGAGGCTGCTGCATGTGTTCCCCAAGGTGACTCCCGAGGGCCACGCGGAGGAGGTGCTGGCGATGGTCGCGGCCCAGGGGAAGGGGTAGCGATGGTGCGCCTGGCGGGCGGAGCGGCCGAGGTGGTGGTCGGCTCGGCTACGATGCTGAGCCTGGGAGCGGGCGTGCTTGCGTATGCGTCGCAGTGGCCGGCGTCGCAGCTGTTCGGGCGCACCCTGATTGCCGGGGGCGATGGCCGGGAGATCGCGCTGACGTATGACGATGGGCCCAACCCGGCTGCGACTCCTCTGCTGCTGGAGGTGCTGGCGCGGGACAACGTGCGGGCGACGTTCTTTATGATCGGCGACTTTGTGCGGCGGGAGCCCGGACTCGCTCGGGACGTCGCCGGGGCCGGGCATCTGATTGCGAACCACACGCTGTCGCATCCGCGGCTCTCGACGTTGTCTGCACCGCGGGTGCGTGAGGAGCTGGCAGGGTGCTCTGCCGTGCTCGAAGACGTGCTTGGTGTGGCGGTGCGATTCTTTCGTCCGCCGTTTGGGGCGCGGCGGCCGTATGTGCTGCGCGCGGCGCGGGAGCTCGGGCTAACGCCTGTGATGTGGAATGTGACAGGGTTCGACTGGGAGCCGATCGGCGAGGAGCGCATCTTCAGCAACCTGGCGCGGGCGATCACGCGAAACCAGTGCCGGGGGGTGGGTTCGAATCTGCTGCTGCACGACGGCGGGCATGTGGACCTGAACGCTCCGCGGCGGGCGACCGTGGAGGCTACGGCTCGGGTCGTCGCGGCGCATCGCGGGACCCAGAGCCGGTTCGTCACGGTCGATACGTGGGCGAAGGCAGGGAAGGGCTAGCCGCGGGTGGCGCCCTCGCCGGAATCTGAGGCTGACTCTGCACGGAGCAGGCGCTGCTTGCGGTCGATGCCCCAGCGATAGCCGGTCATGCTGCCGTCCTTGCCGACGACGCGGTGGCAGGGGACGGCCAGAGCGACCGGGTTCGCCCCGATGGCGGCGGCTACGGCGCGTACGGCTGACGGCCGGCCGATCTCGCGCGCGATCTGGGAGTAGCTGCGCGTCTCGCCGCGCGGGATGTCGCGGAGGGCCTTCCAGACGCGGTACTGAAAGGCGGTCGCACGGATGTCCAACGGAAAGGTGGCGGCGAGGGGATGCTCGGTGGTCTGGCTCAGGGCGTAGGCCAGCGCCTCGGCGAGCGAAGGGTGCTGCGGGCTGGAGGGCTCGAGCTGGGCTCGGTGGAAGCGGCCGCGGAGCTCCACGAGCAGGTGGGCGTCGTCGTCGCCAAACAGGATGGCGCAGACGCCTAGTTCGGTGGCGGCGACCAGGATGCGCCCGAGGGGGCTGTCCGCGGTGGCGTAGCGGATGGTGGCGCCGGCCCCGTGCTGCTGCAGGGTGCGGGGCGTCATGCCGAGGGTGGCCCGGCTGGACTCATAGAGGCGACTCGGGGAGCTGAAGCCTGCCGTGTACAGAGCGTCGGTGACGGAGGCCGCGGGAGGCGCCGGATGACCGCCGGAAGGTTCGCTGGGAGAGGTGGTTTCGAGGGCCGTGGTGAAGCGGGCGAGGCGGCGTGCGCCGGCGTACTCGCGTGGTGTGATGCCGAGAACCTGGCGGAAGCCGCGCATCAGGGTGAGGCGGCCCGTACCGGCCGTCTTGGCGAGTACGGCGAGGGACTTGGGTTGCCCTCCGGTGTGGGTAAGCAGCTGGGCCAGCTCCCGGACGCGCTTCCGGGAACGCTCCGTGGGGGCTTCGCAGGGACGGTCGGGAAGGCAGCGCAGGCAGGCGCGAAAGCCGGCCGCGGCCGCCTCCGCCGGGGTGGCGAAGAAGGCCACGTTTTTCTCCGCGGGACGGCGGCTCGGGCAGCCAGGACGGCAGAAGATGCCGGTCGTGCGTACGGCGTAGACGAAGGAGCCGTCGGCCCGGCTGTCGCGTGCGAGCACCTGCTGCCAGAGTGTCTCGGTGGTCTGCAGGCGACAGGGGGGTGCCTGGGGCGAGGGGTTCGGGCGCGCAGAGGAGGTGTGCTTCATGTAGGCATTGTCGCGCGGTTGGAGTGGCGCCGCACTCCGTTTTGTTCACCGAATTCCGCCGCGGCCCAGGCCTATTCCGCGTGGTGCAGCGGGGACTCGTCGCGCGGGATCGCCAGTGCGGTGCGGAAGGGAGGCAGCTTTGGCTTGGCCTGGCCGAGGACGGCGATCGAGAAATAGGGGGCGACGTAGCTGGTGAAGAAGGCACAGAAGACGACGATCTCCACGCCGAACGTGACCATATAGATGCAGCCCTCGATGCCTTGTTCGGGGGCGACGTGGCTGAGCAGCGCGATGACCAGCAGACCCCATGGGCTTGCGCGAAGATCGCCGCAGAGCAGGTCGAGCGCGAAAAAGAGCAGCAGCCAGATCAGAGGGGCGACCACCATCAGGCCGACCCAGCGTCCCAGGTGGAACGCTTCGGCCGTCGGGCTGAAGGAGATGCCGGTGGTGGTGTCCTCATCCGGCAGGCCTCCGATCTCGTGCGCGTACATGTTGCCGAAGTTGAAGACGGGTTTGTCCGGCATGAAGACATGCGGCACTGCGTTCATAAAGGAGAGCGTGATGGGGAGATATCCGAAGACGCTGCCGCGGTCGGTGATCTGGTTCAGGCTGTCGTCGGTGGCGATGAACTGAAGGCGGTCCCAGAAGCCCTGCGGGGTGTTGTAGTAGTGGAAGGGGTTGGAATCGTCGGTCTGGATCGAGGCGTAGTTTTCGCGAAGCTCGATGGGATGGCTGAGCAGCTTGATGGAGAGAGTAAGCCTATCGGACGAGGACATGGTGTCCGTAGTCTCCCGCCGCCCCCACTGGGAGTAGGGCACCAGGACCGTGAAGATGATCACCGT
This sequence comes from Acidobacteriota bacterium, assembly GCA_030776065.1. Classification (GTDB taxonomy): domain Bacteria; phylum Acidobacteriota; class Terriglobia; order Terriglobales; family Acidobacteriaceae; genus Edaphobacter. Next base: position 56,449 of record JALYIA010000033.1, read on the forward strand.
CCAGGCGAGCAAGGACACGACCTGAAGGGCGGAGAGGCTGTAGCGCATGGCGGCCGCGGCGACGAGCCAGCAATAGAGCGAGATGAGCATGCCCTGCTTGGAGAAGCCGATGAGGCCAAAGAAGACAAAGACGTAGACGAGCGCGACGATCACGGTGATATTGACGCTGCGCTTTCCTCCGCTGCGGCGTATCTCGTACATGGTGCCGATGATGATGGCGAGGGGCAGCAGCTGGTTCAGCTGGGAGAAGGCGCTGTTGATGCGTGCTCCCGGGCCGCCTAGCAACGAGATCAGAAAGGGGCCTCCAAAACCGAACACCAGGCAGCCGATGCTGGCGCGATACATCTTGGACTCGTGGAGCAAGTTCTGCAGCAGTCCGACCTTCCGGGAGAGCCTGCGGCTGATCAATACCGCGACAAACATGGCGCTGATCCCGCCCACGTACACGGCGATGGTGGTCTGGGGAACCCTGAGGTTGGATTCTGCCGGTTCCCACCGCAGCGCCTTATAGATAATGCCGAGCACAAACACAAGCACGGAATAGAAGAAGACGTATGCCCCGGGGACGCGGGTGAGGCCTCCTCCCGCATTGAAGGCCAGTGTGGCGATGATGAGAAACGCGAGGGTCCCGACACTGAAGTAAAGGGCTGTGCCCTGGACGGTCTGCACCACAAACAGCAGCACGGCGAAGATCGCTACGCGGTCCAGGGGAATGCGCTCTGGGAAAGGAATCCGCACGCGTGCCTTGAGTGTACCAGCGCAGCAGCGGCCGGACCTGCCGGTCGGGCGGCTCCGGGATGTACCCGGCCGGTGGCGTGGCGGATAGGAACCACCGAGGTACCCGCTGCCAAATAGGCCGGAAAGCGTTGGAATTGTAGGCGGCTGATCCCGTAAGGTTGGAGCGAACAGAGCGTCCGGGCGTACGGCATGGCGGCAGACCTTGAAGGGGCGGCATTCGGCGAACAGCTGCGGCGCGAGCGCGAACGGCGCGGAGTCGCACTGGAGTCAATCTGCGCGACGACGAAGGTGCCGGTCAGGCACATCCTGGCGCTTGAGGCAGGTGCGCTGCGGGAGCTGCCGGGCGGAGTCTTTCGACGGGGCTTTGTGCGCAGCTATCTTGGCGCCCTTGGGCTCGAAGAGGGCTCCTGGATGGACCAGTTCGAGCAGAGCTGCCAGGCGTGCGGCGTGCGGGAGCCGGGCGATACCGCATGGACCGCCTTTGCCGAAAATGTAAAGAACAACCGGGTCATCCAGCGGCGTCGCAGCCGTTCCCTGCGGCTCCGGGTCTGCCTGGCTCTGCTGGCCTCCGGTGCGGCCGGCTGGGTTGTCTTCCGGACGTCCACTCATCGGAATCTTGTTCCCCACCCCCTGCGTGCCCACGGGGTGAAGTCTTGGGTTGACAAGCTCTCTTCCAGGTAATTTACTGTTTCCTCGATTGAAACTGTTTGCCCGCGCGCGCTGGACCCTGCGGTCTGCGCTGCACGTTTGAGGTATGGCCTCTCCGCTCTTCGGCGCAGCTGTATCCCGGCCGGGAGCGGAAGATCCGAGGGCACAGGCAGGCCGGCAGAGTCTGCCGGAGCAGGTACGTTTCTTCAGGAGAAGATGATGACGCTGTTTAGAGGCTGGGTACGCGGTGCGGTGTGGATGGTTCTGCTGGTTCTGGGTTCGTTCGCGGCTCACGGGCAGGAGGTCTCGGCAAGCATCAGCGGCACGGTGATCGATCCGTCGGGAGCAAGCGTCAGCGGGGCGGCCGTTACCCTTACGAACACCGACCGCGGACAGGTGGTGCGCACGCTTGCGACCAACAAGGCGGGGTTCTATTCCGCCTCCTCACTGCCTCTGGGCAGCTACTCGGTCACGATTGCGTCGAAGGGCTTCAAGACCGCCACGGTGACTGGGCTCGTCCTGAACGCGAATGACCAGGTCAAGGTGGACCAGCGGCTGTCGATCGGAGCTGCGACCGAGACGGTCAACATCGTGGCCAGCCAGGCTCCGATCAATCTTGAAAACGGGATGAGCGAAGGCCTGGTGACGGGCACCCAGATCCGCGAGCTCGTGCTGAACAACCGCAACTATGAGCAGCTTCTGACGCTGCAGCCCGGCGTCTCCTATGGCGGTACAAGCGATCAGCTGTATATCGGCGTTTCGCTTCCCGCGGGCACGTCGAACCAGGTGGCGTTTTCCGTGAACGGGCAGCGTCCCACGGCAAACAACTGGACCCTGGACGGCGCGGACAACGTAGATCGCGGCGCAAATCTGACGCTGCTGACCTTTCCTTCGGTGGACGCCATCGCGGAGTTCAACACGCTGCGCGGCACGTACAAGGCGGAGTTTGGCAGAAACGCGTCCAGTCAGGTGAACGTGGTAACGCGGTCGGGCACCGACATGCTGCACGGCACCGCGTACGAGTTCTTTCGCAATGACCTCTTCAACGCCAACAACTACTTCAGCAACTTCACCCACACAGCGCGTCCCCGGCTGCGGTATCACGACTTCGGCTTCGCGGTGGGTGGCCCGGTCTTTATCCCGCATTTTTACGACGGCCGGAAGCACAAGACGTTCTTCTTCTACTCGCAGGAGTTCCGGCGCATCATCAACTACTCGGCCTCCACGGCCCTCGTACCGACTGCGGCCGAGCGTACGGGCGACTTCAGCAACTCCTACGTCGCCGGTGGCGGTACTGCGCCCGTGGCTGTGTGCTCGAGCTTCAACATCAACACCGGCGCCTGCCAGACCTACGCGACAACGTTGAATCCGTCGCAGATCGACCCGACGGCACAGGCGTATCTGAACGACATCTACGCCAACCTGCCGCTGCCCCCGAGCGCGACGGACCTCGCCGCGGGGCTGGATCCGCACGCGCTTTCGGCAAACGTGCGCAACGTGTTCAACAATACGCAGGAGTTCGCGCGCATCGATCAGGCGTTTGGCACCCGCTTCAACGTCTTCTATCGTTACCTGCATGACAGCCTGCCGTCGACCGAGGCGGGTGGGCTATTCGTGGGTGGCGGACTGCCAGGCGTGCAGACGACGAACACGAGAGCGCCGGGAACGCAGCACCTCGGCCACGTCACCATGGCGCTCCGTCCGACCATGCTGGTGGACATGGGTTATGCCTACAGCTCGGGTGCGGTGATCAGTGACCCGGTCGGTCTGGCGAGTCTTTCGAGGGCGAACACAACCACGCCCATCCAGCCTTCGCTGCCGTTTGCGTCCACGCTGGGCATCGTCCCGTCCATCTCGTTCTCCGGCTCGGGCAGCCCTACAGGGATCGCCAACGCCGGCATCTATCGCGACTACAACCGCAACCACAATGGCTTCGGGGACATCACGTACACCATTCGCCAGCACACGCTGAAGTTCGGCCTGAGCTATAACCACTATCAGAAGCAGGAGAACGCGCTCGGCAACGGCAGCCCGTACCCGCAGGGTCTGTTTACCTTCGGCGCCGGGGCCGCTGCAACCTCGGCCCAGCTTACGGCGCTCGGCGCTGTGGCGCCTTCCACCTTTGACGCCACGTTTGCGAACTTCCTCATCGGCAACGCGAGCGGTGGAACCAGCAATGGCTTTCAGCAGGGCTCGATCGCGGCGACTCCCAACCTGAACGAGAACCTGATCGAGCTGTACGGGCAGGACGACTGGCGCGTAAGCCGCCGGCTTACGGTCAATCTGGGTGTCCGCTATAGCTACTTCGGCCAGCCGTATGACGACAACAGCCAGTTGAGCAACTTCGACCCAAACCACTTCTACGCGGCCAATACGCAGACCATCGACAGCAATGGCCAGCTTTGCACCACCGCAGGCCAGACGTCGGCGATCACGGTGGGCGTGAATACGACCTACACCCTGAATAACTGCCTGAACGTGAACGGGCTGAACAGCTACCAGGCGAATCCCATCGCCGACCCGCTGAACGGCATCATCCTGGCAAGCACAACGCCGGTGAAGGCGTTCAACGAGGCTGCCGGTGCCCCGTCCACATCGACGCATGGCTCGCCGTTCGGCCTGGAGGTAGGGCACGCAGAGAAGCGAGACTGGGCGCCGCGCGTCGGGTTTGCGCTCGATGTCTTCGGCAACGGCAAGACGGCGGTGCGCGGAGGGTACGGCATCGCCTACGACCAGTCGCCCACCTCGATCTACGAGCAGTCGATCTTCAACAATATTCCGTACGTCACGACCGTGAGCTATCCGTCGGCGCGACTCAATGGAACGGCCGGCACCTACCCTGTCGCGAACCTTACGCCGCCCACGCTGTACGGCACTCCGGTGAACTACCAGACGCCCTATGTGCAGCAGTTCTCGGTCGACATCCAGCAGGCGCTCAGCCCCACGACCACGCTGGACATCGGCTACTTCGGCGATCACGGCACGCACCTCCAGGGCCGGATCGACATCAACGAGGTCCAGCCTGGGCTGTATGCGCAGGATGGAATTGCGTACAACGGATCCGGCTTCCGGCCCGTCCTGCTCTATCCTCTGGCGACCAACGGGACTTCGGCGAGCGGCAATCTCGCCTGCACCAGCAACACACCGGGCTCCTGCGCGCTCAACATCTTTACGATTCCCACGGGCTGCGCGGGGGGATTCGTCTCCAGCGCGTGCGAGAATCCGCTGAACCAGATTCGCCCGTACCGCGGCTACGGTCCGATCAACACCGTGCGCACCATCTTCAACTCGAACTACAACGCCCTGCAGGTGAAGTTCACCCGGCGCTTCAGCGGCAAGAGCCTGATCGACGCAAACTATACGTTCTCGAAGGCGCTGACGAATGCGCAGACCGACTACAGTTCGGCCCCCCAGAACATCTATAACCTCGAACCCGAGTACGGCCGCAGCTCCTACGATCGCCACGACATCCTGACGGTGGACGGCATCTGGGAGCTGCCCTGGATGCGCGATCAGCGTGGGTTGATGGGCCACGTGCTCGGAGGATGGGAGATGTCCGGCCTCTGGACCGTGAACTCCGGCCTGCCGCTGACCGCGACCATGAGCGCGAACACAACCGTGGATTACAACGGCATCCCGAGCCTGTACAACTCGGCGTTGAGTAACGGCGGCGTGGCGAACGACTCGGGCGGCCTGGGCATCATCGGCCCGAGCGCGGCGAGCCTTCGTCCCAGCCAGGTGCTGAACCCGAACTTTGGCTACGGCGTAGCCACGGTGCATACACGCGGTACGTGGTTCAACCCGACCGCGTTTATCGCGCCTCCGCCCTCCAGTGTTCAGGTCGGCAATGAGCGGCGCGGTGTCATCAACGGACCCGGCTTCTACCGCGTGGACGTCGGGCTGTTCCGCAACTTCCGGATCTACAAGGAGACCTCCTTCCAGTTGCGCGGTGAGGCGTTCAACGTGCTGAACCATACCAACTGGGCGACGGTTTGCACCTCGACGGGAGACTGCAACCCGACCGCGAGCACGGTCAGCGCAAAGTTCGGCGGCGTCACCTCGGCGCGCGACCCTAGGATTCTGCAAGTCGCCGGCAAGTTCAACTTCTAACCGATTTGCCCGGCGATGGTTCGGCGCCCCCATTTTGCCCGGGGGCGCCGCCGTCGTCTAAGAGGTGTACCCCGCAGAGGTGTACCCCGCAGAGGTGTACCCCGCAGACAGCCCAGACAGCCGGCCGGCATCGGCGCTATCCCCGCCGGATGCTGGATCTGGCTGTTCACCGCCGCATCCTCGCTGAACGCAGCACCCGCTTTGCCCCGTCCTTCACGCAGGCTTAGAATGAAAGGGTTGCAGAAGACCGCAGCGAGCCTACGGAGGACTTACACTTTGGCGAACCGCGACCGCTTTCTTTTTACCAGTGAATCGGTGACCGAGGGTCACCCCGACAAGATCGCCGACCAGATCTCGGATGCGATCCTCGACGCCTGCCTCGAGCAGGATCCCTACAGCCGCGTGGCATGCGAGACCCTGACCTGCACCGGCCTGGTGGTCATCGCGGGCGAGATCACGACCAAGGCGTACGTCGACTTCCAGGGCCTGGTCCGCGGCACGATAGCCGCCATCGGATATGACAACGCGCTCTACGGGTTCGACTCGAACACGTGCGCGGTGATCTCGACCATCAACAAGCAGTCGCCAGACATCGCGCAGGGCGTCGATACGGGCGGCGCGGGCGACCAGGGCATGATGTTCGGCTACGCGACCAACGAGACGCCGGAGCTGATGCCGCTCGCCATCTCGCTTGCGCATAAGCTCACGGAGCGCCTTGCCGAGGTTCGCAAGTCCGGTCTGATGGCCTACCTGCGGCCCGACGGCAAGAGCCAGGTCACGGTGGAGTACGACGAGGACAGCAGGCCGGTGCGCGTGGACGCGGTCGTGATCTCGACCCAGCATGCGGACAATGTGGGCAACGACGAGCTGCGGGCCGACATCCTGAAGCACGTGATCCAGGCGGTCATTCCGGCAGAGCTGCTCGACGGCGACACGAAGTACCACATCAATCCGACGGGCCGGTTCGTCATCGGCGGACCCATGGGCGATACCGGGCTCACCGGGCGCAAGATCATCGTCGATACCTATGGCGGCATGGGCCGGCACGGCGGGGGCGCGTTCTCCGGCAAGGATCCAACCAAGGTCGACCGCTCTGCGGCGTACATGGCGCGCTACGTGGCGAAGAACATCGTCGCTGCCGGGCTCGCCGAGCGCTGCGAGGTCCAGCTGGCGTATGCCATCGGCGTGGCCGAGCCCGTCTCTGTGCTCGTCGACACCTTCGGCACCGGCAAGCTGCACGAGCACGAGCTCGAGGCGCTTGTGCGCGCTAATTTCTCGCTCACACCCAAGGGCATCATCGAGAGCCTGAACCTCCGCCGTCCGATCTACAAGGCCACCGCGGCCTACGGGCACTTCGGGCGCACAGACAAGAACTTCACCTGGGAGGCGACCGACAAGGTGCAGGTGCTCGCAGCGGCCCTCCACCAGGCAGTCGCCGCAAGCTAGCAGCACACGGTGCGGGCAGCGGGCGGGGCGCACGCCTCGCCCGCTGTCTTCACCTCTGCGATGGCTCCGGCGCGGCTTCGAAGATCCGTGCAATCGTCTTCGCGTTCTCCCGCACGTCGTACCGCGCGTCGAAACACGCACGCGCCCGGACCGACATGGCCGCGCGTTCGGCGGCGGGCATGCCGATCCAGCGCGTAAGCAGGCGCTCCGTTCCCTCCGCCGTATCCTGCTCCATCAGCCCACCGCCGTCCGCCGCGATCTCAGCCGCGATGTTCACCTTGTCGGATAGCAGGACGGGTGTCCCGCAGGCCAGCGCCTCGGCGACCGCAATGCCGAAGTTCTCCTGGTGGGACGGCAGAACAAAGGCGTCCGCGGCCCGGAAGGCGCCCCACTTCGCATCGCCCGAGAGCATCCCCGGCCAGTGGACGCGATGCGCCAGCCCGGCCGCGGCGGCCGCGCGCTCGAGCTCCGGCCTCCAGCTCCGTGGGTCGGGGCCGGCCATCACGAGGTCGAGTTGCGGGTCCCGATCCGCCACCAGCATGAACGCATCGAGGAGCAGGTCGCAGCCCTTCTTGGGATGAATGCGCCCCAGGAAGAGGAGAAACCTGCGGTCCCGCAGAGCAGGCTGCGCGGCGAGAAACGCCTCCCGCTGCCGGCCTTCGTGGGCAGGCGGAGGCTCGGTCCCGAAGGGGGCGACGTAGGATGTCCAGCGATGCAGCCAGAAGCTTTGCCGCGCAAGCTCCGCCTCCGGTGCGCAGGTGAACAGAACACGGAAGGCGTCGCGCAGCACCCAGTACTCCGCCGCCAGCCAGTACGCCCACTTCTTCATGTGCTTGGCGGGGAAGGCATGCTTGAAGTAGGGATCCAGCATGCCGTGGGTGAAGACCGCGTACGGCACGCGGCGCCGCATCGCTCGCCAGGCCGCCCAGCCGATGTAGTTCCACAGGCCGTGGACGATCACACCGTCGAACCGGCCGCGGTTTGCAGCGAGCCAGGGAAGAAGAGCGCGCGAGTATCCGTAGGCCGAGATCTGCGGGCCCAGCGCATGCACCGCGAACGGAAGATCCCGCAGGAATGGCGCCGCGGGGTCGTCGACCGTGACAACCTCGGCCGTGTAGTTCTCCGGCTGGTAGGCGAGCAGAACCCGCACGACCTCGGCCGGCCCACCCGCCTTGGGATCCATGGTGGTGATGATGTGCAGGATGCGCATTGTGAACCGGCCGCTCCGTCACCTTTCGCGGAACAATCGCCTCGCCCGCAGCGGCGCCGGGCGATAGCCGAGGGTATTCGGTTGCAGGGAGGCCGCGCTGCAACCGGTCGCGCGCCGTTCAGTGCTCATGGCTGCAAGGTAGCACATGGCGGCTTTCGCGCGCGACGTGCGGCGCACTCACGCCGGCGCAGAGCTCGGGGGTGCGAGCGGCGCGGCCTGTTCCCTCCCCATGCGGCGAAACAACAGCAGCAGCACGGTGCCGAGTGCGATCGAAGAGAGTCCATCCACCGCCAGCATGCCCCCAAGCCCGTGGCCCGCATAGACGCGGCCCTCAATCACGGTCATGTAGGAGATGGGCGTGTTCGCCGCGGCGGTGAGCAAGGCGATCTGGGTGGAGGAGAGCGGGTTCGCGGGCCCGACAATCTCGTATTCGAAGGCCGTGAAGGCTGTGTAGTTGATGCCCTGGAAGAAGTTATAGACCAGCACTCCACCCGCATAGAAGGGCAGCAGGTGGGGCAACCAGATGAGCGAGAGAGCGGCTGCTGCTCCTCCGAACCCCGCGACGACATACACGGTGCGGCGAAGAAAGCGCGAGCAGAACCAGATGCCGGCGAAGCAGCCCAGCGAGCAGACCAGGGCGACAAGCGGTCCGTTGATGCGGGTCACGGCCTCCTCCTGCGCATGGAAGTTCGAGCCCATGCCGGAGAACAGGTTGGTGAGCGCGAAGCACGCGGTGGGAGACAGGAAGCACATCAGGCCGAAGATGGAGCGCCGTGTGCTCGAGACGCGGTAGAGGTCCCGGAAGAAGCTGCGGAAGACCTCCATGGCGGACCGTGTGGGCCGCGGAGGCAGGGGTATAAAGAACAGCATCGCGGTAGGCGCGAGGGTGGTCAGGCCCAGTACGATGGCGGCGGTCGACGGCGCACAGGAGCGGATCAGGCTGACGGACAGCCAGGCGAAGGCTCCCGCCGCGCCGAGGTTGGCGATGTTGGAGAAGCCGCCCACCTGGGAGTAATCCCGGTCGTGGATGATGTCGGGCATCCATCCGCCATGCGCGTTGCCGAAGATCACCGCTGCGGCGCACCCCGCGGTAAGCACGATCGTGAACGAAGTCAGATGTGCCGTTAGCAGGGTGCACGCGGCCAGGCACATCGCGGAGATGGCGGCGAACACAAGCGCATACGTACGCTTGGAGAAGCGAACGTCCAGAATCGGGCAGAGGAGAAAGGCCCAGAAGGAAGGCGAGAAGCCCAGGCCGGAGACCTCGGCGATCTGTGCCAGGGGAACGCCCCGTGCGCGCAGCAGGATCGGCGTAGCGGTAGAGATGAAGCCGAAGTAGAAGCCCAGAGGCGCAACCGCCAGGCCCATCGCCCAGGGTGGAAGGTAGCGCCGCTCGTGTTGTGCCGATGCGGGTCGCGCCGATGCGGGTCGTGCCGATGCGGGCAAACTCTCTCCCCCGGTGCTTCTAACCATACCGCATGGCGCCGCCGCGGCCCAAGCAAAGGCGAGCGTTGGGGATTTGCATCTAAACTACAAGCAAATTCACTCTGGTAAACATCTCGCAATCCAACAGGACGAAGGCGGCGCCATGCTCATACGATCCGAGTTTGACATCCAGTTCCAGCTTGCCCATCCCACGCCCACCGTGGCGCTGCTGCATCTGCATCCTTCGCTGCACACGAGCCTTCGTTCCGGCGACGAGCTGACGGTCGAGTCCCTGCCTCAGCCCGGCGGACCCGAGCAGACGCTGCACGTGCCCACAACGGAGTACTACGACAGCTTCGGAAACCGGTGCACACGGTTTGTGGCTCCCGCGGGTCATCTCCGCCTCTCCTACTACAGTGTGGTGGAGGCAGAGCCGCTCCCCGACCCCATCGCGACCCAGGCGCAGCAGGCTCCGGTCGATCAGCTTCCCGACGAGGTGCTGCAGTTTCTTCTGCCCTCGCGCTACTGTGAGGTGGACCGCTTTGTCCCCGTGGCCCAGGACCTGTTCGGCTGGATGACTCCGGGCTGGACCCGCGCCACGGCTATCCGCGACTGGGTGCATGCGAAGGTCCGCTTCGACTATCAGGCCGCGCGTCCCACCAAGACCGCGATGGACGTGTTTACCGAGCGCGTGGGTGTGTGCCGCGACTTCCAGCACCTCGCGATTACCCTCTCCCGCTGCCAGAACATCCCCGCCCGCTACGTGACCGGCTACCTCGGCGACATCCGCTGGCCGTACAGCGGGCCCGGCGACTTCAGCGCCTGGTACGAGGTCTTTCTGGATGGCCGCTGGTGGACCATGGACGCGCGGCACAACGAGCCACGCATGGGCCGCATCCTGATGGCCGCGGGCCGCGATGCCGCCGATGTGGCGATTACCACCTCCTTCGGAAACGCGGTGTTGATGCATTTCGCGGTCGATAGCTACGAGACGCACGCGGATGGATCGCGGGTGCCGCTGCCGCCGGCATTCGGGCAGCCGGCTCCATACGCCGGCGCCTGATGGCGAGCCGTATGCCTGCTGGCAGACGGAGCGAGTAGTGCTACAGTCAGCCATGGAGCGTGCGTCGCCTCCGCCTGAATTTCACTGGAAGCCCGTGCCTGCCGCGGGCTGCTTTGGTCCTCCGGAATGCGTCTTATGACCGGACGCGCTCGCTGGTACTCCACTCTTCTTATGCCAGAGACCTTAGCCTCTCTCCTTGACCCAGCCCCTGGCCTGACCGAGGCGCCCGCCGAGTCGTCCGTCGACCCAACCCCGGCGCGCCCGCCTGCCGCCGAGCCGAGCCGCACGTTGCCTTGGCTTGACGTGGTGCTGCTCGCACTGGCAGCCCTGTTCGTCGTGCTGCACTTCGTTCACCTCAAGGCGGACTTCCCCAACAACTCGCAATGGAAGGACTGGGCGAAGTACACGGACGAGGGCTGGTACGGAGACGCCGCGATCCGCCACTACGTGCTCGGGCACTGGAACGTCCCGGGAGACTTCAACGCCGCGGCGGCGCTCCCCGTCTGGCCAGCGCTTGAGTTGCTGCTGTTTCGTATCACGGGTGTCAGCCTGACCGCGGCGCGCGCCCTGAGCGTCACCGTATTTGCGCTCACGCTGGGTGCGCTGTATGGCCTGCTGCGGCTGTGGGGCAGGCCGTCGCGCTGGCAGGGACGCCGGTCCCTTGCGCCCACGTTGACCGTGGTGCTGCTTGCCGTGAGCCCCTTCTGCTTCGTGTTCACGCGGCTGGCGATTCTAGAGCCTCTGCTTGTGCTGCTCACCGTGCTGGCGCTGATCGCCGCGACCCGCGCCGGACGCGCCGCCGCAGCCGACGGCGACTCCTCTCGATGGCGCATGAGCGCGCGTGCCGCGGGCTGGGCCGCGCTGCTCGGGGCTCTGCTCCCGCTGGCCATCCTCACCAAGACGACAGCCCTGTTTCTGTTTCCCGCGATTCTCTGGATGCTGTACGCCGGGTGTGCGTATCGGCTGTGGCCGCTTCTGCGCTCGGCCGCGCTCGCCGGCACGGTCGCCGCGCTGCTGTGGGGCGGATACTACAGGCTCTTTGTCCGGCCGCGGTTTACGGTCGACTACCGCTACCTGTTCAGCGCTAACACCTACACGGGCTTCCGCTGGAACACGCTGAACTCTCTGCTGCTCGACACGCTGACCGACGCCGTGTGGGTCGGGCGGCCTCTGTTCTGGCTCTCGCTCTGCGCCCTCGGCTGGGCCCTCGTCCGGATCGTCTCCGGTGGTGCAAAACGGAATCCTCTCGCCACCACGCTTCTGCTCTGGGTGCTCGGATATGGCGCGTTCCTCACCTATCACGCCAACCTGCAGCCCCGCTACTACCTTGTGGTTGCGCCTCCGTTGACTGCCCTGGTGGCGCTCGCATTTGAGTGGATCCGCGCGCGCGCCATGCTGACGCGCACCGCGGCCGGCGCGGCGGTGCTTACGCTCGCAAGCGCCGCCGTGGCGTACACAGGCGTTCGCGCCGCGACCCACACCACGCAGTTCCTCCTCCATCCGGAGTACACGTGGCTCTCCGCCGCACATCGCGTGCAGGACATCGTCGACCGCGAGGCCAAGAGCGGGCACCCGCGTCTTCTGCTCTCCATCTCGGGCTCCGAACTCACGCTGATGACCGGTGTGCCCTCCATCTGCGACGACTTCGGCACGCTGAACCTGATCGATCGCGTGGCCAGGTACAGGCCAGGCTGGTTCGCCACCTGGAACGACATGGAGGACGACAAGATGGAGGCGCTCAGCCCGCTCTATCGCGTGGAGCGCGTCAGCGCCATCCCCGCGTTCGATGACCCGGACCGCAACCTGCTGATCCTCTACCGCCTCGATCCTCTGCCCACTCCTGGTGCCTACTCGAGCCGCGGCCGCAGACGCAGACCAGTCTTCACGCCCCGCGTGTTGCGCACCCCGGTGCGGGATCGAACGGTGGAGAAGGCGCAGACGCCGTGGGCAGGCAACGAACTCGAACCGCAGTAGGGCTGGCGGGCTTCCCGCAACAGGCTCTGCTCGGTGGCTCTGCCAGCGGCTCTGCTCAGCGGCTCGAAGGGAACACGGTCCTGCTGTCGCACCGGCCCGCCGTCTCGCGGTGGAAGCACTCGCCGGAGACCTGATGCCAGCCTTCGCCGACGGGTGTGCCTCCGCAGTGCCACTCCGTGCTTTTTCCTGCAACGCAGCACATTCCCTCTGAGGGTGCGATCTCGGCGCAGCGGGCGGAGTCGAACGGCACCCCGGTGCTCTTGATCGCGACGGAGGACACGATCGCGGTCGCCGGTGCAGCGCTCGAGAGCTGAAGCGATGCGGAAGGGGCCAGGCTCCACCTCGTCCAGTCCGCAGGAACCCTGACCTCCTGCCCGTCGCAGTGGAACGGCGCCGCGAGCGCCCGGCAGAGGTACTTGTTCAGCAGCAGATGCATCGCGTGCGGCGCCGCCGAAGCGGCGAAGTCAGCGAAGTTCTCCTCGTCCATGCCGGCCGTGAAGGTGAGTTCGCGCGCGCCACCGGGACCGGCGGTGCAGGAGCGCGACTCCCCGTAGACGTCCTCGGTGCTGGAGAGCGGAATACGCAGCGTGATGCGCGCGGCCGTCGTTCCGCTGGCCTCTGCCGCCACCACCAGCCAGAGCTCGCCGCGTGTGCCGCGCCTCGCCGTGGGCAGCCGCACCGTGAGGGACGCGGTGCCGTTGGACGTGGCAGGCAGGGGGACGACCCGGAGCGCCTGCGTCGTCGTGTGCCCTCCGGCCGAGCGAAGGGTGATCGGCCGTACTCCCCGCGACTCCCGCGGTGCTGCCGCGTGGGCCCGCTGCGCGTTGGCGAAGGGAGCCGCCAGCGCAAGGGCCGCGGCTGCGGCACATACAAATCCCGAAGCGCTCATCGTCCCAGCATACCCGGGCCGCGCCTCCACATCGCGCTCGTGTAACGTGGAGGGTGTTATGGTTCCCGGTCTGTCCACCCATGCCTTCTTCGATCAGCGCCTGCATCCGGGTCTGCTGGACGCGCTTGCCGCCGCGGGGGCGCGCGTCGGCTTAGCCGGCATGACGATCGAGGTCTTCGCGGCTCGCCACCACTTCAACTACACGGACGCGCAGGCCCTGCGGGAGATCGCCGCATGGTTTCGGTCGAACGACGTGCGCGCCGTGCTGCACCAGCCCCTCTATGTCAGCGATCGTGCGGATGCCCAGTGGTCGCGCCACGTGGCTCCCAACCTGAACCTCATCTCCACGCAGAAGACGCAGCGCATCGACGCGATGGACGAGGTGAAGCGCGCACTCGAAGCCGCGGAGCGCATCCCGTTTGCGGCCGCGGTGCTGCACCTCGGCCTGCGCGACACCGCGTGGGACGACGCGGCGATCGAGTACTCGATCACCGCCATCGAACACCTGAAGGCGTTCGCCTCTCCGCTCGGCATGCGGCTTCTGCTTGAAAACCTGCAGAACGAGGTGGCCACGCCCGAGCATCTGCTGTACATCATGAAGACCGGCCACTTCGACAACGTCGGAGTCTGCCTCGACATCGGCCACCTGCACCTGACCGCGGAATCGCCCGGAGCCGCGCCAAAGTCGCGGGAGCCCCGGCCCCCGTCGAATCCGTATGCCGAAGCGTTTGCGCTGCTGGGCAGCCGCATCGGCCAGCTGCACCTCCACGACAACCACGGCCCCTTCGGCAACTTCGCAAGCCCGACCGACATGCACGACGAACATCTGTGGCCCGGCGAAGGCACGGTCGATTGGAGCGCGGTGCACGCCGCGGCCGCGGGCCTGCCGGTCGACACCCCGGGAGTCTTCGAGCCCGCACCCAATCGCGAGCGTCCGGCTGCCGTCGTAACCGACCAGGCGGAGCGCGCCTTCCGCGCCCTGCTCGAAGTGGATCCCGTCGCCAGCCGCTAGACGCAAGCCTCCGCCGCGCGACACAACACTTCTGGCCGCACAACAACGTCTGGCCGCACAACAACGTTTGGGAAAGCAACGACCATGTCTGGAACCGAAGCAACCGAAGCCGCACCGTCCGGGACCTCCCCTGTCCTGACCACCATCGCCTCGCTCCCGCAGCACTGCGGCGAGATCGTTACCCTGCGCGGCTGGCTGTACAACATCCGCTCTTCGGGCAAGCTGCTGTTTCCCATGTTTCGCGACGGCAGCGGAACCGTGCAGGGAATCGTTCCCAAGGGGGCGGTCGCGCCTGAGGTCTTCGAGCGCGTCAAGTCGCTCACGCAGGAGTCTGCGGTCGTCGTCACCGGGCTGGTGCGGGCCGATGCGCGTGCGCCCTCGGGCGTCGAGCTGGACGTGCAGGACGTCGAGGTCGTCCATCTCGTCCCCGAGACCACGCCCTTCCCCATCTCGCCCAAGGAGCATGGGGTCGAGTTCCTGATGGAGCATCGGCACCTCTGGGTACGCACGCCGCGGCAGTCCGCCATCCTGCGGATCCGCGCAGCCATCATGCGCGCCGCGCAGGAGTACTTCGACACCAACGGCTTCGTGCGCACAGATCCACCGATCCTGACGCCCGCCGCTTGCGAAGGCACCAGCACCCTGTTCGAGCTCGACTACTTCGGCGAACCCGCCTTCCTCACCCAGTCCGGCCAGCTCTACATCGAATCGACCGCGATGGCACTCGGCAAGGTCTACTCCTTCGGCCCCACCTTCCGCGCGGAGAAGTCGAAGACGCGCCGCCACCTGACGGAGTTCTGGATGATCGAGCCCGAGGTGGCGTACATGGACCTGAACGGCCTGATGGATCTCGCAGAGGCATTTCTCGTGCACATCGTGCGCTACGTCCTCGAGCACCACCGCGCCGACCTCACGACCATCCAGCGCGACATCGCAACGCTTGAGCCGATCGTCTCGGGCGGCTTCCCGCGTCTCACGTACGAGCAGGCGCACGCCATGCTCGACGAGGCGTACAAGGCCGGCAAGCTCGAGAGCCCGCATGCGGATGGCGACGACTTCGGCTCGCCCGACGAGACCTACATCTCCAGCCAGTTCGACCGCCCGGTCATGATCCACCGCTACCCCGCGGCCATCAAGGCGTTCTACATGCAGCCCGATCCCGCGGACCCGAGCAAGGCTCTGTGCGTGGACGTGCTTGCACCCGAGGGCTACGGCGAGATCATCGGCGGCTCCCAGCGCATCGACTCCTACGAGCTGCTCAAGTCGCGCATCGAGGAGCACGGTCTGCCGCTCGCCGCGTTCGAGTGGTACCTCGACCTCCGGCGCTACGGCTCCGTTCCGCACTCGGGCTTCGGCATGGGAATCGAACGCCTGGTCGCCTGGATCTGTAACCTGGACCACGTACGGGAGACCATCCCGTTTGCCCGCACGCTCAACCGCATCTACCCCTAAGCGAGAACCGGGGACGCGGCAACCACTCCTCCGGGCGCCCGCGGCGGCCCCGCTCGGTTACTACCGTACCTGGTTACCAAAGGGGTAGCGGGAGATCCGGAGAGTCCGCGAAGGGCTCCCGTGCATCCAACCTATAGAGCCACACTTCACCACCGCAGGCATACCGTGGGGAACTTTGTACCACTTTCTCTGCCGTTGGCAGAAAGTTCCTCTCGCCTCGTGGTTGCGAAGCTTCGGCTTGCACTGAAAACAAGGGACGAACCGGCTTCTGTTGAGTCTGGCACGCCGCTTGCAACAGTGTTGGGGAAAGACTCTCACGCCGACCGCTGAGAAGGGAAAACGACGATGGCAGCTACCTCTGTATTTACCTGCGTTTGCGGGGTGCAACGAAAGACCAGCAATCACTGGGTGCTGGCGAAGATCACGCCCTCCGGGATCGTCTTCATGCCGTGGAGCTGGCAGCTCGCTCTGAACGAAGACATCATTGTGCTGTGCGGCGAGGGCTGCGCGGTCGCACTGCTGAGCCGCTCGCTCGGCGACTGGAAGCAGGCCGCCGCGGCGGAGGCCGCACAGGAGTTGGAACTGGCAGCGGCCTAGCAGCGGCCTAGACGCGCCATCGCCCGTCGCTACGCCCTACCGCCCGTTGCTATGGGAGCCCGCCCTCGAACCGTATACTGTTGGGCGACAGACCCAACCACGATGCGTCTCCCGCTCAGAATCACCCTTGCCGCTCTTCTTGTGTCTCCCCTCGCCTGCTCCGCGCAGGAGAACGGCATGTGGCGCGCACAAAACCAGACGGCGCGCTCGATCACCGGCGATATCGCGCTCACCCCGGACAAGCTGACGATCAACTTCATCGCCTTCTCCGTCTCGCGCATCCGCGCGCTGGAGGCGGGGGAGATCGCCGCTGCGTTCAATCCCGACCCAGCCTCGCCTCCGGGAACGGGAAGCCTCTACCGAATCGACATCCCGGCCACGCGGAAGTTTCTCCGCAAGAACACGCTCTGCGGCGCGGACGACACCACGTGGATGGTGACGCTCGTCGCCGGGCGTTCGCTCGAGATTGTGTTCCTGTCCGGAGCCAAGCCGCCATCCTTCCGTGGCGAAGGCCTGGCCAACTCACCCGACCTCTGCGGCACGTATCTGTATACGCGCTGAGGGCTCGAGCCTGCGCTCTGAGTCTGCCGCCTGCGCTTCGCACGTGCATCACGGCGACACCGCCGCCTGCGCTTCGGCCTCAAGCGTCTTCGCTGCCCATGCCTCGTACGTCAGCTCCCCGGCGCGCTGTCGCCGTTCCGCCGCCGGCAGAACGGTCAGGTCGCTCCGCGAGACGCCCGGCAGCCCAACGCCCAGGGCGTCCAGGCCTCCTTCGCGAGACTCGGCCAGGGAGCTCTGGCTGATGTCGACATGGTTTGCCGCGGCCCACGTGCTGATGTGCGTCGTCGGCAAGGACGCGATGCCCGCCGCGGACCACAGCGCAAAGTGTAGCTGCTGGTTCAGCCATGCCACTCCGGGTCGCTCGACCCAGGCGGTGCGGTGGCTCTTTCCTGCATCCACGTGCGTGGTGAACATCGTGCGGTCGGAGCCGTGGAGCGCAATCGCCTGCGCGCGGAGTGCGGCGAACCACTCCGGCGTGCGATGCGGGATATCCATCACCTCATCGTCCGAGCCGTTCTCGACCAGCATGGGTCCGCGGTCCGCGTTGAGCGCGTACAGGATGGCGCCGCGCCGGTGGAAGCCCTCGCCCAGAATCTTGAGCGAGAGCCAGACCGGCGCCTGGCAGGGCAGCTTGCCCACGTCGTAGGCCTTGCCGCCGTCGGCTGCGTCGTCGTACGTGCCGCCGCCCGAGAGCAGCACCGCGTGGAGCGCAGGGCCGTCCTGCGGAGACCAGATCGCCCCGGTGATGCCCGCCACAAACGCTCCCATGGAGTAGCCGAGCAGAGCGACGCGCGCAGGGTTCACCTCGGGCCGCGACTGCAGGTACCGCACCGCCTGCATGGCATCCACCTGCATCAGGCCGCCGAGCCGCTGGCCCCAATCGGTGCGTTCCAGCCCCGCGGCCGGTTCCACCCACCTGTCGTGCGAGGACGCGCGGGACTTGCCCTCCGCGTTGCGCTCGCCTTCGCCGATGGGATCGTACGTGAGCACCTCCGCGCCGGCCCGGGCAAACATCATGCCGGAGTAGAAGGCGTACCAGGAGTACTTGTCGCCGCCGTGTCCGTTCACGATTGCGATGCCGGGAAGCCTTCCGGTCCAGCGGGTCGCGGCAGGATCCGGACGGTACACGATCGCGGGGACCAGCATGCCGTCCGCCGTTCGATACGTGACGCGGTCGGCGACCACGCCCGCGACAGGCGAGAAGGTGGAGCGCGTCGTCGCTTCGAGCGCGGGCAGACGCTCCGGGACGTACAACTGATGCCGGATCGCGGTGCGCCAGGCCCTGTCGCGCGCCTGTCGCTGCGGCTCTGTGTCCTGTCGCCGCGGCTCTGTGCCCTGTCGCTGCAACTCGGTGCGAGGCTGCGCGGCAGCGTAGCCGACGATGCATTCGAGCGCTGCCAGAGCGAGAAGAAGGCATACGTTCATGGTGGTGTTCATCGTACCTCCTCGGCCGGTGCGGTAGGATGGCGACACACGTATGACTCTGTATGCTGCGGTTCTGGCGCTGATTGTGGTGACGCTGCTGGCGGTCTCGCTGACCCGTCTGGGCAAGGTGAAGACGCGGGCGGACTACCTGGTGGCGGGCCGTTCGCTGCCGGCGTTCGTACTGGTGTTCACGCTGCTGTCGAGCTGGATCGGTTCGGGTTCGCTGCTCGGCGGGGCGGAGAACGCGTACCGCAACGGCTTCGCCGCGCTGTGGCAGGGCGCGGGCGGATGGGCCGGTCTGGCGCTGATCTACTTCATCGCACCACGCGCGCGGCGCTTTGCGCAGTTCACGATCCCCGATCTGCTGGAGGCGCGCTACAACCAGACAGCGCGTCTGCTGGGTGTGATCGCAGTACTGTTCGCGTACACCGCGATCACGAGCTACCAGATGATCGGCGGCGGCGATATTCTGCACCTGATTCTGCCGGACACCGTAACGCCGGTGGGCGGCCGCTACCTGATCGCCGGCTTTGTGGTGGTGTTCACGGCGATCGCCGGAATGAGCTCGGTCGCGTACATGGATGTGGCGATCGGGCTGCTGGCGACGGTTACCTTGTGCGTGGCGCTGCCTGTGGTGGTGCATCGCTTCGGCGGATGGAGCGCGGTGCATGCGGCGCTTCCCGCGACTCACTTTCAGCCGCTTGGCAACCTCAGCTTCGTGCAGGCGTTGGAGCTGTTTCTGCCCACGTGCCTGCTGATGCTCGGCAACCAGTCGATGTACCAGAAGTTCTTCTCGGCCAGGTCGGAGAAGGATGCGTCGCGTGCCGTGGTCGGCTGGATCGTCGGTACGGTGCTGCTGGAGACGGTGATCGTCGCGCTCGCGGTGGCGGGCTCGGCGGTGTTCCCGGCGGGCGAGGTGCACGAGCATCCGCGGGAGATCCTGGCCTACATCGGGCTGCATGGATTCGAGCCCGCACAGGCGGTGGTGACGCTGTACGACAATGGCCTCGCTACGGCGGTGCGGACGGGCCAGACGCCCACGCCGCAGATCGAGCTCTACCTGCTGCACCTGCTGGGCGCGCTGCTGCTGGGCGCGATCTTCGCGAAGATCATCTCGACCGCCAACAACTACCTGTTTTCGCCGGCCACAAACCTGGTGAACGACATCTACGTGCGCTACGTGCGGCGTGAGGCCGGCAATCGCGAGGTGCTGCTGGTCTCGCGGCTGATGGTGGCCGCGCTTGGCCTGTGGGCGCTCTACCAGGCGCTCCACACGGAGAGCGTGCTGAAGAAGTCGCTCTACGCGTACACGATCTACGCGGCGGCGCTGACGCCTGTGATCCTGGCGGCATTTTACTGGCGGCGCGCGACGGCGTGGGCCGCGGTGGCGTCGATCTTTACGGGCACGGTTGTGACCGTGTTCTGGGACTCCGCGTTGGTGCACGCGCATGTTCCCGCCAGGCTGGCCGAGCGGGATGCCATTCTTCCCGCATTGGCTGCCAGCGTTCTCTGCCTGATTGCGGTCAGCTTGTCCTCGCCCCGGCCGACCCAAGCGCAGCTGCGTGCCGTGGCCGACAGCGGGGGATAAAGACGCTCCCGGGCCAAACCGAACCGGACACTCCGCGTCCAACACCTTGCATCCAATCGAAATTCAACCCGAGGAGAGAATCACCATGTTGAATCCGCAGCCTGCGCCTTTCATGCCGCCCGTCGACGAGCTTTTCTGCCTCCACGCCGCTGACTACCTCGCCCAGCCAGTCAAGGACCTGGACGAAGACGACGAGGAAGACGAGGACGACGACGACCTCGACGAAGAAGATGAAGACGACGAGGAAGACGCGGACGATGAAGAGGAAGACGACGAAGAAGAAGACGACGATGACCTCGAGGATGACGACGAGGAAGAGGATGAGGACGAGGACGACGAAGAGCTAGAGGACGACGAGGACGAGGAGGAAGAAGAGGAGTAGGTTCTTCCTCTTCGCACGATCGGCCGCGACGTCCTTTGCTGCGGCGTCTGGCGCGAGTACGGTCGCCTCGTGTCGCCTCGTTGTCGCCTCGTTGTCGCCTGTCGTGAGCGGGACAGGCGGCACTACACATACGCCGAATCGGGCCGCAGAGCGGAACGTTGACGTGCACGTAAGCTAACCGGCCGGTCAGTAGCCGGCTTCGCCGACGATGTTGTGGAGCGGCTCGCCGCGGGCCAAGCGCTCGACCTGCGCGGCGGCGAAGCGGAAGGCCCGGCGGATGAACTCTGGCGTTGAGCCGCCGATGTGCGGCGTGATGAGGCAGTTGGGCGCAGACCACAGCGGATGGCCTGCGGGCAGCGGTTCGGGATCGGTGACGTCGAGGGCGGCGCGAAGGCGGTTGTTCCCCAGCGCTTCGATGAGGGCAGCGGTATCGACGACGGGTCCGCGCGCCGCGTTGACCAGCAGCGCGCCGCGCTTCATCAGAGCGAGTTCGCGCTCTCCGATCAGGCCGCGGGTCTGTTCGGTCAGCGGAACGATCAGGACGACGACGTCGGCGAGCGGGAGCAGGGCGGGCAGCTCGCCGATTGCGTGGACCTGCGGGCCGGCCGCGTCCTGGGCGCGCGAGCCGCGGGCGATGCGGGTAAGCGTGACGCCGAAGGGCGCGAGGCGCGCTTCGATGGCCTGGCCGATGGAGCCGTATCCAACGATGAGGATGTGCTTGCCGGCGATGTCTTCTGCGAGGACGCGGTAGAGGCCTCGCGCTGCGCCCGGTTCGGTGTCGAGCGACTCATCGGGGCGAGCGAAGCCGCGCCATTGCTGCTGCGCCTGGAGGTCGCGGTAGTGTGGCAGACGCTTCATGCTGGCGAGGATGACACCGACGACCCACTCGGAGGCCGAGATGTCGTGGATGCCTCGGCCGTCGCAGAGGGTGATGTGCTTCGGCAGCCAGGGCGTGATCCAATCGACGCCCGCCATGAGGGACTGGACGACGCGGACGCCGCGCAGCCGGGCGAAGGTTTGTTCGGCTTCCTTGCGCGCGAAGGGCAGGATCCAGAGGTCGACGTCGATGGCCGCTGCGGGCGCCTTCGGGATGCGGACGATCTGGGCTTCGGGCGGGAAGCCGGTGAGGAGTTCTTCGGAGAGGCTTTCGTCTACGCCGACGCGGACCATATCAGGTGAGTGTGCCTGATGGTGGCGGGCGGGGACAAATGGGTGGTTGGGCACCCGGCTGCGTGGGTTGCGCGAAGGGGGGAAGCAGATTCCCTTCGGGAATGACAAACGAAGAGCGGGAATAACAAACGAAGGCGAAAAGCAGATTCCCTTCGGGAATGACAAACAAGAGAGAGGCGAATCAATGCGGGCGGCGGAACAGGGCTAATTTGAAGCGGGCTACTTGGAACAGGGCTACTGTGAACAGAGCTACTTTGAAGCGGGCTACTTTGAACAGGGCTACTTTGCGGCGAGGGCGTGCTTTTCTTTGTACTCGGCGTAGGGGCCCTTGTGGTCTTCGATGTGGAAGTCGGCGGGGCCGCCGGAAAAGTGCCAGATGCGGGTGGCGACCTCGTCAATGAGGTCGAGGTCGTGGGTGACGAGGAGCACGGTGCCGTCGTACTTCTGGAGCGCGAGGTTGAGGGCGTTGATGCTCTCGAGGTCGAGGTGGTTGGTGGGCTCGTCGAGCACCAGGACGTTGGGCTTCTGCAGCATGAGCTTACAGAAGAGCACGCGGGCGGCTTCGCCTCCGGAGAGGACCTCGGTCTTCTTGAGGCCTTCTTCGCCCTTGAAGAGCATCTGGCCGAGGATGCCGCGGATGTCTTCCTTGGTGGCCTGGGGGTCGAACTGGTGGAGCCAGTCGTTGACGGTGAGGCCGGGCTCGATGGACTGCTTGATGTCCTGCGCGAAGTAGCCGATCTGGGCCTCGTGTCCCCACTTGACGGTGCCGGAGTCGATGGAGACGTCGGTCTCGGTGACGCCGGGGGCGTTGGCGAGCAGGGCCTTGAGCATGGTGGTCTTGCCCTGGCCGTTGCGGCCCATCAGGACGATCTTGTCTCCGCGCAGGCAGGAGGCATTGAAGTTGCTGATGACTTCGAGGAGTGTGCCGTCCTTCTGGGGGTAGCCCTTGGAGACGTTTTCGATCTCGAGGACGTGCTTGCCCGAGGGGCGTGCCTGCTCGAAGCGGATGAAGGGGCGCTGAATGTTGGAACGGGCGAGGTCGGTGGTGGCGAGGCGCTCGACCTCCTTCTTGCGCGAGTTCACCTGGCTTGAGCGGGTGCCGGCGGAGAAGCGGGCGATGAAGTCGTTGAGCTGGGCGATCTTCTTCTCGCGCTGCTCGTTCTGGCTTTCGATGCGGGTGCGGATGGCGGTCTTCTGCTCGACCATGTCGTCGTAGCCGCCGTTGTAGAGGATGATGGTCTCGTAGTCGATGTCGGCGATGTGGGTGCAGACCGAGTTGAGGAAGTGGCGGTCGTGCGAGATGGTGATGAGGGTGCCGTTGTACCGGACGAGGAAGTCCTGCAGCCAGAGGATGGAGTCGAGATCGAGGTAGTTGGTGGGCTCGTCGAGCAGCAGCGCCTGGGGGTCGCCGAAGAGGGCCTGGGCGAGCAGCACGCGGACCTTCTGGCCGCCCTGGAGCTCGGACATTTTGCGGTCGTGGAGCGCGTCTTCGATGTCGAGTCCCTGGAGGAGGATGGCGGCGTTGGCTTCGGCCTCGTAGCCATCCTCTTCGCCGACGATGCCTTCGAGCTCGCCGAGGCGGGAGCCGTCTTCGTCGGTCATCTCGGGCTTGTTGTAGATGATCTCGCGCTCTTCGAGGGCGGCCCAGAGGGGCTTGTTGCCCATGATGACCGTGTCGATGACGCGGTACTGGTCGAAGGCGTACTGGTTCTGCGAGAGCACGCCGAGCTTGCGCGGGCGGACGACGTTGCCCTTCTGCGGCTCGAGCTCGCCGGAGAGGACCTTCATGAAGGTGGACTTGCCGGCGCCGTTGGGGCCGGTGAGGCCGTAGCGTCGGCCGGAGGTGAAGGTGACGGAGACGTCCTCGAAGAGGAGCTTGGCGCCGTACCGCATCGTGACATTGGAGACAGAGATCATCTCTCTAATTTTCGCATAGTACGGCTGGCAAGTGCGGGGCGGACGGATGGGCTGTGCGGCGGGATGAAGGGCTGTGGCGCGAGGTGAAACGTGGCGACGAGCTGGGGGAGGATGAGGG